>NZ_DYZD01000297.1 GCF_020741345.1 Nocardiopsis listeri
GAACCGGTGCGACCCCGGACGGCCCACCGTCCGGGGTCGTGTCCGTCCGGGTCTTTAGATGACGGCCTCGCGGACGAACTTGGCCATGGGGACGGGGTCGCGGCCCAGGGCACGGCGCACGTCCTCGGTGACCCTGGCGGCCCGGCCGTTGGCGATGGCGCGGAAACGTGCGTTGAGGGTGTCCACGTACCGTTCCGACCAGCCCATGTTCGTCGCCCGGAAGTAGAAGCCGGCCTCGTCGACCTTCTTGTACCGCCACACCGGGCTCTCGGTCCCCTTCGTTCGTTTGACCACCTCGCGGAAGGTGACCGGGACGGGACCGGTGAGGGTGTACTCGCGTTCGTGGTGCGCGTCATCGGTGAGGGCGGCCACGATGGTGTGGGCCACGTCCCGGGCGTCCACGAAGCTGACGGCGGCACGCTTGGACACCGGAAGTTCCAGTCGGCCGTTGCGGGCGCGCGCCAGTCGGGCGAACAGCCCCTCGGTGAAGTCCTGATCCAGCCAGTTGGGACGCACGATGGTCCAGTGGCCGAACAGTTCACGGACCCTGGACTCCAGGTGACGCTGTTCGGAGTCGGGCGGACCGTCCTCGGCGCCCATGGCGGTGATCAGGACCGCGGTGCCCACCCCCGACTCGGACGCCTGTTGCAGGAAGGCGCCCGCCCGTTCGGTCAGGCCCCCGGCCATGGGCACGGACACGAAGAGTCTCTCCACGTCCTCCAGCGCCGCTTTCCAGCTACTCGTGTCCGTCCAGTCCAGACGGACCTCCCCATCCCTGCAAGCCCCGACGGCGGGCAGGCCGCGGCTGCGAAGCTCGGTCAGGACACGTCGGCCCACCTGTCCGGTGGCTCCGGTGACCAAAGTGCTCATCGGGTGTTCTCCCAGCTTCACGCGCGACTGCTCCGCCTGTTGACGCTACCTAGTCTCGAGCGTGAAACGGGCGTGAAACGACGTGAGCGATGGGATTCAGGTGGCGCTTCGGGTCCGGGAGAGTGCTTCGGTCACCACGATGAGCAGGATTCCGACGGCGGACAACCCCAGGTTGGCCAGGATCGCATTCTCCTGGAGTCCGGGCACCCGCTCCACGACGAAGCGGTTGAACGCGTTGAGCACGATACCCAGGATCGGTTGGGTCCAGAGGTGGTCGATCACCCCGCTGACCCCCATGACGGTGAGCAGGAGGCCCACGCTCTGCAGTGACTTGCGCATGCTTCGAGCCTAGGCAGGCGCGCCAGGCGATGGATCGGGCGCAGGTATGGGGCCGGTGAACCAAGGTCTGCGCCGTGGCCCGGGGCTCTCGACCAAAGTATCGCTCGACCGGCCTTCGGTACCGAGTCCGCTCTGTGGCGGCCCCACCGGCGCTCGCGCGCTCGTAGACTCCGGAAACGATGAACGACACGGCCCCGTCCGGGCAGCGGCACCGGCGCAGCGCGCGCGACTGGGTCGTGGACTCCCTGATGTTCCTGGTCGCCCTGGGGTTCGGGCTGATCGGCGCCATGACCCTTCCCGGAGACCCGCCACCGCCCTCGGTACCGGAGCCGTTCCGGATCGCCGACCAACTCATCGCCCTGGCGTCCTGCACGGCCCTGTGGTGGCGACGCCGGTGGCCGGTGCGGATCGCGGTGGTACTCGTGGTGCTGTCGGCGGTCTTCCCCCTGATGGGCGGGGCCATGCTCGCGGCCCTGTTCTCCCTGTGCGTACATCGACCGCCCAAGGTGGGCCTGTGCGTGCTGGGTCTGAGCTTCGTCGCCTCCTTCGTCAACGTGGCCCTGCACCCCGACACCCACGCCCCGTTCCTGGTGATGTTCCTGCTCAGCGCGGTCTTCCAGGGAGCCGTCGCCGGGTGGGGGATCTCCGTGCAGCATCGACGCCAACTCTTCGAATCACTGCGGGAGCGGGCCGTGCACGCCGAGGCGGAGGCGGAGCTTCGGGCCGAACACGCCCAGCACCGGGTCCGTGAGTCCATCGCCCGCGAGATCCACGACGTGCTCGGGCATCGGCTGTCCCTGCTCAGCGTGCACGCCGGCGCCTTGGAGTACCGGCCGGACGCCCCGGCCCAGGAGGTCGCCCGTTCGGCCAAGGTCATCCGGGAGAGCGCCCACCAGGCCCTCCAGGACCTGCGCGAGGTGATCGGGGTGCTGCGCGCCCCGGTGGGTGAACTGCCCCAGCCCACCCTGGCGGACCTGGCGCAGCTGGTGGATGAGGCCCGCGACGCCGGTGTCACGGTGGAGTTCGTCGACGAGCACACCGGCGAGGTGCCGGAGCGGACCGGGCGCACGGCCTACCGGATCGTCCAGGAGGCGCTCACCAACGCCCGCAAGCACGCTCCGGGGGCCGACACCCGCGTGCGGGTCTTCGGGGCGCCGGGAGAGGGACTGAGTGTGTCGGTGGCCAACGGACCACCCGGCCGGGCCTTCGAGGGCGGAGTGTCCACCGGAGCGGGATCCGGCCAGGGGTTGGTCGGCCTGTCCGAACGGGTCTCGTTGGCGTTGGGACGTCTGGAGTACGGAACCGCCGAGGACGGCGGTTGGAACCTCACCGCCTGGCTACCGTGGACGGCATGAGCGAACAGGACGAAGAGCGACGGATCGGCGTGGTGATCGTCGACGACGACGCCCTGGTGCGGGTCGGCCTGGTGATGATGATGGGCGGCGCCCCCGACCTGCGGGTGCTGGCCGAGGCCGAGGACGGCGGTCAGGTGGAGGAGCTGGTCCGCGAGCACTCTCCCCACGTGGTGCTCATGGACATCCGGATGCCCACCATGGACGGGCTCACCGCCACCGAACGGCTCCGGGCCATGCCGGACGCTCCGGAGGTGCTGGTGCTCACCACCTTCGACGCCGACGAACACGTGCTGCGGGCCCTGCGCGCGGGCGCGGCCGGGTTCCTGCTCAAGGACACTCCACCGGAGGAGATCGTGGAGTCGGTCCGCCGGGTGGCCCGAGGCTTCCCGGTTCTCTCCCCCGCCGTGACGCGACGGCTCATGCACCGGGTGGCGCACGGCGACCACAGCGAGCGGGCGGACCGGGCTCGACGGCGCCTGGCCGTGCTGAACGCCCGCGAGACCGACGTCGCGGTCGCGGTCGGCGAGGGCCGTTCCAACGCCGACATCGCCGCGCGCCTGTTCCTGAGCGTGCCGACGGTCAAGACCCACGTGTCGAGCGTCCTCACCAAGCTGGAGCTCAACAACCGGGTGCAGATCGCGCTGTTGGTGCACGACGCGGAGTTGTTGGACCCCGACGGCGACCGGAGCCGGGACTGAGGCGGGGGTTCAGCCGGCGGGCTCGAAGGTCTCGGACATGCGGTTCAGGAGCGCGTGGTTGACCGCCGGGTCCTCCGGGCTCACCAGGAACAGCGCGTAGCCCTTCTCCTTGGTGTGGAAACCCCGGTTGATGGCGTGCATCCTCTCCTTTTTCCCCTGGAAGGTGAACTCCCAGTCGGCGGCGCTGACGTAGTCGTCGGCCCAGCCGGCGTCCACGTCCTCGATCCCGATGAGCGAGTATTCGGAGAAGTTCCGACTTCCGGTGGGCTCGAAGTCGCGCCAGTCATCGCCGGCGTCCGGATTGGGGTTGTCGGTCTGGTCGACCAGCAGGTACCCGCCGTCGGGGTTACGGAAGTAGACCATGTGCCCGTCGCGCTCGACGTCCCAGTCCTCGGGAACGTCGACGGCGAACCCACTGGAGTCCTCGTGACGGGTGAGGAAGTCCCAGTCGTCCTCGTCCTCTTCGGCCTCCTCGTCCTCCGAAGCCTCCGCGTCGTCCTCGGAGGGTTCCTCCTCCGGTTCGCTCTCCTCGTCGGTGCCCCCGGCGCCGGCCTCGTCGGCCCGGTCGGATCCGGAGTCCTCCTCGGACTCCGATCCCCCGGTGATCGCGGCGGTGTCGCCGGGCCGGTTCGCGCTGACGTAGAGGGTGGTGATCGCCGCCCCGACCAGCAGGACGAGCGTGAGCGCCGCGGCCACCAGCACTCCGACGCGGGAGCGCTTCTTCCCGTTGCCGCGCGGCCTGTTCGTCACCGCACCCGAGGCGGCAGGGGCCGCGGGCTCCTTCACCGGGGCGGACTCGGTGGCGTTGACCGTCCGGTGGACCGTGCCCGAGCTCGTCACCGGGTTCCACTCCGGTTCCTCCTCCGTAGCGGCCTCGGAGGGAGCCTCGTCCGCCGGCAGGGGCGTGGCCAAGGCGGTGGCGGTGAGCGGGGAGGAGGCCCTCTCGCCGTCGCGGACGCCGAGCAGCAGGGAGCGGACCTCGGTGACCGAGGGGCGGTCCTCGGGTCGCTTCTCGCACAGGGCCTCCAGGACCGGTCGCAGCGCGCCCGCGTTGGGGGTCTCCGGGAGGTCCTGGGTGACGATGGCCGTCAGGGTGGCCATCGGGGTGGGTCGGTCGAAGGGCAGGGCGCCCTCCACCGCCTGGTAGAGGGTGATGCCCAGGGCCCACATGTCCGAGGCCGGGGTGGCGGAGCGACCGTGCGCGATCTCCGGCGCGAGGTAACTCGGCGAACCGATGAGCAGGCCCGTACTGGTCAGGTGGGTGGAGCCGTCCAGGTGCGCGATGCCGAAGTCGGTGAGGACCGCCCGGTCGTTGCCCGCGATGAGCACGTTGCCGGGCTTGATGTCACGGTGCACGATGCCGTGGCCGTGCGCCTCCGCCAGCCCCGCGGCCATCTGCTCACCGATGTTCGCGGCCCGCTCGATCGAGACCGGCCCCTGGTCCCGGATGACGTCACCCAGGGACGGGCCGTCCACCAGTTCCATGACGATCCAAGGACGGCCGTCCTCCTCCGCCACGTCGAACACCGTGATGATGGTCGGGTGACTGAGCTGGGCGGCGCTGCGCGCCTCGCGGATCATGCGGGTGCGCAGGACCTCCACCTCGTGCGCGGGGAGGTGGGGCGGGGTGGTCAGCTCCTTGACCGCCACCGTCCGGTCGAGCAGGGTGTCCGTCCCACGCCAGACACGTCCCATTCCGCCCTCGCCGATGACCTCGTCCAGACGGTAGCGGTTGACCAGGACACGGCCGGGGTCGGCTTCCGAACTGTTCATATTTCGCATTCCTCGGGAGGGCCCGTGCGGGACGGGCAGGAGCGTGATCGGGGATGGGGCGGGGG
>NZ_DYZD01000298.1 GCF_020741345.1 Nocardiopsis listeri
CGAGGCCTTCCTCTCGGGGACGTCGGGTATGCCCGCCCCACCCGCGCCGGAGAGCCCTCGGGAAACGCCGGCTCCTCGGCCGCGACCGCCACATCGGGTGGCGCCGCCGAACGGGCCCGGCCGCACCCCGCCACCGAACCCGTACCCGTGGCACGGGCCTCGACCCGAGCAGACGTCCCCACCCGGCGCGCCCCGGAACACCCCACCGCGGGGGCCGGTGCCCCCCGCGGTCGCACCCGCCCCGGAACCGGCCACGGTCGGGCAGGAGGCCCCCGCCCCCGTCCGCGAGCCGGCCACCGAGTCGGCCTCGGAGCCGGTCCGGGCCGAGGGAACCCTCCTTCCCGAGGAACCGCTCTGGCCGGAGGCCCCCGCACGGCCGATGGCCTCGGAACGGTCCGAACAGCGGCCCCGACCGAAGGACGAGGCCGAATCGTCGGGTGTCGACTCGGAGTCGTTCGCGTCGAGCACCTTCGATCCGGTGCCCTCCGCCAAGGGCATGGAGGCGTGGGCCGACATCGTGGACCGCACCCCGCCGATGCCGGGGGGTTTCGAGGAACGCATCGTGAACGTGCGGGCGGTCCCGGCCTCCCTGTTCGGCAGGGCGCTGTTCCGGGTGAGCTTCGGGCGGATCAAGGTCGGGTGACGGACCGAAGGGGACGGTGCCGCCCCTGCACAGATGAGAGGGGCGCGCCCACCTCCCCTGTGTGAGCGCGCCCCGGCGCGTTCGCGAACGCGCCCTCCCGCCCGACAGTCCCTTGGGCCGCCCTCTCTCGGGGCCAGAGAGCCCGGGGGTGCTCGTCGGGCGGGGCCGACCGCTCTGCGCGCGTCCCCTCGGCGTCGCGCGGCGGTCGGCGTTGCCGTCCGGCGGGGGCTCCTCCCCCCTCAAGGAGGGCCACGCCCACCGGAACGGCGTCAGTGGGTCATCGGTCGGATCGATCGCCTCCGCCGTCCAAGGCGTCGAGCATGGACAAGGCCTCAGCGTGGGAACCGGGCAACGGGACCGACCACACGGCCGCCCCGTGCTCCCACCCGGTCTGCTCTCGCAGGAGGTCCAGTTCCCCCGCGAGGTTCGGTCCGTCCTGGGTCAACACCGCGATCCGTGAGCGGTTCACCAGGCACAACGACTCCCCGCGGGTGAAGAAGCGGCGCAGTTCGTGGCCGAGCACGATGAGCCTCGCCGTTCGCCGCCAGGGATCGAGTGAGGGGTCCAGCGCCACGACCACCAGACGGTGATCGAAGGCGGCGGGCACCCCGTCGTCGATGCCTCGGTAGAGTTCGCCCATCCTGGTGCGCAGGTAGTCGCGATCGGCCAGGCCGGTCAGCGGATCCTGGCAGTGGTCACGGTCGCGGCCGCCTCGCTCCCAGCCCTCGGCCAGGGCTCGGACCATGGGGAACGGCGGGCGGTCCAGTCCGATCGAGCGGGTGAACGCGTCCAGGTCCGTCAGGGCACGCCCGATCCCCACACCCACACGCGCGCGGGCCTCGCCGAGCCGCGCGCAGGGCTCGGTGAGTTCGCCACCGTGCGCGTAGGCCTCGCAGAGGACGTCCACGGCCGGTGTCCACCAGTCCTCGGACCGGGACCAACCCGCTGCCCTTGAGCGGTGCCTCCACGGCGTACGTAGTTCCCGAGCACGGTGAACGCTTCGGCCCCCCGCACCGGCTCCTACTTCGATCTCGCCCATGGTTCAGCTCCTGGTCGTCGTTTTCCCAGGTGGACGGAGGTGAGCCCGCGCCCCCGCGGTGGGCTCCCTCCGTCCGCCTCACCCCTAATCACGGAGATCGGTGGCGTTCATGACGCGGATAGGGGATATTTTTCGAGAACGTGTTTTCGGACGCCGAACCCACGCCCCCACGTCTGGTTCCGGTCAGCGGCGGGGCTGGACTACGAGTGAAAGGGCGCGGGGTGACCGACGCCGAAGGGGAGTACACAGGGGCATTGCTCGGTGACGCTGAGATCATCGAGCAGGTCAAGGGTGGCGACAACGCCGCCTTCGGGGCCCTGTACGAACGCCACGCGGTCGCCGCGCGTGGACTGGCCCGCCAGCTTCTGCGCGGTGAGGCCGAGGTGGAGGACGCCGTGGCCGAGGCGTTCACCAAGGTGCTCAGCGTCCTCCAACGCGGGGGCGGTCCCAGCGACGCCTTCCGCCCCTACCTGCTCACGGCGGTCCGCAACGCCGCCTACGACCGGGGGCGGGGCGAGAAACGCCAGGTCGTCACCGACGACATGGAGAGCTACGACTCGGGCGAGCCGTTCGTCGACCCCGCCCTCGAAGGGCTGGAACGATCCCTGATCGCCCGGGCCTTCCTCTCCCTTCCCGAACGCTGGCAGTCGGTCCTGTGGCACACCGAGATCGAGGGGGTCAAGCCCGCGGAGGCGGCGACCATCCTCGGGATGAACCCCAACGGGGTGGCCGCCCTGGCCTACCGCGCCAGGGAAGGGCTGCGCCAGGCCTACCTGCAGATGCACCTGGCGGGTGGTGGGACCGCGGAGGCGTGCCGTCCCACGATCGGTCTCCTGGGCGCCTATGTGCGCGGCGGCCTGGCCAAGCGGGACACCGGCAAGGTGGACCGGCACCTGGACGACTGCGCCGACTGCCGCGAGGTGTACGCGGAGCTGATGGACGTCAACGTCGGGCTGCGCGGGATCGTGCTTCCCCTGGTGGTCGGCTTCGGTGCCACCGGTTACCTGGCGTCCGTTCCCGGCGCGGCCGCCACGGGTGCCTGGTGGAACCGGATGTCCAAGCGTCAGCAGCAGGCCACGGCGGGTGCCACCGCGGCGGCCTGCGTGGCGGTGTCCGTCGCCCTGGCGATGGTGGGCGCGGACGCACCGATCGAGGAGGACCCCTCGACGGCGGCGGCTCCACCGATCGACGCCCCGGCGGAGGACCCGCCGCCCCCGGCCGCGGACCCGGACGACCCGGACGGTCAGGACGACCCGCCCGCACCGGAGGAGCCCGTCCCCGTGCCCGCGCCCCCGGCGGACGTGCCCGCGGCCGAGACGCCCGACACGACCCCTGCTCCGGAGGCGCCGGAAACCAACCCCGAACCGGAGCCGGAACCCGAAGAGCCCGGGGCGCCGGAGGAGCCGGAGGAACCCGAGGAGCGGCCGGAGTTCGCCGTGGGCATCGACCCCGTCGGCTCCCTCGTGCCGGGTGGGGAAGGGATCATGGTCCTCGACGTGCTCAACACCGGTGCCGACACCACCGAGGACGTGGTCGCCGAGATCACCCTGCCCCCCGGCGTGGAGATGGTCTCCTCGGG
>NZ_DYZD01000299.1 GCF_020741345.1 Nocardiopsis listeri
AAGGAGGAAGAACCCACCCCCACCCCGCCAGGCCACCCAAAGAGCCACGACCCAAGGCGCCCCACCACCACACCCGTCACTCATCCAGATGCAGCGTCACCTTGACCGGTCGGACGTGAAGCCGAAGGCCGGCCCGCTGCAAGGTTCGACAAGCTTCCTGCAAGGTCTTCTACCAGCCCCTGTTCAGCCGGTCGGCGCAGGTTGGAGGTCGGTACGAGACAACGACCGGGCGATCCGCCCGGCGCGGGAAGGAGCACACCTTGTCGACCGGCAGAGCCTGGGCCCGAGGGGACACCGGACCCCTCCACCCCCTGACGATCCGAACAGAGCGAACAATTCTCGCTGTCGTGCACGGAGCCCAATCCGGGGACCGGCTGAACGACTTCCTCGACCTGATCGAACGAGACCCCCGGATCCAGGTGGTCTGGTCACTCGCGCCGGGTTCGTGCTTCGAGCGCAGCGGGCGCGAGTTCTTGCGGGACATGGACGCGGCCGTCCTGCCTTGGGAGGAAGCGGTCAGGCACAGGTACGATCTGGTGCTCGCCGCGAACCAGGGGTTGCTGGAGCAGGTTCGGGGCCCGGCCCTGATCCTTCCGCATGGCACAGGGGTGTCCCGGATGGTCGTGCGCGGATCCGGGTACGGGCCGGCGGTCGCGCGGCCGGTGGGCGGCGCGGTGTACGGAGCCCTGGTGCGGTACGGGCGGATCGTGCCCGCGGCGGTGGGTATCGCGCACTCGGACCAGCGTTCGATCTTCACGGATCTGGACACGGCGTTCGAGTCCGTGGTGCACGTGGTCGGCGACCCTTGCTTCGACCGGGCCCTATCCGCGCTTCCTCGGCGGGAGGAGTTTCGCCGGGCGGTCGGTGTGGCGGCGGACGAACACCTTGTGGTGGTCTCCAGCTCGTGGGGGAGGACCGGGGTCTGGGGCGTCAACCCCGATATCGTCGACCGGCTCATGAGGGACCTCCCGCACGATCATGTCGCCGCCATGATCCTCCACCCCGGGATCTGGTGGGTCCACGGCCCGCGTCAGGTACTGGCCTGGCTGCACGACGCCCGACATCGGGGGCTGAGGGTGCTCGCGCCCTTCGCCGACTGGCAGGGGCTTCTGGTCGCCGCGGACGTCGTGATGGGCGACCCCGGATCGGTCACCGCCTACGCGGCCGGTCTAGGGGCCCCGACCCTGTTGGCGGGGGGCGGTCTCGTAGACGTGGCTCCCGGTTCGACCCCCGAGCTCCTCCACCGGATCACCCCGAACCTCCCGGTGGGCGAGCACGCCGTGGCGCACCTCGAGGACATCGTGGAGCGGTGGAGCCCGGAGTGGAGTGCACGGGTGTACGCGCGGCTCACCTCGGTGCCGGGGCGTTCCGCCGGGCTGATCCGTGCCCTGTCGTACCGCTTGATGGATCTGGCCGAGCCCGTTGTACCTGCCGTCCTGTCCCCGCTGAGCGGACCCACCTTCGTGGGCTCCGCCTCGATGAAGGAGGGGTGGCGAGCCGCGTGATCACTCCTGAGCTTCGTGTGGTCCGCTGCCGTTTGGTCGTCGACACCTTCGGTTCCGACCCCGGGATCCTGGACGAACAGGTCGGTGTGCGTATGGCGGCCGACACCCCTCGGCGCTGGCTGCACTCCGCCGACATGGTGGGGATGGTCACTGGATTAGGGCCGAGTGTGGATGAGGTTTTCGGTCGGCTGCCGGGCTGTCGGGCGATCGTCTCCACCGGTTCCTCGTTCCTGGTCCACATTCGGGACGTGGCGCAGGCGATCCCTGTTCCGAACGCGGCCTCCGCCTTGTCGGTCGCCATGCTCGCCGGGTCTTGTCCATGGGACCACCGTGATCGTTCCGCGCTGGTGGGGGAGTTGGGCCGGTCGGCGCTCAAGGTCGAGAGGAGTAAGGGGGAGACTCCAGCCGCCGACGTGTGGATTCGGCTTCGGGGGAGTCGAGTTCGGTGTACGTGGACAGTGCTCGGTTGAGCAGTGTCCGTGCCCGGTCGAGACGGCCTTGGGCCTCGGCGATGTCGGCGGACATCACCTGGGCCCTCGCCTTCTCGGCCCTGGCGCCGATCCTTTCGCTGATGTCGAGGATCTCCTTCAGGATCGCGAGCACGGTCTCGGTATCGGCCGTCGCCAGATGGGTGGCGGCCAACCCCACCAGCGTTCGCGTTCGCATGTACGGTTCCGCCACCGGGTCGAAGTACTCCAGTGCGCGATGGAAGTGGTCGATGGCCGCAGTGTGTTCACCGAGGTCGCGGCCGGCTTCGCCCAATCGCCGCAGCATGAGGGCGATTCCTCGGTCCCTGCCCAGGCGCGTGTGGATGTCCAGAGCCCGCTCGAAGTACCGCCTGGCGTGCCGGGGTCGATCCATGGCGAGTTCGCAGACGCCGCGACCTTCCAACGAGGACGCCTGTCCAAGCTTGTGCCCCGCTCGTCCCCACAGTTCCAGGGCCCGATCATGGAGTCCCGCGGCCTTTTCCGTCTCCCCGAGTGTCAGCCGCAGCCCGGCCAACGCGTTGAGCATGTTCGCCTGTGCAGCGGGGTCCCCCGAGGCGGTGGCCGCGTCCAGACCGTGGGTGTGGGTCTCCCCCCAGGCGTCGAAGTGCTTGCGGACCATGAAGAGGTTGCGCAGCGCTTCGCACAGTTGCCAGCAGATGGCGTGCCTTCCCGTGGCACCGCTGAACCGCACGATCGCACGAAGGGCCTCCAGCTCGTTCTCCAACCACTCCAAGGCGTGGGACCTGGTACCGAACCCACGACTCGGCAGGCGATCGAAGACCGGAGCGAGGTGCCAGCGGCCCGGATTCAGGGTCTGGTCGGCCGCGGCGGCGGTGGTCAGGTAGTACTCCAGCACCCGGTCCAGAGCGTCCTCCACCGCCTCCGTCGGCTCGTCCTCCTCGGCCCGCGTGCGGGCGTGCAGTCGGATCAGGTCGTGTTGACGGAATCGGCCCCCGGGGATTTCCTCCAGGAGGTTGGCCGCCACCAGGTGGGCCAGGCGGTCCTCGGCGTCGAGCGGGCCCGTGGACAGCAGCGCCGCCGCGACCTCGACGGTCAGGTCTCGAGCCGGCAACACCCCCAGCAGCCGGTACAGGCGGCGGGCGATCTCGGGCAGTTGCCGGTAGGAGGTGGTGAACACGCCGTCCACGGAGAGCTCCCGAGTGTGGCTGAGCACGGCGAGACGTTCGCCCTCGTCGGCCAGGCGGGAGACCAATCGATCCAGGGGTTGGTGGGGGCGTAGAGCGAGTCCGCCGACGGCGGCGCGCAGAGCCAGGGGGAGCCGTCCGCAGAGCCCGACGAGTCGCCGGGCAGAGGCGGGATCCTCCCCGGCGCGGTCATCTCCGAGCATGCGCGTCACGAGTTCGAGGGCTTCGTTCTCACCCAGTGGCCGAACGTTCAGGAAGTCCGAGCCGTCCAGCCGAAGGCCGGACAGGTGTAATCGTGTGGTCACCACGACCAGATGCCGTCCCTGTCCGGGGGTGAGGGCCCGGACCTGGGCCGCCGATATGGCATTGTCCAACAGGAGGGTGATCCGTTTCCCGTGGGTCCGGCTGCGGAAGGCCGCGGCCCGGGCGTCGAAGGACTGGGGGATCGCGGCGGGTTCGGTCCCGAGGGCTCGGAGGAAGGCGTCCAGGACGTCCGAGGCGTCGGTGGGCCCGGACTCGGTGAACCCCTGGAGGTCGGTGTACAGGGTGCCGTCGGGAAAGTGCTCAGCGATCGTGTCGAGGAAACGCGTGGCCAGGGCGGTCTTGCCCACGCCTCCGGTGCCGGTGAGCACCATGATCCGGCCATCTCCCTCACTGGCGATCTCGTTCCGGAGGGCCTCCATGCGACGGAACTCGGTTGCACGGTCGGTAAAGATCCGTGGTGGCATCGGTAACTGTCGGGGAACGGGGTCGGAACCGGCGGCTACCAGGTGCACGGAACCATGGATGGTTCCGGTCTGGATCACCGTTCCGCCGTGCACGGCCCCCGTGGTGTTGTCGACGGGGGCGCGCCGGTCACCTTCCTGAGGAGGCATAAGGGGGCTTTTCTCTCGTCATTGACAGAGAGGGTTGTGCCCCCCGGCGTCGGATGTATTCCCTGCCCACGCATCCTCACGTGCAGGTTCATGGTCTCCTCAGATCAGGGCGTGAAGCGCCCAAGATGCGGCAAAGGGTTCGAATCAGGGAGAGAGAAGCAGTGTTCTTCCGGTGTGTTCGGGAACGACGGGGGTGCGTCCAACTGTGGGAGGTCTTGTGGAGATCACCGGCATCATCAGCGCACTCATCGTCGGCATCATCATCGGTGCTCTGGGGCGGCTCATCGTTCCCGGCAAGCAGCACCTGCCGATCTGGCTGACCCTGGTCCTAGGCATCGTGGCCGCCTTCCTTGGCGGGTGGATCGCCAGTTTCTTCACCTCCGCCTGGCTCCTGGTCCTGATCGTCCAGGTACTGGTGGCGGCGGGGATCGTCTATCTCGCCGATGGGATGTACACGAAGAACGCGGGCAAGACCGCCTGACCACCCGCGCTCACTCGCGATTCTCAACCCGAGGTCACCGGATCCGATCCGGTGACCTCGGCCACGTGTGCGGTCCGACCGGAGCGGACGGACCGCTCGGCGGCGGCCAGCACCGCCACGACGTCGCGGCCGAACCGCAGGTCGCAAGGGTCTCCCAGATCCCCGGCCGCCTGGGTCAGCAGTCGGTCGATCGCGGATCCGAAGGCCTCGGCGGCGCTCCGATCACCCCCGGGGACCGAACGCCAACCTGATTCCCCGTACAGGTCGATGTCGAACGCCCTGGCCTCGGGGGCCGCGTCCAGGGTGACCGAGAAGGATCCCACCGCCCCGTCCCGGTGGCGGGTCAGCAGGTGCACGCTGTCCCGGGGCCCGCTCAACGCGGTGACCTCCTCGACCGGCCCGAGCACGGGCAGTACCACCGAGAGCAGGTGCGGCCCCACGTCCCACAGGCCGCCCTTCTCCCGGCGCCAGGGCGAAGCACCGTAAGGGTTGCCCGGCTGGAAGATCGAGGCGAAAAGGGTGGCCCGGGCACCGTGCCAACCACCTTCGGCGGTCGCGGCGCTCAGAAACTCGTCCACGTTGTCGGAGAAGCGGTTGGTGAAGAACACCACCGAGGCCAGACCGCGTGATTCGACCTCGGACACCAGGGCGTCGGCCACGTTCGGATCCAGGGCGACCGGTTTGTCCAGCAGTAGGTGGCGGCCGGCCCTGGCCGCTCGCAGCGCCAGTTCACCCTGGACGTTCGGCGGCAGGGCGATGGCGACGGCGTCGACATCGGTGATGAGCGCGTCCACGTCGTCGTAGGGTCGGGCGCCCAGGTGTTCGGCCAGGTCGGCGGCCTTGGCGGGGTCGCGCCCCCACACCCCGACGAGCCCCGCCTCCGGGTGCGCGGCCAGCGCCGCCCCTTGTGTCTGGCGAGCCCAGTAGCCGGTGCCCAACAGCCCGAATCGCAGTCCCATGCGTTCCTCCCAGGTCAGGAATCCACCTTGAGCACCTTGGCGCATGGAATCGCTCCCAACAAGGGGGAGGGATGAATTGGGTGCACGGCCCACGTCGCCTTCTTCGCCCCCGAGGCCTTCGCCGATCCGATCACAGAGGCGGGCGGTGCCCAGGCCGGGGCCGACGCCGTGTAAGGGCTTCTCGGCAAAGGTGAGGCCAGCGTCTGACGTGGCCGGATGCGGACGCGGCCTCCGCGACCGTCAACGACGAATCCACAGGTCGTTCGGGCTTTGGCCGACGAACGGTCATCGCGACGCCCGGCACGGATTCCGTAATCCCCTGGTGGAACCCCTTCGCCTCCCCCATCATGGATTCTCTGGGACCGAGTGCCGAGGCACAGGCCGGAAAGAGGGAGCCGGCCCACCTCGGCCCGAGGGAGGCGGGCGTGCGGTGGGGGACACACCCCATGCCGTGCGCGGTGTTCCCGCCTGTCCACTGTCGATGAACGCTCCCCGAGACCCACCGGCCCCGTGCTTCTTCCGTGGGCCGACGCACCCCGCATGCTCTGCGCTCACCATCGAAGGGGGACGATGTGGTGAGACTTGACCCGATGAGCTTCGACCCCGAGCCGACCGTGGACCGGGAGGCGCTCGAATCCGTGTTCGCCGACCACCTGTCCGAGGCCGCGGTCCGCGCCGCCGCCCTCATCTGCGGAGGATGGAACCTGGCCCTGCCCGACGATTCCACCCGCCTCGACCTTCCCGTCTTCACGGACGCGAGGGGCGCCGCGAACTGGATGGCCGCCAACACCGAAGCCCTGCTCTCCTGTGTTCGTGGGGCCGAGGAGGGCCGGAGCCACCTGACGGTCTGTCGGATCGTGGAGTCGTTGGAGGTCCATCTGCGCGGAACCGGCCGTGCCCCGGAACTGGTGGAGTTGCTGCGCGCCGCGCTGGCCTGCGCACGCGAGATGGAGGACACGGTCTGGGAGGCCCGCACACGTAACCTCCTCGGACTGACGCTGCTCGAAACCGGGGCGCTCACCGGCGCCGAGCGGGAGTTCGAGGCGGCCCTGGCCTTGGCCGACGTCGACGAGGACGAGCGCGGACGCGCCTTCGCCCTGGAGGGGCGGGGCATCGTGGCCCAGAGGGACCGCAGGGACGACGAGGCGCTGTCCCTGTTCGAACGCGTCCGCCCCCTCAAGGAGGCGTTGGAGTGGCCACACGGGATCGCCGTCCTCGACCTGTTGGTCGGTCGCTCACTGCTCAACTCGGGCAGGTTCGAGCACGCCATGGAGCGACTGGACTTGGCCATGGCGGTCTTCGACGGCACGGGTGAGGACGCCGTGCCGGACGAGGTGAACGCGGCCAAGGTCCGATCGGAACGCGGTCGGGCGCTGATCGCGGCGCGACGGTTCGCCGACGCCCGCGAGGAGTTGCACGAGGCGCGCGAGGACTTCGAAAGGCATGACCAGGTCTCGCCGTTGGCCCGGGTGTGCGAACTCCTGGCCGGTCTGGGGCAGTTGAACCGGGAGGACGACTGGCGCAGGCACCTGGTGGAGGCGGAACGACTCTACGAGCGGATCGGCGACACCACCGCCGCCGAACGGGTCCGTCGCCACCTCCAGATGTAGCGCTCCTTCGGGTTTTCACGGGAACCACCCTTGACAGCGTGTGGCCGGGCATTGACGATGGGGCGACTGCAACCGTTTGCACCAATCGGACTCCGGATTCGGTGCGCAGTCGGAGTGCAGTCGGGTCACACAACCGGTGCGGACGACCCCCGCTGATATCCCCTGACCCCCACCGGAAGAGAGGCACCCCCATGTCCATCCAGCGCAAGAGACGACCCGCCACCACAGTGGCCATGGCCGCCGTGGGCGGCGCGGCACTGCTCGCCGGGGCCTGGTTCGTGGTCCCCGGCCAGCAGGTCGACGGAGAACTCACCTCGGGCTCGGACCCGCAGACCCTCGCCGACCCGCACAGCGACACCCCGGTCGGCTACGCCGCCATGAACGGCGGTACCACCGGTGGGTTCGGCGGCGACAACGTCGAGGAGTACGTCCTCAGCGAGTACGCCTCCTGGAGTGAGGAGAGCACCCCGGGCGAGGCGCTGTACCAGCTGCTCAAGGACCACGACGACGGTGGCGACGGAGTGGTCGTCCACGTCGACGTCACGGTCACCGCCGACCAGGTCGACGAGCAGAAGATCGACGTCAAGGACGTCGCCAACGTGTCGATCCTCGGGGTCGGCGACTCGGGCGAGTTCGACGAGATCGGCTTCAAGATCACCCGCTCGGAGAACATCGTTTTCCGCAACCTGAACATCCACCACGTCTCCCAGGGCGAGGGCGACGCCCTGGAGGTCACCGAGCAGAGCTCCAACGTGTGGATCGACCACAACGACTTCAGCAGTGAGAAGGAGGGCGTCGACAAGGACCACTACGACGGCCTGGTCGACATCAAGCACGGCTCCGAGTACGTCACCGTCTCCTGGAACCGGTTCAGCGACCACTGGAAGACGTCGCTGGTCGGCCACAACGACTCCGCCGACGCCGGCCCGGACCTCATCACCTACCACCACAACCACTTCAGCAACCTCAACACCCGTGTGCCGCTGATCCGGCACGCGGACGTGCACATGCTGAACAACGTGTTCGAGGACATCGACGGCTCGGCGATCAACGCCCGCATGGGCGCTCAGGTGCTGGTCGAGGGCAACCACTTCGACAACGTCGGCTCCGGTGACACCGACAGCCACGACGGCCAGATCGAGGGTCCGGTCGGCTGGTGGTACGGCAGCTCCGAGACCGGTTACTGGAACCTGGTGGACAACGAGTTCACCAACGGCACCCCGTACGAGCACCTGGAGTCGACCACCGACTTCACGGTTCCGTACGACTACACGGCCCAGAGCCCCGCGGACGCCAAGGCGGACGTCGAGGAGTTCGCCGGCACCGGGGTCATCGACACCTCGTCCTGACCCGACCCGATGGTGGCGCCGGACCTTTTCGGATCCGGTCCGGCGCCGCCCCGCAAGCGTTTGCACAAAACCGTCGATCAGCGCAGGCGGTGCGCCCCCCTGGACGGCAGCGCGGTGAACACCTCCGGGGCGCCGAAACCGCGTTCGGCGAAGGCCGCACGCACCGCTTCGGCGCAGCCGTCCACCCGGCCGTCGTCCACGAGCGCGATCACGCATCCGCCGAACCCGCCGCCGGTGATCCGCGCGCCCAGCGCACCTGCGGCCAGCGCCGCGTCCACCGCGGTGTCGACCTCGGGGACGCTCACCTCGTAGTCGTCGCGCAGGGAGACGTGCGAAGCGGTGAACAGCGGGCCCACCTCGTGCGGGCGACCGTCGCGCATCAGCTCCACGGTCTTCAGGACCCGGTCGTTCTCCGTCACCACGTGCCGGACCCGGTCGCGGGTGACCCCGTCGGGCAGTTCCGCCAGGGCCTTGGGCAACGCCTCGACGGTGACGTCGCGCAGTGCCCGCACTCCGAGGAGTCGGGCGGCGTTCTCACAGGTCCGTCGGCGTTCGGCGTAGGCGCCTTCCACCAGCCGGCGCGGTGCCTTGGTGTCCACCACCAGCAGCCTCACACCGTGCGCGGCGAGGTCGAACGGCTCCTGTTCGGTGGCCAGGGAACGGCAGTCCAGGAACAGCGCCCTGCCCTCGTCGGAAAGCATCACCGCGGACTGGTCCATGATTCCGCAGGGCATGCCGACGAAGTCGTTCTCGGCACGCTGCGCCAGGCGCGCGACCTCGGCCGGGGCGGGTTCGTCGCCGTACAGCCCGGTGGCGGCCAGGATCGTCGCACAGCACAGCGCGGCCGAGGT
The DNA here is from genome assembly GCF_020741345.1 of Nocardiopsis listeri. Lineage (GTDB taxonomy): Bacteria > Actinomycetota > Actinomycetes > Streptosporangiales > Streptosporangiaceae > Nocardiopsis > Nocardiopsis listeri_A. Next base: position 9,264 of record NZ_DYZD01000299.1, read on the forward strand.
CGACAGCCCGCTGCCGGCCGGGATGGTGCTGTCCACCAGCAGGTCGAGCCCGCCGATCCGGTGACCCTCGTCGAGCAGGGCCCACAGCGCCCCCGCCTGGTAGGCGGCACCTTCCGGGACCGTGTCCGGGGCCAGACCCGTCAGGTCGAACTCGTGGGCGCCGGGGAACTGCGAGGACCGCACACCCACCCGCCCGTCCGTGCGGCGGGCCGCCGCGATGGTCAGGCTGTGCGGCAGGGCCATCGGCAGCGCGAAACCGTCGTTGTAG
>NZ_DYZD01000300.1 GCF_020741345.1 Nocardiopsis listeri
AGCAGCAGGGCGGTGACCACCGCCGCCGTCGTCCTTCGTGTCATGTCCGCACACCCCCTCGAACCAGGACACTCGGACCACCGATCCTAGGGTGAAATACAGCTTCTTGTCTGTTTTCTACACTTCTTAAAGGTTTTGTGACTGCGTCCTGGAACGCCCATGGCGTGGGCCGTCGAGTGGACGACCCACGCCTTTTCGATCGATCAGGGACGCAGCACGACGGGGAACTCCTTGAGGCTGTTGGTGGACAGCGCCGCCACCACCTCGAGCTCGGAGTCGGGAACGGCGAGCCGCAGGTCCGGGAAACGTTCGAACAGCATCGGCAGGACGATCCGGGCCTCCAACCGCGAGAGAGGGGCGCCCGGGCAGATGTGCGGCCCGTAACCGAAGGAGATGTGGCGGCCCTTGGTGCGGGCGGGATCGAACAGGTGCACGTCGTCGCCGAACTCTGCGCGGTCCCGGGTCGCGGCGCCGTAGTGGGTCAGCAGCGCCTCGCCCTTGGCGATGGTCCGCCCGGCCACCTCGACGTCCTCGGTGGCGAAACGGAACATCATGACGTTGTTGGGCGGGTCGAAACGCAGGGTCTCCTCGATCACGTCGTCCCAGCCCACCTCGCCCTCTCGCAGCAGTGCGTGCTGTTCGGGGTGGTTCAGCAGCGCGCGCACCACGTTGGTGAGCAGGTTGACGGTGGTCTCGTGCCCGGCCGCCACCACCGTCAGCAGCGTCACGACGATCTCCGTGTCGCTGAGGCCGTCCTCGCCCTCCGTACCGGTGCGGATGAGGTCGGCGGTGAAGTCGTCGCACTCGTCCAGGGCGGCCTTCTTACGGGCGACCACGTCGCCGAAGAACCGGAACAGGGCACCGTAGATCTCGATGTGCTCGCCCGGCTCGGTGGTGCCGGAGAAGAGCTTGGCGTACATCTCACCGAGGTGGACGTACTCGGCCTCCTCGATGCCGTACAACTCCCCGATGACGCCCATGGGCACCTTGAAGGTCAACCTCGACTTCAGGTCCTGTGGTTCGTGGGCCCGTTCCTCCAGGGCGTCCAGGTACCGGGTGGTCAGGCGCTCGATGCGCGGGCGCAACCGTTCCACCCGACGGGCGGAGAACGGACCGGCTGTGAGCGTGCGCAGCCGGCGGTGCGCGGCACCGTCCAGGGCGAGCATGTTGGTGTCGTCGGTGGGGATGGTCGCCATCAGCGGCCACTCCTGGGTGACCACCCCGTTCTGGAGGTCGGCCCAGTGGTCGACGCTCTTGACCAGGCGCGGGTCGTTGAGCGTGGCCCGGCTCACCTCGTGGTGGGTGGTGGCCCAGGCCATGACGCCGCCGGGCAGTTCCACGCGGGTGAGCGGCCCCTCCTGGTGGAGGCGTTCACGGTCGGCCTGCACGTCTTCGGGCACGGCGTGCAGGATCGGAACGCCGTCGGCGTTGTGCTGTACGGGGCAGGACATCGGGATCCTCCTGGGGGTGGGGGTGAGGCGGGTTCGATGTCGATGGAGGTCCCGCCCACCCCCTGGGGAATCGGGAGGCGGGCGGGGCCGGGTCACGGCCCGCGGGTCAGGGACGCAGCAGGACGGGGAGTTCCTTGAGGCTGTTCACCAGGATGGAGGGGTGGTTCTCCAGCTCGGAGTCGTCGACGGCGAGCTTCAGGTCCGGGAAGCGCTCGAACAGCAGCGGGAGGGCGATCCGGCCCTCCATGCGCGCCAGGTGCGAACCCGGGCACACGTGCGGCCCGTGACCGAAGGAGATGTGGCGGCCCTTGTTCCGGGTCAGGTCGAAGGTGTCGGGGTGCGGTTCCTCGCCGTGCTCGGCGCGGTCGCGGCTGATGGCCCCGTAGGAGGTCATCAGCGCCTCGCCCTTCTTGATGGTGGTCCCGCCGATCTCGATGTCCTCGGTGGCGAAGCGGAAGACGAAGTTGGAGGTGGGCGGGTCGAAGCGCAGGGTCTCCTCCACCACCGTGTCCCAGCCGACCTCGCCCTTCTTGACCAGGTCGAACTGCTCGGGGTGGGCCAGCAGGGCGCGGACGGCGTTGCACAGCAGGTTGACGGTGGTCTCGTGGCCGGCGGCGACCACGACCTGCAGGGTGCCGCGGACCTCCAGGTCGGTGAGGGAGTCACCGTTCTCGCCCGCGTTGAGCAGCTCGGTGGTCAGGTCCTCGGCCGGGTTGGCGCGCTTGTGGGCGATCATGTCGTCGTAGTAGCGCTCCAGGGTCGTGTACGTGTGCACGAACTCCTCGGGCGTGGTGACCGCGCTGAAGAACTTCACGTACATGTCGCGGAGCCAGTCGTGTTCGGCGGCGTCCACACCGTAGAGCTCACCGATCACGTTCATCGGCAGTTTGAAGGCGAATTCGCCCTTGAGGTCCAGGCGACCGTCGGCCTTGGACTCCATGGCGTCCAACAGCTCGGTGGTGATCTCCTCCACGCGCGGGCGCAGACGCTCGATACCGCGCGCGGAGAACGCCTTCGCGGTGAGCAGGCGCAGCCGCTTGTGCTCGGCCCCGTCGGTGCCGAGGAGGTTGGTGGGCGCGGGTGGGATGGTGCTGAGCAGCGGCCAGGACTCGGGGATGCGCCCCTGTTGGAAGTCCTCCCAGTGCGCGATGTCCTTGACCAGGCGCGGGTCGTTGAGGGTGGCGCGACCGGCCTCGTGGTGGGTCACGGCCCAGGCGGACACTCCGCCGGGCAGGTCCACCCGGGCGATGGGACCCGCGGCGTACAGGGCCTCACGTTCGGCGCGCAGGTTCTTGACGTAGGGGTCCAGAGTGATTGTTCCCGAGGATCCGTGCTGTACGGGGCAGGACATCAGTGTGCTCCTCGTGGGGGTGCGGGGGTGAAGGTGACCGGAAGGGACGTGACGCCGCGAACCCAGGGGGACGGGCGCCACCGGAGCTCATGAGCGGGGATGGCGAGCTCCAGGTCGGGGAGTCGGTCCATGAGGACCTCGATGCCGGTGATCGTGATGGCCTCGGCTATCTCCTGGGCGGGGTAGGGACAGCCGTGCGCGCCGTGCGAGAACGACAGGTGGGCGTGGTTGCCGCGGTCACCGGCCGCGGTGGGCGCCGAACGCACGTCGGGGTCGTGGTTGGCGGCGGCCAGTCCCAGGAGGAGCATGTCGCCGCCGCGGATCGACGTTCCGCCGAGTTGCACGTCGTGTACGGCGTAGCGGGCGGCGTAGATCTGTGTGGGGGTGTCCTCCCACAGGACTTCGTTGAGGGCTTCACGGGCGCTGCTGCGCGCCCCGACGATCGAGGCCGCGAACCGGTCGTCGGTGAGCATCAGGCGCAGGGCGTTGCCCAACCACTCGGAGGTGGGCTGGTTGCCGCCGCCCAGGACCACGATGAGTTCGAGGATGATCTCCTCGACCGTGTACCCGGCGGGGTGGGCGAGCATCCGGGAGACCAGGTCGGGCCCGGGCGCGGCGCGCCGGCGGGTCACGATGTCGGCCATGAGACCGATCAAGGACTCTCGCGCCTTCATCGTGTCCGGACCACCGTCGATCATCGTCGTCATGACCTCGGCGAGGTGGTCGCCACCGGCGTCGTCGAGACCGTAGATCCACCCCAGGGCCTGGGCGGGCAGCCGGGCGGCGTAGGCGGTGCGCAGGTCCACGCCGTCGGAGGCGCAGAACTCGTCGATGAGCCGGTCGGCCATGCGGGTGACGTTGGTGCGCAGCTCGTGCGCGTCCACCGCCGCCAGCGCGTCGTTGACCGCCCCGGACCGACGCCGGTGTTCGGCGCCCTCGGCGTACAGGATGGTGGGGCTGCGCATGACCAGGGGGCTCAGCGGCCAGTCGGGCGGGACCAGGTCCCAGGAGTTCCAGCGTTCGGAGCTGCGTTGGAAAACGTCGGTCTCGGTGAGGACCTGGTGGAGTTCCCGGTAGCCGACGACCAGCCACGCGGGGACGCCGCCCTCCATGGTCACCGGGACCACCGGTCCGTGTTCGGCGCGCATGGCCCGGTACAGGGCGGCCGGGTCGGTCTGGAACTCGGGTCCGTGCAGGGGGACACGGCCCCCGACGATCGGGCAACCGTTCATCGTCGGCCCTCCTTCACCAGGGTGCGGACGTGTTCGACCAGGGCGATGAGGACCCGCTTGGCCGAGGTCCGATCGCGGGCGTCGCAGCGCAGCAGGGGCACGGCCGGGTCCAGGTCCAGGGCGGCGCGCACGTCCTCCAGGGGGTGGTCGGCCTCACCGAAGTCGTTGTGCGCCACCACGAACGGGGTGCCCTGGGCCTCCAGACGGTCGATGGCGTAGAAGCAGTCCTCCAGGCGACGCGTGTCCACGAGGACCACCGCGCCCAGGGCACCGGAGAACAGGCGGTCCCACAGGAACCAGAAGCGTTGCTGGCCGGGGGCGCCGAACAGGTACAGGACCGAGGTGGTGTCCATGGTGATGCGCCCGAAGTCGAAGGCGACGGTGGTGGTGCCCTTGGCCTCGACCCCCTGGAGGTCGTCCACCGAAGCGCCCGCGCTGGTCATGGTCTCTTCGGTGGTCAGGGGCCTGATCTCGCTGACCGAACGCACCAACGTGGTCTTGCCGACCCCGAAACCACCGACCACGGCGAGCTTGAGGGCCTGGGCGGCGCCGGCGGGGAGTGGGGTGCCCGGGACGCCGAGGGTTCCGTCGGCGGGTGCGGGTTCAGAGGTCGTGGAGTGCAACGAGCACCTTCTCCAACACGTCCGGGGAGGTGAACGGGTGCGCCGGCGAGGGCGCGGGGATCGGGTGGCGCGCGGTCACCCGACCGGTGTCGATGAGGTCGGTGAGCAGGATGCGCACGACCGTCAGGGGCAGCCCCAGGTGTGCGGCGACCTCGACCACCGACAGGGGGCTCGTGCACAGACGCAGGATGTGGGCGTGCTCGGACTGCGTTCCGGGGGTGGGTTCGCTCTCGGCCACGATGAGGGTCACCGCGTCCAAGGTGTCGTCGACGCCGCCGCTGCGCCCGGAGGTGATGACGTAGAGCCGGTCCGGGCCCTCCTGGCGTGGCGAGGGGCTCACGCGTTCCCGACCCGGGTCGGGCTGGACAGGTGTTCGCCCAACTGCTCGACCAGTTCGCTCATGTTGTGACCGACCAGTCCGGGGTCGGCCTCCTCGGAGGTGATGACGGCCAGGTGGGCGCCATGACCCGCCTCCACGATGAACAGCAGCCCCCCGTAGAACTCGGCCATGGCCTGGCGCACCCCGCCCCCGCCGTCGCCGAATTCCTTCGAGGCTCCGTGGGCCAGACTCTGCAGACCGGCGGCGATCGCGGCGAGGTGGTCGGCGCTGTCCGTACCCATGCCGGCGCTGTGACACAGCTTGAGTCCGTCGCGGGAGAGCACGAGCGCGTGGCGGGTGCCGGGGGTGCGTTCGAGGAGGCCTTCGAGCAGCCAGGTGAGCTTGTCGAGATCCATCAGGTGTCCTTGGATGAGTCGGCCGGCCCGCGTACGGCGGAGCGGAACGCGCCGAACCCCTTCGGCGAGGTGGAGGGGCCGGTGGCCGCGGGGGCGCCGCTGTCGGCGGGGGCGGTGGTCCGGTTGCGTTCGGCTGCGGCGAGGGTCCGGCCGCGCCGACGCTGGGGCAATCCGTTCGCGAGCCGGGACACGGGCTCGTCGGTGATGGTGGATTCGTCGGGACCCGTCGACTCGACGGGGACCTCGGACGGGGTCGTTCGGGTGGTCTCCTGGACCGGGGTGCTCGGTACCGGGTTCGTCGGTGCCGGCGACGGTTTGATGAGGCGCTGCGGCAGTAGCAGGATCACCGCGGTGCCACCGCGGGACGAGGAGCGGTAGGCGACCGACAGCCCGTAGCGCCGGGCGAGCCTGCCGACGACCGCCAGACCGAGACGGGTTCCGGAGATCGTGGTGATGTCCGAAGCGCTCTCGACCGTCCGCCGGGCGCGGCGTAGGGCCTCGTCGCCCATCACCAGGCCGCAGTCCTCGACCATGATGGCCACCCCCGCCTGGACCTCCTCCACGTGGACGTGGACCTCGGCGGTGGGCGGGGAGAACTTGGCGGCGTTGTCGAGCAGTTCGGCCAGGGCGTGGATGACCCCTTCGGCGGCGAACCCGGCCACGGCCAGTCGGGAGACGCTGTGGGTGCGCACCCGACGGTAGGCGCCGATGCGTCCCATGGCGCCGCGCAGGATGCTCTCCATCGGGATGGAGCGGCTCCAGCGGCGACCGGAGCGGGCGCCGGTCAGGACGGCGATGCCGTCGGCCATACGACCGGCCTGCGCGGTGGTGTGGTCCAGGTGCATGAGGTCGCCGAGGATCTCGTCCCCGCCTCCGTCGTCACCGTGCCGTTCCTGCATCGCGCGCAGGTCGGCGAGCATGGTGGTGGTCAGTGCCTGGACCCGGCCGGCAGCCGTGGCGCAGGCGGCCATCGCGGCGGAGCGGCGGCGTTCGGCGTCGGAGATCTCCGTGGCGGCCAGTCGCAGCACCTCGGAGGTGCCCGGGTCCGCCGGGACGGTGACGCGGTGCAGGGCGGTTTCGGCGGAGTCGCCCTGGCGCAGGTGTTCGACCACGCGTGGCAGCGTCTTCGAGCCGAGGGCGGTGGTCTCGGCCCGGACCCGTTCCACCTCGGCGCGCAGTGCCTCGACGCGGCGGTCTCGTGCCGCCACGAGCAGGGCGAGGGCGATCCCGAGCACGAGGGTGATCGCGCCGGCGGCGAGGACGGACGCCCGGGCCTCGGGATGGGCGGCCCACAGGGCCCACCCCCATAACGGAAGCGAGGGGGCCAGGAGCAGGAGCCATCGCGGTGCGGTGGAACGCGACGGCGGTGTGCCGTCGTGGGGGATCTCAGCGGTCATGTGGCTCCGTCGTCACTCTTTGTACATGCCGCGGGACACGGTCGAAGGCACCCGCGATCCACGTGCGAAGATGCGCGAAAAAGGCCGGAGAAACAACAACAATCCGGCCTTTCAGACACACAGCGAGCAAACATACCACTCAGCCGGACCGACGCCTATGCCATGGGAATGCACAATGAATTACCCGAAACCGGATTCGCGAACCCCTTGCCCCCAGGGGAAGCCGGAGCACCAGCGGTCCCACCAATGCCGGAAGCGAGGACGCGCCGGCCATTGTGCGAAACCTGATCACACCCGACTTGAACTGCGTCTCCTCACCGAAAGTGCCCTTCGTCGATAACGGACGTACGGGTGATTCGACCTCGAGCCGCGCCCGGCACCCGCGTCGCTGCGCGGAGCCACCGACATCCGCCCCTAGAGTGGTGCAGATCACAATCACCGGAGGGGTCGACCAAGCCGCTCTCCCGGCACACGCGGGCTTCCCGCACCCACCGAAGAGGTTCGACCCACGACAGTCGGGGAATCTTGACGTGGACCGACGCGTTACACCCCGCGAGACCGCACGAGCGCCTGGAGGCACCCACACGATGGCCGAGCGAGCACTTCGCGGCACCCGGCTCGGGGCGACGAGCTACGAGAACGACCGCAACACCGACCTGGCTCCCCGGCAGGAAGTCACCTACGACTGCACACGGGGCCACCGCTTCTCGGTCACCTTCGCGACCGAGGCGGAGATCCCCGGCGAATGGGAATGCCGCTTCTGCGGCGACCGAGCCCTTCGCCGAGACGGCAACGGCGAGGAGCCCAAGAACACCAAACCGGTGCGAACGCACTGGGACATGCTGCTCGAACGGCGCAGCATGGAGGACCTCGAGGAGGTTCTCGCCGAACGCCTGGAACTGCTCCGCGCCCGCCGCCGTGAAGAGGCGGCCAAGGTGGAGGAGATCGCCAAGCAGCGACAGAGCGCCTGACACGACGCCACGGGGGCGGTGGACCATGGTCCACCGCCCCCGTCGTGTTCGTCCCTACTCCTGTTCGCCGAAGGGGTCGCCGGTCCTGCCCACCAGGTCCTTGACCGACCCGATCACCCGGGTGGGCCGGTACGGGAACTCCTCGGCGGTCTCCCGACCGGAGATGCCCGACAACACCAGCACGGTCTGCAGACCGGCCTCCAGGCCGCTGAGCACGTCGGTGTCCATCCGGTCGCCGACCATGAGGGCGCTCTCCGAGTGCGCGCCGATCCGGCGCAGCGCCGAACGCATCATCAGCGGATTGGGCTTGCCCACGAAGTAGGGCCGGCGTCCGGTGGCCTTCTCGATGAGCGCCGCGACCGCGCCGGTGGCGGGCAGCGGCCCCTCCGCGCTGGGGCCGGTCTCGTCGGGGTTGGTGGCGATGAACCGGGCACCGTTGCGCACCAGACGGATCGCCCGCGTGATGGCCTCGAAGCTGTAGGTGCGGGTCTCCCCCAGCACCACGTAGTCGGGGTCGCGTTCGGTCATCACGTAGCCGACGTTGTGCAGCGCGGTGGTCAGACCGGACTCACCCACGACGTAGGCCGAACCGCCGGGCCGCTGGGTCTGCAGGAACTGGGCGGTGGCGAGCGCCGAGGTCCAGATCGACTCCTCCGGGATGTCCAGCCCCGTGTTGAGCAGTCGAGCCCGCAGGTCGCGCGGGGTGTAGATGGAGTTGTTCGTCAACACCATGAACGGGGTCCCCTGCTCGCGCAGCTCGGCTATGAGCGTGTCGGCCCCGGGGATCAGGTGCTCCTCGCGTACGAGCACGCCGTCCATGTCGAAAAGGTAGTTCCACTCGTTGCTCACAGGCACCATTGTGCCGGTGCCCGACTGTGGAACACCATTCCTACCCCCCGGTAACGAGCAATGAACGACTTGATGCTGCTCACACGGGCGGCCAGGGGACGGAGGGCCAATCGGGGGCCGGGTAGGGGTGGATGCGGTGATGGACGAGCAGATCCACCCTGGCGCGTACCGCGTAGGCCTCCGGACCGGTCAGGTGTCGGGCCAGTTCCATCGAGAGCGGATCCTCGGCGTCGTGCAGCCGGGCGCTCAACCGCGTCAGGGCCGCCAGGGCCTCATCGGTGAGGGGCCGTCCCTGCCACTGCCACAGCACGGTGCGCAGTTTGTAGTCCTCGGCGAAGGAGACCCCGTGGTCGCATCCGTACAGGTGTCCGCCGGGTCCGGGCAGCAGGTGGCCGATCTTGCGGTCGGAGTTGTTGATCACCGCGTCCAGCACAGCCATCCGACGCAGGCCCGGGTGGTCGGTGCGCCTGGACAGCTCGACCAGGTCGACGGTGGTGTCACCGTGCACCCACAACTGGACCATGCCCTCGCCGTAGGGGCCGTCACGGTGCACGGTCGGCGGCACCACGGACCAGCCCAACGCCTCGGAGACCGCGTAGGCGGACACCTCGCGACCGGCCAGGGTGCCGTCGGGGAAGTCCCACAGGGGCCGCTCCCCCGCCACCGGCTTGTACACGCAGGCCGCCGAACGATCACCGTCGGAGATCGTGCAGTACAGGGTGGTGTTGGAGGCCGCGGTCAGGCGGCCCCGCACCGTCAGGTCGCCCCTATGAAGCAGGTCGACGCCCTCGGCGGGGTCGATCCCGTCGAAGTCTGCGGAGGTCGGCCCGCCCTCGGTGGTGTCGTCGGCGTGCACGGCTCAGACGAGTCGGTCCGGGCGGTAGCCGTTCTGGCGAGCGCAGATGTGACCGGCCGGGTCCAGGGGGCGACCGCACAGGGGGCAGTCGGGGCGCCCGGCGGAGACCACCTTCAGGGCGCGGCCCGCGAACGAGCGCGCCTCGCCGGGGGTGAGGTAGACGCGCAGAACGTCACGGTGGGCCGGGGCCTCCTCGGCGAAGACCTCCAGCTCCTCATCTTCTTCGTCCTCGTCCTCGACCAGTTCGTCGGGGCCGGACTCGTCGAGCTCCTGGGCCTCGATGATCACGCGGGCCGCCTCGGCGTCCCAGGCCAGGGCCAGGGTGCCCACACGGAAGTCCTGTTCGATGGGCTGTTCCAGGGGGCCGTCGTCCTCGGGGGCGGTCTCGTCACCGGGCGGGGCACCGAAACGGCGGTGCACCTCTTCCAGCAATTCCTCGATGCGGCCGGCCAGGGCCTCCACCTGAGCCTTCTCCAACACGACGCTGGTTATGCGACCCTCGCCCACCGCTTGGAGGAAGAAGGTGCGTTCCCCAGGCTGTCCCACGGTCCCCGCGATGAACCGTTCCGGTGGGTTGAACTGAAAGACGGGCATGGTTGCAACCTTACGGGATATCGGTGACACGGGACGATTCGCCCGCCCCGGTCAGGTGATGACCCGCTGGACCTCCAGCATGCGTTCCACCGTGCGGAACCCGAAGAGGTCGTTGACCGCACGCATCGGGGTGTTGGCGGGATCCACCCAGGTACGGACCCACTTCGCCTCGGGAACGTCCCTGGAGAGCGCTTGGAGGTTGCGCCGCTTGAGCGCCACACCCAACCTGTTGCCCCGATGGGCGCGCATCACCAACGTGTCGTCCTGGTAGACCTCACCCTCTCCTTCCGTCGGGACCATCATCAGGCTGTACCCGGACCACTCCCCCGACCCGGCCCGCGCGACGGAGACGATGGTGGTGTACCCCTGGTCGGCACGGCGCAGGTCCTCCTTCCGGATCCGGTCGGCGTCCCACACCTGCGGTTCGGTGTCGAGCCCGCCCGTGGGCACGTCACGCTCCATCGCGGTGCGCATCCGCGCGTAGTCCTCCAGCAGTTCCTCCGGACAAGGACCCGTCCAGGTGAGCGTTCGGTGTTCACCGGTCACCTCGGGCAGGGCGGCCAACCGTTGCTCCGGGACGGGAAGGTCCAGCACCTGGTAGTCCTCCTCGTGCACGACGTCGAAGCCATGGGACCGGGCGAACAGGGCACCCGGCCAAGCGTCCGGGTCGCACCCCCCGGGGACGTAGACCTCACCGGTCGCGGTGGTGCGCCCCTCCTCTTCCATGACCTTCGTGGCCAGTTCGAGCAGTCGTCCGCCCAGGCCCCTGCCCCGGTGTTCCGGGACCACCGAGACGTCCACCTCGGCCAGGTGCCGGTTCTCCAGGTCCGGAAGGTCGATGAGGAGGGTGCCCACGGTGCGTTCGTCCTCCACCGCGGCGTACAACCTGTGGTGCCGGTCCTCGCGCGGGGCGACCATCCCCTTGAGGTCGGGAAAGCCCATAACGGCGGCCTCCGCGCGGCCGGCCGTCGCCCCCTCGACCAGGGCCGTGTGCCAGGCACGCAGGGCGGACTCGTCCGTGGCGTCGATCGGGTTGATCATCGCGGTGTACTCATTCCTTCGTGATCGGTCGGTTCAGGCGGGTTCGGAAGCCTTGCCGGCTCCCTCCGCGACGGGTTCACCGAAGCCGCGCAACCGCGCAGAGGTCATGGCCAGTAGCGCCGCGGCCACCCCCAGCAGGCCCGCGAAGACCAGGAAGAGGGCGGTGGCGCCGGTCTTTTCCTCACCCAGCAAGGTCACCATGGTGTCCGCGCCGGTATCGGTGAACAGCGGTGTCAGTACGTAGTCCACGACCGGGCCGGCGATGAGCAGGCCCAGGGGCAGGGACGACTGCGCGAGGAGGCGACGGGCCCCGAAGACGCGGCCCTGTTGCCGCTCCGGCACGTGGGACTGCCAGATCGCCTGGTAGGCGGAGTTGACCGCAGGAAGCACGGCACCGGCCACCAGGGAGGAGGCGATCCACAGCCACGGGGTCCAGGACAGACCCAGCAACAGGGGTCCGGCGACCGAACCGATCGCCATGCCGCCCAGCACGAGGGTCATCCGTTGGAACCGGTCGCCCACCGCACTGACGACCAGGGCTCCCAGCACTCCGCCCGCGCCTCCGGCCGCCAGGACCACCCCCAGGAGAGCCTGGTCGTCCCCGCTGCGCAACATGATCAACGGGGTGGTCAGGGCGTAGGAGATCGCCCCGGAGAAGTTGAGCACGAAGAACAGCAGGAGTAGGAGCACCAGGGGCCGGCTGCGGAAGATGTAGGTGAACCCGAACAGCAGGTCCGCCCGGAACACCACCCACGAACGCCGCTGCTCTCCCTCGGCCACGGCCGGTCGAGGGGTGCGGACCATCAGCAGGACCAGCGCGGCGAAGACGAAGGTCACCAGGTCCAGGAGCAGGATCATCGACAGGTCGGTCAGCGCCAGCAGGACACCCCCCAGGGCGGGGGCGAGGATCTCCGACCCGGGCGCGGCCAGACTGATCATTCCGTTGGCGCGAACCAGCCGTTCCTCCACCACCAGGAGTGGGACCAACGCCATGTAGGCCACCAGGTGCAGGGACTCCATCACCCCTTCGAACACGGCGATGACGTACAGGTGCCAGATCTCCAGGTTCCCCGTGAGATAGAGCGTCAGAACGGTGGACGTGGTGATGGCGAGGGCGCCGTCACCGACCAGGACGGCCACCCGTGGCCCGATGCGGTCCACGAGTGCACCGGCGATCGGGGCCATGGCCAGGCCGGGGGCCAGGGAGAGCAGTGTGAGCATCGCGAACAGGGTCGCCGAACCGGATTCCGCCCACACCCACAGGGTGATGGCGAACCAGGCCGTGCCCGAGCCGATCGCCGACATGAGCTGGGTCGACCACACCAGGGAGAAACGTCGCATACCGCCCTAGACCGCCTCGCCGGAGAGGTCGTCGCCACGATGCGGCAACGGCGGGATCGTCACGAGGGTGTAGCGCTCCTCGCAGGCCACGGGATCGACCCAGTGCCAGGCCTGGGGGTCGTGCTCGACGAAGGTGCCGGCACGGTCGGGGACGAACACCATGGTCTCGGGGTCGTGCTGGGCGTTGAGCCCATCCGTCCCCGAAGTGGTGAGCATGTACAGGCCCTGGCGCAGTGAGTCCCGGTGCGGCAGGACGTAGTCTCCCCGGTCGTACCTGTTGACCTGAACGTAGTAGTCCCTCTTCGGCGTCCCCTCGGGGGTGATGGCGGCGAAGATCGCCGCCCTGAGGTCCTCGGGCATCCAGGCGGACTGGAGGACGTGATAGCGGTCGTCGTCCTCGTACTCGGAGTCCCGGTAGGGGTCGAAGGGGTCTGTTCCGGCCGGCCGGGGCGGGGCCGCGGGGTCGGGGTGATCGGCGAACAGGTGTCGGTAGCGGCGGGCGAGGGAGACGATCCCCGCGCAGTCGGCCACCACGTCCGGAACCACGGTCAACGGCCTCATCGCACTCCCATCACAACGCTGTACCTGGGCGCACCTCGCACGGGACTCACCCACGCCCACGACCCCGGCGGCAGGAGCAGACCCGTGCCCACCCGATCCAGGACACGCTCGAAGCGCCCTCCGATCCAGGCGGTGACCCCGTCGACCTCGGAGTCGCTCAGGGGGAAGGTCAGCTCCCAGTCACCGGCCACGGTGTCGCCCACCCGACGGGGCAGGGTGAAATCGCCGACGTCGTGACGTTGCACCCGAACCGTCGCCGGGTCGGGTGTGCCGGGCAGTGACGAGGCGACGGCGACGAGGCGATCACGCAGACCCGGCTGGTCGACGGCCAGGTCGGTGTACCGGGACCGGGCCCCGGTGAGGTCCTGCGGTGCCGTGACCGGTAGACCTTCCAGCGCCGCTCTCACCTCCTGCGGCAGGGTGTGGGCGACGGGTACCTCCGTCGGCCCTTCGGTGAGGATCATCGGTTTCTCCTTCACTCCAGATCGGTCAGGTCGACGGGGACGGCGTCGGGGTCGGAACGGCGCAGGGAATCGATGTCGGGGTGGGCCGCCACCTCCATCAACAGCTCCACCACCGCCGCGCGCCCCCACCCGGCCCGTGCGCCCATCGCCACCTTGAACAGGCCCCGCCCTTCCTTGAGGGAGGGGATGATGCACTCGAAGCGGTGGGCGCGGAAACCGAAGCTCGACCCGTGCGAGAAGGGCAGTCCTCGACGACGCGCCTGGGAACGCAACACACCGAGCAACAGTCCGTGGTGCTCCAGCGTGTCCTCACGCAGGTGGCACACGACGAACGGAGCCTGCGCCCAAGGGGCGGCGGGGCCCTCGGCCAGCGAGGGATGGGCGATGCGGGTGAAGAGTCGTCCCGGCCCCGCCAGGTCGGCGAGCACTCGCGCGGTCAGCGCGTTGTTGCGCAGGACCGCGAGCGCGTGGTCACGGGCGGCCGCCCGATCCAGGACGAACGGGGCGCTGAGCACCGAGAGGGCTTCCAGGGACAGACCGGATCCCACGACGGTGCGCATCTTGCGCAGGTACGTGGCCAGATCGGCGGCGGGGGGAAGTGCCGGATCGGACCGGCGTGCGTACAGGGAGGCCACCCCCAGGTTGCCGAGTTCGAGCCCTCGCTGGTCGAGTTTGAGCCCGGAGCGGACCTCGACGACCAGGACGCCCGGGTCGCCGACGGCCTCCACGAACCGTTCCCTCGGCCACACCGGCGAGACGAGGGTGGAGTCCACCACGACCAGGCCGGGACGGCTCCCCCGCCGCCCCCGCCAGGCGCCCAGCAGCGCCGGCAGGTCGAGTGCGTCCAGTTCCCACTCGTAGCGCACGGGTTCGATGAACAGCACGTCCACCTCACCTGTGAGGAGACAGGACCGCAGTTCCTCTTGGGTGTCGGCGCGTCGACAGCGCAGGCCGTCGTCGGAGACCAGGTCGAAAAGGACTCCGGTCTCGTAGTAGGCACCCCACATCAGCAGGTTCAAAGGGCGGTCGGCGGTCTGCCGGATCAGACTCCGGTAGCACTGGAGGAGCCCGGCGATGGACGCCATACCGCTGGAGTACACGACGTGCGCCACCTCGTGGTGATCGAGCTCGGCGTCCTGGGCCGCGAGCCGTTCCTCCAGGGAGTGGCATTCGATGTTGCGTTCGTAGCTGTGCGTGGAGGGAGGCCCGAAGGGCAACGTCATCGGGGTTCCCAGGGGCGGTGACTTGTAGCGCGGATCCGTGAATCCGTGGGCGTGGCGGATCCACATCACCCGCAGGTCCGCCTCCGCCCGGTCCATCTCCGCCTCTGCCTCGGGTCCCTGCCGTCCGGTCAGGGAGGTGACCCGTTCACGCCACCCTCGGATCGACTCGGTCGGATTCCCCTCCGCGTCCGGGGGAAAGAGCGCGTCGGCCAGCCCGAGCAGGGCGGTGACGTCGTCGTGTGCGGTCATCGGGGCCGCGCCCGTGCGTCCCTCGGTCGCGTCCATGGTCCCGGTCATGTGTTCCGCCCTCCTTCGGCGCGCACGACCTCCTGATGCGGCGGGCCCCATCCGTGCAGGTCGCGCATCATGCTCGCGGTGTAGGCCCCGGACGCGTTGAACACCAGACGGTCCCCGGGCCGAGGGTCGGACAGCGACACCTCCTCGGCCAACACGTCGTTCTCGTAGCAGGTCACCCCACCGATCAGGTGGGGACGCCCCGGCCCGTCCCGTTCGGGCAGGCGCGCCACCACCCTCGGGCTCCCCCAGGTGAACAGGTTCCATCCGGAGGCGTCGGCCACGGCGTATCCACGGCCGTCGGGGAACCCATCGACGGAGCGCAGGCGGACCACGAGGTAGCCGGCCAGCGCGGTCGTCAACATGCCGGGTTCCAGGAGCACGCGCACGGGAGCACCGGCGAGACGTTCGGCGACGCGCTTCCAGGCCCGCCGGGCCTGCTGCCGGTCGGTGTACAGCGTGGTCAGACCGCCGCCCAGGTTGAGTTCGCGCACTTGTGGGAAGGCGCGCAGGCAGGTGGTCAGGGCCGACGTCAGCAGGTCGGCCCGGTCGGGTGTCCCGATCTCGCCGCTGTGCACGTGCAGTCGTACGACGCGTGTGTCGGTCCCGGCCAGGAGCCGGTGGAGTTCGGGGTCGGCGGGATCGACACCGAACCTGCTCGCGCGGCGCCCGGAGGTCCGGTCCTGTTCGGCCATGGGCACGCGCAGACGCAGTCCGATCTCCCGTGGCGAGGGTCGGGTCTGCAGGAGTGAGCGCAGCTGGTCGACGCCATCGACGTCGACCAAGGCCCCCTGCTCGGCCATGGCGGCGAGCCGGTCGCCGGTCAGTCCGGGCCCGGTGACGCTGATCGGGTCCATGCCGGCTTCCCGGGCCGCGCGGTACTCGGCGGGTGAGGCGACGTCCGCGCCCACGCCGAGGTCGGCCAGGTGGCGCAGCAACGGCGGGAAGCGGTTGGCCTTGAGGGCGAACAGCAGGACGCTCTTCGGGAACGGAGCGGTGTCCTCGCGCAGTTCCCGGACCGTGGCCGTGACCGCGTCCAGGTCGTACAGGAGTGCGGGGGTGGTGACGGTCCGGGCGGACCGCAGGATCGCCTCGCCGGGTGTGGAGGAGCCCATCGTCACGCACCCCCTTCCCGATGGCCGATGGCCGAGTCCAGGGCCCGCAACAGCAGGTCGGCGACGATCAGCCCGTCCGTCTCCCCCTCATGGGGCAGGAACTCGACCACGTCGATCCCGACGATGCGTCGGGCCGAGCACAGGTCGGTCAACAACCCGACCAGTTCGGCGTGGGTGAAACCTCCGGGCAGGGGCGTGCCCGTGGCGGAGAGCACCGAGGGGTCCAGCGCGTCCACGTCGATGGTCAGGTGGTAGGGCAGGGAGTCGGGGAGTTCGGCGAGGATCTCGCCGAGCGGGGTGCTCAGCGCCGACCTTCCGGGCCAGCGGCGCAGTGTGTCGTCCGGCCGTGCGGGCGGATCCTCCAGTTGGCGCAGGCCGAACTGGGCGAGGCGGACCACCCGAGGATCGCCTACCACCCAGTCCATGACGTTTCCGTGGTGGCAGTGGAGTTCGGCGTCGTCGTGGCGGGGACGGGCGTAGTCGCCGTGGGCGTCGATGTGCAGGACGCCGAGATCGCCGTGGACCTCGGCCAGACCTCGGACGATGGGCAACGTGACGGAGTGGTCGCCGCCCAGGATCACCGGGAGGCGGCCGTGCCCGCTGAGGCGGCCCACCACGTTCTCCAGCACCGACCAGGTGGGCCCGGCGGAACGGTGCACGTTGGTGGTCACGTCGCCGATGTCCGCCAGACGTACTCCGGCCAACACACGTCTCCCGGTCACCGGGTCCACGGCACCGGACGGGCCGTCGACGGTGTCCCGGTAGCGGAACAGGGCGCCTCCGGTACGTCGTAACTGGGCGGGACCGAACCTGCTGCCGGGCCGGTGCGAGGCCCCCAGGTCGTAGGGCATCCCGAGGAAGACGACATCGCAGGACTCACCGCGCAGTGCCTCGGCCAGGGTGAGGACCGGGGCGCCGAACATGCCGCCTCGCCCGGCGGGGGTGGGGACTCCGTCCGGGTCGTGTCGTCTTATGAGGCCTCGTTCTCCCAGGGCCGTGACCAGGGCGCGCAGGTGGGATCGGTCGGTTCCTTCGCCTTGGGCAAGGGTGGCCAGGGTGCGGGGAACGGCGAAGGCGGCGAGCAGGTCGGCGGTGACCGGACCGACCTCCAGTTCCCACCCCTCACGGGTGTGCCACACGGTGGTGCGACCGTCCTGCGAGCCCCGCAGGGCCAGCAGGGGTTCGGTGGCCAAGAGGGTGTCGTCGGTGATCGGAGGGGCCTGCATCGCCCCGGGGCCGGAGTCGTTCACGCGGTGGCCCCCGCGGTGGTGAGCGCGGCTTCGGCGTCGATCATGTGCTCACCGTCGAAGAGGTGTTCACGTGGCGGGGGGATGCGGTTGAACCACCGGGCGTTGGTGATGGTGTAGGCGCCGGTCGCGGTGATGACCAGGCGGTCGCCCGCACGGCAGTGGGGCACCTCCAGGGTGGTGCGAGCGGCGGTGGGGGTGGCGCCGAAGAAGTCGTTCTCGTAGAGGGTGCAGCCTGCCAGGAGGGCGGGAGCGCCGGGCCGACGTCCGTCCAGGGACAGGACCTGGGGCCGGTTGTGCCAGGGGGCGAGGTTCCAGGCGGAGGCGTCCAGGGTCACGACGCGGGTGTCGAGGACCGGATGGTGCTCCTCCACCGACCGCACCCTGGTGAGGAGATACCCGTAGGGGGTGAGCAGCGCACCTCCGGGCTCGAAGCGCAGGGAGATCGAGCGACCGGTACGTTCGCGCCAGCCCGTGACGAGCGCGGCGACGTCGCCGAACGCGTCGATGGCGCTCGCCCGATCCCGGTAGAGGTGGAAGAACCCGCCTCCGAGGTCGATGGTGTGCACCTCGGGCAGGTGCTCGGCGACGGTGAGGAGGTAGCGGGTCTTGTAACGCAGGGAGTCCGGGGTCATCTGGCCGGTGTGGACGTGCAGCCGGGTGGGCCTCAGCCGATGTCGTTCGAGCACCCGTGTGAGTTCGGGGTCGGCGGGGCGGACTCCGAAGCGGCTGTCTCCGGCGAAGGTCGCCGTGTCCTCCAGGGCCTCGGGGAGGTCCACTCGCACACGTATCCCCACCTCGTCCCCGGGGCGATGCCGTCCGTAGGAGTCGAGTTGATCGAGGGAATCACAGTCCAGGGTGATCCCTCGCGCGGCCAGGGCGTCGAAGTCGGTTTCGGTGAAAACGGGGCCCGTCGCGGAGATCTCGGCGAAGCCGGCGTTCACGGCCAGGTCGAGTTCTCCGGGGGAGGCGACGTCGCAGCCGAGTCCGAGCGCGGCCATCTCCCCGAGCACGGCGGGGGTGTGGCACGCCTTGAGTGCCAGGTTGAGTCCTGCGTCGGGGATGAGGGCGACGTCGTGGCGCATCGCCTCCACACCCGCACGAATACCGGGCAGGTCGTAGATCAGCGCGGGGGTGTCGAGATCCTCGGCGAGCGCGAAGAGGCGTTCGCTCGGTGGGGTGAACAGGGGGGCTGGTGGCATCGACGATCCTTCACCGGGGATAGGACCCGTCGGGCCGGTGGCGGCCGGCCCGACGGACGAGGTTCCCAGGGACTCGGAGAAGCTCGGACTAGTTGGCGCGGGGGCGGCTGCCGCCGAGGGTGCCGAGGTCCATGCTGATCTCGCGGACGTCTGCACCGCCGATCTCACGGATGGACTCGTCGATGACGGCCTGTTCGCTCCAGGCCTCGCCGGTGAAGTTGGCGTCGAACTCCTTTTCGAGGTCGGCCAGCTTCGTCTGCAAAGTGGGCATAGTTCGTCCTTTCGCCTAGAAGGGTGGATTCGCGGACGTAACCACCTCATGGCGCCTTACCGGTGGGCGGCGTCGAACGCAGTGCCCACTGTAAGAATCGACTTTTCCCAGGACAACACGGTGACCAATTGCGGCCACAATGAAACCCAGACCCAGTTGAAAAAACCATGAACAGAATTCATGAATAAGTGCGACATAGCACAGAAAAGCATTATGGCTTTCCCGCCGCCTTATCCCTCGAAACCGCCACGAACAAAGTCAGGGGGTAATAAGGGGCAGGGTCCAGGGGGAGCGAACGGTGTCCTGGCCGCCCGGGAGGCGTCCGTGTGCCTCACTCGATGTCGGATGCCCCGGCACCGCCGCCCACGGGGGCGTCGCCCTCGGTCTCGGCGGCGGTGGGCAGCACCCCGGCCAGGGGGCGTCCGGTGTCGTTGAGCCCGTTGAGGAAGGGACGGGTGCGCGTGTAGGTGATGGAGGTGACCGAACAGGGGTCCACCCGCACCCGTTGGAACAGGTCCAGGTGGACACCGAGCGCGTCGGCGACGATCGCCTTGATGATGTCTCCGTGGCTGCACACCACGTACACGGGCGGGTCCTGGGCCGCCTCCCGGGTGAGTCGGGTGTTCCAGTCCCGCACGGCCTCCACCGCACGGGCGGAGGCGGCGGCGAGGGACTCCCCACCGGGGAAGCGCGCTGCGCTGGGGTGGTCCTGCACGACCCGCCATAGGGGTTCGGCGGCGAGGTCGGTGAGGGAGCGCCCGGTCCAGCTTCCGTAGTCGCACTCGAGGAAGCGCTCGTCCAGGGCGAGGGGCACTCCGAGCCGTTGGGCCAGGGCCTCGGCGGTCTCCTGGCAGCGTTCGAGCGGGCTGGAGACCAGGGCCGAGGGGGTGAGTCCCTCCAGCCGGTCCGCGAGGTGGGCGGCCTGGTCCCGGCCGGTGTCGTTGAGGTGCACCCCCGGGGCCCGACCGGCCAGCCGCGGGCCGGTGGCGTCGGTCATCCCGTGCCGTACGAGCAGGAGGGTGACCGCTTCGGGAGCGGGCGGGGTGTCCTTGGTCTGCGCCGATGTCGCCATGACCACAGACTATGTTCCACCGCCGGGGGTCGGCCGTTCGGGCGCCGGGGCCGGCCGCCGGACGCGGCCGGCCCCGGCGATCGTCAGCCGATCCCGGCTCCGCCCTCCGGGGCGAGCGCACCGAAGAAGACCAGGCCCAGGATGAGCAGGCCCAGCGCGATGCGGTAGTACACGAACGGCATGAAGCTGTGCGTGCTGATGAACTTCATCAGCCAGGCGATGACGATGTAGCCGATCACGAACGCCACGACGGTGCCGACGATGGTGGCGCCCCAACCCGCGTACTCGTCGCCGCCGATGTCGAGCATCTTGTACAGCCCGGAGGCGAACACGGCGGGCAGGGCGAGCAGGAACGCGAACTCGGCGGCGGCCGGCCGGTCGAAGCCCAGCAGTCGACCACCGGTGATGGTGGCGCCCGAGCGGGAGACGCCCGGGATGAGGGCGAGTGTCTGGAACAGACCGAAGATCAGACCCCGTTTGAGGTTCAGGTCCTCGATCTCGTTCTGACGGCGCGCGAGGTGGTCGACGATACCGAGCAGGATGCCGAAGATGATGAGGTTGAGGGCGATCAGGCGCAGATCGCGGAAGACCCCCTCGATCTGGTCCTCCAGGAGCAGGCCCAGCACACCGATCGGGATGGTGCCGATGATGATGTACCAACCCATGCGGGCGTTGACGTCGCCGCGCAGGTCCCGATCGAAGAGGGCCCGGCACCAGACGGAGATGATCGCCCAGATGCGCTTGCGGAAGTAGAGGACCACCGCGAGCTCGGTACCGATCTGGCTCACCGCGGTGAACGCCGCGCCGGGGTCGGGCCAGTTGAAGAACGCCGCGAAGACACGCAGGTGGGCGCTGGAAGAGATGGGTAGGAACTCGGTGAGTCCTTGGATGAGGCCGAGAACGACCGCCTCGAAGATGGACACGCGGTTCGGTCTTTCGTTTTCAGGGGTGGCCCAAAGCAGGGCACGGGCACATGTTCTTGCGTGGGGAGCGGTCGCCTGGGGCCGCGTCACACCTCACTCGTCGCACCTCGGCCCCGGACCGGACCGTGATGACAGTACGCAGCCAAGGTGTACCCCCGCCCTACGTTCGGTCAACTACCGGTGTCCGACGATCCACGAGAACCTGTCCGGAACATCACGTCTTGGTGATCGGGCGCCCTCTGCGCTGGTGAGCCGGGCGTCCGAAACCGGCCGAGCACCCCGCCGACAGGGGGGACAGGGTAATCTCCGCCGCATGGAACAGCGACAGGTGGGCAGATCAGGACTCTGGGTGTCTCGTACCGCTCTGGGCACGATGACCTGGGGAAAGGACACCTCCGAGGAGGAAGCCGGGCAGCAGCTCACCGCGTTCGCGGACGCCGGCGGCACACTCGTGGACACGGCCGACATCTACACGGGAGGACAGAGCGAGCGCATCCTGGGCCGATTGCTGCGAGGGACGGTGCGGCGCGAGGACGTCGTCGTGGCGACCAAGAGCGGCCACACCCCCGAGGGGTACCGACCGGTGGACGCCTCCCGAAGGCACCTGCTGGCGTCGCTGGACGCCTCCTTGCGACGGTTGCAGACCGACTACGTGGACCTGTGGCAGCTGCACGTGTTCGACCCGCACACCCCGCCGGAGGAGACACTGTCGGCGATGGAGGCCGCCGTGGCCGCCGGCAAGGCCCGCTACGTGGGCACCGGGAACCTGGAGGCCTGGCAGTTCGCGACCCTGGCGACCTGGCAGCGCGCCCGCTCGGGCCGGGTCCCCCTGGTGAGTGCGGGCACGGAGTACTCGCTGCTCAACCGGTCCGCCGACCACTCCCTGCGGCCGGCGACCGCGGCGAGCGACGCCCACCTGATCGCCTGGTCCCCGCTGGGTCGCGGGGTGCTCAGCGCCAAGTACCGCAACGGGGTTCCCTCGGACTCACGGGCGACCTTCCCGCACATGGCGCCCTACGTCGAGCCCTACCTGGACGACCGCAGCCGTCGGGTGGTGGAGTCGGTGTGCACCGCGGCGGAGGGCCTGGGCGTGTCTCCGCTCGCGGTGGCGTTGAGCTGGGCGCGCGACCAGAGCGGCGTCGCTTCCGCTGTCGTCGGGCCGCGCACCCTGCCCCAACTGGAGGAGATCCTCTCGGTGGAGAGCGTGGAGCTGCCGCCCAAGATCAGGGACGCGCTGGACGACGCCACCGCCGGCCCCGGACGCTGATCGTCCGGTCGGCCGACCCGGTCAATCGGCCAGGGGCGGGATCGGGAAGTTGTGGTCGAAGACCCGCTCCGGGTCGTACTGGGCCTTGATCGCCCGCAGCCTCCCCAGGGTGGGTTCGGGGAAGGCCTGGGCCAGCACCTCGGGTCCGGTGCGGGTGTCGAAGCTCAGGTACATGCCCTGGAGTTCGCCCTCCAGTGCCGCCCAACGCGGATCCAACCGGTCGGCGCTCCGACCGAGCGCGGCCACCGAGAAGTTCGCCGAACGGTGGGCGTAGGCGGTGGTCTCGCGCGCGACGTCGTTGACCGCCCCGCCGACCTGACGGAACTGGGTGAAGTAGGAGTCCCCCGAGGCGACCATCCCCGCGATGATCTCGGCGGTGGTGTCGGTGATCGTGCCCACCAGTCCTGAACGGGAGACGGGGACCCCGGCGCCCTGGTGCGGGCCCTGGTGCGGAACGAGCAGCGCCGAGTAGGGCGCCTGCTGCGCGCGCTGGTCCAGGACCGGTCCGGCCTTCAGGAAGGGTTCGAGCGCGGTGACGGCCGCGTCGGTGTCGTCGTCCGCGTACACCACCATCGCCTGCGCGATCGGCCCCTGGCCCGCGCGTCCCCCGCCCAGGGTGAGGAAGGCGGTGACCTCGCGCGGCGCGGCGGTGGCGATCTCCCCCCAGGCGCGAAGGAACGCGGCGGTGGCCGCGGCGTCGTAGGCGAACTGTCCCAGCACCACGGTGTTCACGTGGGCGGCCTCGATCTCCACGGAGGTGACCACGCCCATGTTCGCGCCCGCGCCACGGACCGCCCAGAACAGGTCGGGGTGGTGGTCGGCGTCCACCCGCAGGAGCCGGCCGTCGGCGGTGACCAGTTCGGCGGCGACGACGTTGTCGATGGTGAGCCCGTGGGAGCGGGACATGTAGCCGACACCGCCGGTGGTGGCGAGTCCGCCCACGCCCACTCCCCCGTGGTCGCCGGAGCTGATGGCGAGCCCGTGCGCGCCGAGCCGATCGGCGACGTCGCCCCAGCGGGCCCCGGCGCCCAGGCGCACCAGGCCGGATCCGGAGTCGAGGACCTCGATCCCGTTCATCCGGCCCAGGTCGATGATCACGCCACCATCACTGGTGGAGGCGCCGCTGATCCCGTGTCCGCCGGACCGCACGTTGAGGGTCACGTCCTGTTCGCGGGCGTAGGCCAGGGCCTCGGCGACCCGGGCCGGCTCGTCGGGGCGCAGGACCAGGCCGGGTCGACCGTTCTGCATGTAGCCGTGCCGCAGGCCTCGGTAGTCCTTGTCGCCGGGCTCGACGGCGCTCTCGTGCAGGGACTCGGGCACGCCGTCGTAGTCGATGCCGGGGCGGCGGGCGCCGAGCGCGGTGGCGGACCTGGCCGGCCCGGTGGGCGTTCCGGCGGTGGCGCGTTCGCGGTCCACGGCCTCGCGCAGGGCGGGGGCCACCTCCGCACCGAAGATCTCGATGGTGCGCGGGTCGTCGGTGCCCAGGATGAAGGTGGCCACACCGTTCTCGACCGCCAGGGGCAGGAGCTGCTCGACCCATTGTTCGGGCGGGCCCTGAAGGAAGCCGCGATCGACGGGCGAGAAGGCGACCCCGGAGAGGTTGAGCAGGCGTCGGATCTGTCGGGGGTGGCGTCCGGCCGCCTCGGCGGCGTCGTCGATGATCCGGTTGGACTCGGGCAGGTCGGCCGGGTCCAGGTAGCCCAGGCTCGGCAGCCAGCCGTCGGCCTTGGCACCGACCAGGCGGAGCATGCGGGGTTTGTAGGCGCCCAGCCAGATGCCGATGTCGTGGTGGGGGCGGGGGCCGCGCTTCATTCCGTGGACGGAGTAGTGCTCGCCCTGGGTGCGCAGTCCACCGCGGGCGTCGGTATCCCATACCTCACGGATGAGGTCGATGGCCTCGGAGAGTGCGTCCACCGACTGTCCGGGGGTGCGGCGCCGACCGCCCATGCCGTGGATCCCGTCCCAGAAGGCGCCCGCCCCCAGGCCGAGTTCGAAGCGCCCCTTGGAGAGCAGGTCCAGGCCGGCGGCGGCGCGGGCCAGGACCGCCGGGGGGCGAAGGGGCAGATTGAGGACGTTGCCCGTCACGCGCAGGCGTTCCGTACGGGCGGCGACCCAGCTCAGCAGGGTCCAGGTATCGAGGAAGTCAGGGTTGTAGGGGTGGTCCTGGAAGCTCGCCAGGTCCAGACCGGCGGCCTCGGTCGCTTCGGCCAGCCCGACCGCGTGTTCGGGGTCCTGGGCGGTCGGCGTGATGAAGGTGCCGAACTCCAGGCGGTGTCCGTAGTCGGTCATGGCTTCTCCTCGGGCGCGACGTGACCATAATCGTTTGTGGGACAAACAATGTTCCTTTCAACATATCTGATGGACAAACTGTTCCTGGTATCGTGAGCCCATGAGCGCCAGCACCTCGGAGGACCTTCCCGGACCCGACCTCGGGTGGTCGCTGGCCGTCCTGCTCCGTCGCTGGCACGAGCACGTCGAACAGGCCCTGTCCGACCTGCCGCACGGCAGCCGGGGGTTCCACGTGCTCACCACGGCCGCCGCGGGCGATCCCCCCACCCAGGCCGCGCTCGCCGAACGACTCCTCATCGACCGCAGTGTCATGACCTATCTGCTCGACGACCTGGAGGCCGCCGATCTGGTCCGGCGCCGGGTCGATCCCAAGGACCGCCGGGTGCGTCGGGTCTGCCCCACCGACCACGGGCTCTCCGTACTGCGACGGGCCGAGGAACTGGTCGCGCACGTGGAGGACCGGATGCTGGGCGGGCTCCCCCGGGCACAACGCGAGCTCTTCCGGGACTCCGCCGCGATCGCCGCGGACGCGATCCGGCTCAGTGCCCCCGAGACCGACCCCTGCGAGGCGGTCCTTCGGGTGGTCGCCCCAGATCGAGAGAACCCCCGGACCGCCTCCGACCACGCCTGAAAGCCGTTTCCCCGAATGTCAAGGACGATGGCCGGGCCCGGCCGACCCCGCACCGGATCGTCGCCGTGAGTCGATAGGCTCACCCGGAAACCACCCACCACCTGACGAGGGGAACCGGTGTCCGAGGCCGTCGAGAAGGTCAGTGCCGTCCTTGACCGGATGGGCGCCCCGCGCGCCCTCGCACCGCGCCTGGTGTCCGAACTGGGCCCACAGCCCGCCGCCGCGTTGGAGGCCGACCCATGGCTGTTGCTGCGCGTGCCCGGTGTGACCCGGGAACAGGCCGACTACTGTGCCCGCAAGCACCTGGGCGATGGCGCCCGCCCCGACGACCCGCGCAGGTTGGCCGCCCTGGTGCGGCACACCCTGCGCACCGCCGCGAACCGCGGACACACCGCGGTGGAGGAGAAGCGCCTGGCCACGGTGGTCGGCAAGCTGGGAGTGTCCGACCCCATGGCGGCCCTGGAGGCCGCAGTCGACACCGAGCAGGCGGCGCTGTTCGAGAGCACCGACGAGCCCGACGACGACTTCGACTTCACCGAGGGCGGCGTCCCCGACCTGCCCGACCCCGAACGCTTCTACGCCCTGCCCGACCTCGGGCACTCCGAACAACGTCTGGGTACCCAACTGGCCCGGCTGATCGGCGCGAACGATCCGGTGATGGACTCGCTGACCGCCGCCGAGACCGTGGAGGCGGCGGCCGAGCGCGGCGGGTTCGACCTGTCGGAGCAGACCCGTGAGGCCCTGGTGACGGTGGCGCTGCGCCCGGTCACCGTGGTGCGGCACGGCCCCGGAGACCACGCCGAACTGGCACGTGCCCTGCACGCCCTGGCCGCGATCGCCGCCGAGAGCGGCGTGGGCATCGCCGTGGTCGCCCCCACCGCCCAGACCGCGGCGGCCGTCAACGCCGACCTGGCCCGGGTGAGCGATGCGGAGTCCGACACCGAAGAGCCGCTTCGCGCCCTCTCCCTGGCCGCGCTGCCGGCCCGGGCACCGGTCGAGGCGGGCATCGTGGTCCTGTGCGAGTCCATGTCGATGGGCACCTCCCGGATGGCCGAACTGGCGTCGGTGTGCGCCGACGGAGCGCACCTGGTGCTGCTCGCCGACCTCGACCAGGCGCCTTCGGCCACCCCCGGACGCGTGGTGGTCGACGTGGCCGCCTCTCGTACGGCGCACGTGACCGCCCTGGCCGACGAGACCGCTCCCGGCCCGCTCGGGGTACTGGCCGGATCGGTGGCCGCGGGCGAGTGGAGCGAGGTGGAGGCGCCCGACCGCGAGGTGGTGCGGGTTCCGTCCGCATCCGCCGAGGAGGCCGCGCACCGCGTGACGCAGCTGGTCACCGACTCCATCCCGCGCGCTCTGGGCATCGCCGCCGAGGACGTGCAGGTGGTGACCGCCCGCGAGGACGGGCCGGCGGGGGCCCGGGCGCTCAACGCCGCCTGCAAGGAACGGTTGAACCCGGGCCAGGGCGCACACGGTGGTTTCGACCCGGGCGACCGGGTCCTGCTCACCGCCGAGGGTCCCGGTTACGGCCCGGGCGACACGGGCCACCTGCGCGAGTTCGCCGACGGCGCCGTGGTGGAGCTGTCCGATGGTTCCCGGGTGAAGGTCGCCGACCCCTCCGCGCTGCGTCACGGCTGGGCGGTCACCGTGGCGGCCGCGCACGGCGGCCGATGGCCGGCGGTGGTGGCGGTGTTCCCACCGAAGGTCCCGGTGTCGCGCCCCCAGGTGTACACGGCGCTGACCCGCGCGGTGCGGCACGTGTCGGTGGTGGACGCCACCGATGGCGCGTTGCAGAGCGGTGTGCGCGAGAACCTGACCCCCGAACGCACCACGAGGCTGGTCCAGGTCCTGCGCGAGGGCTGATCCGGCACGTGTGGCGGCCTGGGGCCGCGGTGGGGATCGCGGTCAGACGCGGTCCAGGAAACCCCCGTCGACCACCAGGTTCTGACCGGTGACGTAGGTCGCGGCCGGGCTCGCCAGGAAGGCCACCGAACGGGCGACCTCCTCGGGGCGGCCCAGACGTCCGGTGGGGACGCGTTCGCGGATGCTCTCGTAGAACTTCGGGTCGTTCTCACGGCGCCGCTCCCAGCCGCCGCCGGGGAACTCGGTGGGACCCGGGGAGACCGTGTTGACGCGCAGGCCCTTGGGCGCCCACTCGCGGGCCAGCGAGGAGGCGTGGTGGTTGAGCGCCGCCTTGACCGCCCCGTAGGAGCGCGCCCCGGCCGGGCGGGTGACGTGCAACGCGGAGGTGGTGGAGACCAACACCACCGACCCGCCCCTCTCCGAGCGCAGCAGGTGGGGTTCGGCGGCCTCCGTCAGGAGCACGAACGGCATGAGGTCGGCGTCGAAGCCGCGCCGCCACTGGTCGGGAGTGGGAGCGCTGCCGCCGGAGACGTTGGAGACCAGCACGTCCAGGCCGCCGAGTGCGGTGACGGCGTCCTCGATGAAGGCGGGCAGCGCGTCGTGGTCGGTGACGTCCAGGGCCCGGCTGAAGACCTCGGCCCCGGTCTCACCCAGTTCACGGGCGGCCCGGTCCAGTGGTTCGGGGGTGCGGGCGCACAGGGCCAGGTCGGCTCCCTCTTCGGCGAACACCTGGGCGATGGCGCGGCCGATCCCCCTGCTCGCCCCGGTCACCACGACCTTGGCCCCCGACAGTCCCAGATCCATGTCCCACCTTCTCCACTCGACTCGGCCGCCCCGATGCTACAAGGCGGGCGGCGCGATGACGCGCCGCCCGCCCCCGTCGGTGCTTCGTGTCAGGCCCCGGTGGAGTGGAAACCGCCGTCGACGTGCACGGTCTCGCCGGTGGTGGCGGGAAACCAGTCGGACAGCAGCGCCACGACCGCCTTGGCCGCGGGCTCGGGGTCCTTGACATCCCAGCCGAGCGGGGCACGCTCGGGCCAGTTCTCGGCCAGCTCCTCGAAGCCGGGGATGCTACGGGCCGCCATGGTGCTCAGCGGCCCGGCGGAGACCAGGTTGACCCGCACGTTGCGGTCCCCCACGTACCGGGCGAGGTAGCGGGCGGTGGAGGTCAGCGCGGACTTGGCCACGCCCATCCAGTCGTAGACGGGGTAGGAGACGCTGTTGTCGAAGTCGAGTGCCACCACCGATCCGCCCCGGTCCATGAGGGGCAGCAGGGATGTGGTGAGCGACTTCAGGGAGAAGGTGGAGGTGTGCATCGCCTGGGCGACGTCGCTCCACTCGGTGTTGAGGAAGTTGCCGCCCAGGGCGTCCTGCGGAGTGAAGCCGATGGAGTGGACGATGCCGTCGAGGCCGTCGACGTGTTCACCGACCCGGTCGGCCAGGGTCGCGAGGTGTTCGTCGTCGGTGACGTCCAGTTCCAGGACCGGGGCTTCTTGGGGCAGACGCTTGGCGATGCGCCGGACCAGGCCCAGACGGCCGTAGCCGGTGAGGACGACGGTGGCGCCCTGTTCCTGGGCCAGGCGGGCGACGTGGAAGGCGATGGAGGAGTCGGTGAGCACCCCGGTGACGAGGATGCGTTTGCCGTCGAGGATTCCCATGGCGGTCCGTTCTTCGTGGTGCCGGTCGGTCAGTGGCCCATGCCGAGGCCGCCGTCGACGGGGATGACGGCGCCGGTGATGTAACCGCCGCCGGGGCCGGCGAGGAAGGCGACCGTCTTGGCGATGTCGTCGGTGGCACCGAAGCGGCCCAGGGGGACGTTCTTCTTGATCTCGGCCTGGCGGTCCTCGGGCAGGGCCGCGGTCATGTCGGTCTCGATGAAGCCGGGCGCGATGACGTTGACGGTGATGTTGCGCGAACCGAGCTCGCGCGCCAGGGAACGCCCGAAACCGACGAGGCCGGCCTTGGAGGCGGAGTAGTTGGCCTGGCCGGCCGAACCGAGCAGACCCACCACGGAGGAGATGAGGACGACGCGACCGAAGCGCTTGCGCATCATGCCGCGCACGGCGCGCTTGGCGACGCGGAAGGCACCGGTGAGGTTGGTGTCCAGGACGGAGGAGAAGTCGTCCTCGCTCATCAGGGCCAGGAGCTGGTCCTTGTTGGCGCCGGCGTTGGCGACGAGGACCTCCACCGGACCGTGCGCCTCCTCCACCTCCTTGAAGGCGGAGTCGATCTGGGCGGAGTCGGTGATGTCGCAACGCACGCCCAGCAGCCCCTCCGGGGGTTCGCCGGAGCGGTAGGTCACCGCGACCTTGTCACCGTTCGCCGCCAGTTCACGGGCGATGGCCAGGCCGATTCCGCGGTTGCCGCCGGTGACCAGTACCGAACGCGACATAGGGGCTCCTCATTCTCTGGTGGCCTGAACAGCCACGACGTGTGTTGCTCGGGTGGGGATCGCCTTGCAGCGTACCGAGCTACCGGCCGGTAGCCGCAACCGAGGGCAAAGGTGTGATCGGCGATGAACCGCCACAAAACACGCGGGATGTGATAGGGGTGACTACTCCGGCGGTGTCGAGCAACGGTCAGGCCCAGCCGGCGTCGTGGGCCAGGATGGCCGCCTGGACTCGGTTGGACATCTCCAGCTTGGCCAGGATGCGGCTCACGTGCGCCTTGACGGTGGTCTCCCGCATGCCCAGGGACCGGCCCGCCTCCGCGTTGGACTTGCCCTCGGCCACCGCGACCAGCACCTGCTGTTCGCGTTCGCTGAGCACCGACAACCGGCTCAGGGCGTCCTGTCGTCCGGCCGCGGAGTCGGCGGGCGCGGGCGAGGCGAAACGTTCGAGCATGCGCTTGGTGACGCTGGGCGAGAGCATGGCGTGCCCGTTGTTCACGGTGCGCACGGCGGCGATGAGGTCCCGCGGCGGAGTGTCCTTGAGCAGGAACCCCACCGCCCCGGCCCGCAGTGCGCTGTGCACGTACTCGTCCAGGTCGAAGGTGGTCAGCAGCACCACGCGGGGCGGCTCGGGCAGGGACGTGATGCGTTCGGCGGCGGCCAACCCGTCGGTTCCGGCCATCCTGATGTCCAGCAGGACCACGTCGGGGCGCAATTCCTCGGTCAGGCTCACGGCCTCCTCGCCGTCGCCGCCCTCCCCGACCACCTCGATGTCCGGGGCGGACTCCAGGATCATCCGCAGTCCGGAGCGGACCAGGATCTCGTCATCGACCAGGATCGTGCGGATCACCCTCGGTGCCCTCTTCCTCTGTTTTCCGTCTCCAGCGCGTCGTACGAGGCGGACTCGGCGGTCTCCTCCCCCGGCAAGATAGCGCGCAGGCGCCATCCGCCGTCGGGGCAGGGCCCCGCGCTGACCTCACCACCCGCCAAAGTCACCCGCTCCCGCACTTGGGCGTGTACGGGTTCGGGGCCCGGATGGTGCACCATCCGGGCCCCGGATCCCCCAATCGGTCGAGAAGACGGCCCAGGACGGTGGCCGCCTCTCGATCCGCGGATAGGACGGCCCGAGGGCCGTCCCCGATGGTCAGTTCGCCATGCCGGTGGAGGCGTAGCCCTCCACGAAACGACGTTGCAGGACCAGGAACAACAGCAGTACGGGCAGGATCATGATGATCCCGGCCGCGCTGACCAGGGCGTAGTTGACGGTGAAGCCCTGCTGGAAGGAGTACAGCGAGATCGACACCGGAAGGGCCTCGTTGTCCTGGATGAAGGTGACCGCGAGCAGGAACTCGTTGTAGGCCTGGAGCGCGGCGACCAGGCCGGCCGTGATCACACCGGGCCAGATGAGGGGCAGCACGATGCGGAAGAACACCGTCGCCTCCCCCGCTCCGTCCATGCGGGCGGCGGCCTCGTAGTCGGGTGGGATGGCGATGAGGTACGACCTGAGCAGCAGGGTGCTGAACGGACTGTAGATCGCCCAGTAGATCAGGATGAGCCCGATCTGCGTGTCGTACAGACCCAACCGCGTCCACCAGTTCACCAGCGGGACGAGGAAGAGCTGGATGGGGAGCGCCGTCACCACCAGGAGGTACATCGTGAGCGCGCCGGGGGCCGGGATGTCCAACCGGACCATGGCGTAGGCGGCCGCTCCGGAGATCAGGCAGACCCCGACCGCCGTGGCGAGCACGATGACGAGGCTGTTGGACAGGCCTGCCGCCATGTTCGCGTTCTGCCAGGCGGTGAGGAAGTTGTCCCACATCGCCTCGCTGGGCGGCCCCATCGGGTTGGTGCTGATCTCGGCCGGGTTCTTCAGCGAGCTGAAGAGCAGGACCAGGATCGGACCGATGGCGTACAAGGCCAGTAGTACGAGAACCAGGTAGACGAGCGGCCCACCTCGCCGCGAGGAGGTCGCGCGTCGCCTTCGCGGCGCACGCCGTTGCGGTACGGACGTCATCACACCTCCCAGCGCAGTCGACGCCGGAGCACGAGGTAACCGGCGATGGTGGTGGCGCTGATCAGGGCCATGACGACGCCTACGGCGGAGGCGTGGCCGGCTCGGCCCTCACCGAACGCCGTGCGGTAGAGCAGAGTGCTCAGCATGTCCGTGGAACCGGCGGGGCCGCCCTGGGTGAGGATGTACACGTAGTCGAAGACCAGGAACGACCAGATGATGGTCATCAGCAGCAGAAAGACCAGGGTCGGCCTGATACCCGGCAGGGTGACGTGCCAGAACTCGCGCCAGCGCCCCGCCCCGTCCAGGCGGGCCGCCTCGTACAGGGCCGGGTTGACCGACTGCATGGCGGCCAGGAAGAGCATGACCAGGAAGCCCCACCACTGCCAGTTGTTGATGAGGGCGATGGCGCCCAGCGCCAGTTGCGGGTCGCCGAGCGGGTTGAGGTCGCTCACCCCCGGCACCCCGAAGGAGTCCAGGACGGGGATGAGCCCGGCCGTCGGGCTGAGGATCTGCCGCCAGACGGCCGCCGAGACGACCGTGGCCACCACGTACGGGATGAAGAACAGGGTCTGGAAGAGGAGCCGCCCCCGACGGATGCGACTGAGCAGGTAGGCGCCCAACAGGCCCATGCTCATGGGCACCGTGAGGAAGAACAGCGTCCACAGCAGGTTGTGACCGAGCGCGCCGACGAAGGCGTCGTCCCCGGTCAACGCGACGTAGTTCTCCCAACCGACGAAGGACGGGGGGTTGATCCCGTCCCAGTCGGTGAACGAATACGCCACCGAGGTCAACGCCGGTCCGGCGATCACCAGGACGTTGACGATCAACAAGGGTGCCAGGAACAGGAGCCCGGTCAGGCGGCGACGCCTGTCGTTGCGGGCCGGCGAGGGACGCGGTGTGGCTGTTCCCCCGCCGGCCACGTGAGTGGTGGTGGACATCCGGTGGGTTTTTCCGTTCCCTGTCTACTGGGGCGTGAAGGGCGCGGGGGCCGCGCCCGCACCGAGTTCCTGGTGGAAGGTCGAGTCCAGGATCTCCGTGTACTCCTTGGGCGACATGTCACCGGTGATGACCTTGTCGAACTCGGTGTACAGCGCGGTGTTGGTCTCGGGCGGCAGGAAGGTCCAGCTCGCGTAACCGAGGTTCTCCGATTCGGGGATCTGCTCGTACAGGCGCTGGACCCTGGGGTCGGTGCCCTCGGGGAAGTCGGTGGGCTCGTAGGCGACCGGCGGCGGGTTCTCCCCCTGCTCGGCGAGGTACTCCAGGGAACGAGTGGTGTCCCCCATGATGTGGTCCAGGAAGGCCGCCGCGGCGTCGGGGTCGGTGCTGCCGGAGTCGATCGACAGCGCGGTCCCGATCGCGAGGGGGAACACACCGGGGTCGACGCCGTCGGCCAGGGAGGGAAGCGGCGCCCAGTCCCAGTCCTGGGGATCGTTGCCCGAGTCGGTGAAGAAGCTCCCCATGGAAGCGAAGCTCCAGGTGCCGCTCATGTACATCGCCACGTCACCGGTGGCCAGCCCGGTGCACATGTCGGGGTCGGTGTTGGTGAAGTAACGGTCGGCTCCGCCGCCCCACCAACCCTTGTCCAGCTGCGACTTCATCGACTGGATGAGGTCGACCACGGCCGGGTCGGACCAGTCGCGGTCACCGGTGAGCACGTCGTACAGGAAGTGCGGGCCCAGCCCGGCGTTGAGCAGGCAGGTCAGGTACCACTCGCTCTGGGCGGGGTAGCCGCTGTTGCCCGCGCCGACCGGGATCATGCCCTTGGAGTCGGCCTCCTCGCAGAGGTCCTCGAACTCGGCCTTGGTCGTGGGAGGCGTCCAGCCGTTGTCCTCGAAGACGGTCCGGTTGTAGTACAGGACCATGGAACCGTAGCTGGTGGGAACGGAGTGGAGACGGTCGTCCACCCGGCTCAGCTGTGTCGCCCAGGGCAGCAGGCGGTCCTCCCACCCGTACTCGGTCGCGTAGTCGTCCAGTTCGAGGGTCTTGAGCCCTTGAGCGTAGTTGACCGAGGTGGAGGGGCCTGGCGAGTAGATGATGTCCGGGGCGTTCCCGGAGGAGACCGCGGTGTCGGTGAGCGAGGCCAGGTCGGTGAGCTGCTTGGTCGACATGCTCACCGAGTACGAGGTGGACTCGTTGAAGGTGTCGATGAACTGGGAGCGGAAGTACTCCTCGGTCTCGGGCGTGGGGAAGGCACCCCAGTACTCGATACCGGACGAGGAACCGCCCCCGGAGCTTCCGCAGCCCGTCAGGAGCCAGGCTCCGGCGAACGCTCCTCCCGCGAGCTTGAACATGTCACGGCGGGGAAGTTGGTAGGTCACGGGGGTCCTTTTGGGTCGTCAGGTCGATTCGCGGACGATGAGTTTTTGGGGGAGCACGACCTCGCGCACACCTTCACTGGGGGTGCCGGAGAGGCGGTCGAGGAGGAGACGGGCACAGGCACGGCCTATCTCCAGGGCGGGGTTGTGCACGGTGGTGAGTCGCGGCGTCACGAGCGAGGCGGCCTCGATGTCGTCGTAGCCGGTGACGGCGACGTCGCCGGGGACGGTCAGTCCCCTTTCGCGGATCGCGTCCATGGCACCGACGGCCATCAGGTCGTTTCCGCAGACCAGGGCCTCTGGCCTCCGGTCCAGGTTCAACAACGCGTGCGAGCCCCTCGCCCCACCGGTGCGGGTGAAGGGCCCCGCGGTGATGAGCTCCTCGTCCACCTCCAGGCCGAACTCCCGAAGGGCCCGACGGTAACCGGCCAGGCGCAGTCGCCCGGGTGCGCTGTCGGGATCGCCGTTGACCAACCCGATCCTGCGATAGCCGAGCTCCAGCAGGTGTGCGACCACATCGGCCATGCCACCGGTGTCGTCGGCGCGCACGATGTCACCGAAACGCGGATCCAGTTCGCCGCTGAGTCGCACCAGCGCGGTCCCGGCGGCGGTGATGTCGTTGAAGTGACGATCCTGAGCGTTCAGCGACGCGAGGACGACGCCGTCGACCCTGCGGTTCAGTAGGTGGCCGATCACCGAGTCCAGGTCCTGGGTGGACCCCTGGGCCACACAGACGGAGATCAAGAATCCCTCGGGTTGCAGAACCTCCTGCAACCCCGCCGCCATCAGCGGATAGAACGGGTTGGTGACGTCGGAGACGACCAGGGCGACCGCGTGGCTACGACCGGTGCGCAGTCCACGCGCCGAGGGATCGGGGCGGTACCCCAGTTCTTCGATGACCCGGAGGACCTTGGCCTTGGTGCGTTCACTCACCGGCCTACGACCGCTCAGAACGTGGGAGACGGTCGTGACACTCACCGCCGCGGCGGCCGCGACATCGGCGATGCCGACGCGGTGTTCCTTGCTCATCGTCCCCACTCCGACGCATGCAAAACGTCTTGCGAATTTCCGAGCCTCATGGTGTCGAAATCACCCCGAACTGTCAAACAAGCAACCTGTATGCCCCTTTGCCCCTGCTCTGAGCTCATGTCATCCTGGTCCGGCTTATGCAAAACGATGTGAGAGGACTCCGATGGTCACGCGTGACCGGTGCCGAGGGGCACTGTTGGGGTTGGCCGTGGGCGACGCCATGGGGGCGCCCACCGAGGGCATGACCCCGGAGGCCATCCACGCCGCACACGGACGTGTCGAGGGTTTCCTCCACACCCGGGCTTCGGGAACCGATGACACCGAGTACGCGGTGTTGTGCGCCCAAGGGCTGCTCGCCCACGGTCGCCGGTTGACCTCGAACGACGTCGCGGCCGTATGGACACGGGCCGTGCTGTCCCAGGAAGGGGGTTTCCACGGGGCCGGCTTCAGCGAGATGGGCGCCATCGCCAACCTCCGGGCCGGGGTCGCCCCGCCCGTGAGCGGCAACGACAACCACGAATCGTGGAGCGATGGCGCGGCCATGAGAGTGGCGCCCATCGGCATCCTGTGCGCCGGTGACCCCGCGGAGGCGGCCCGACTGGCTCGTGAGGACGCCCAGGTCAGTCACGCCGCGGACGGGATCTACGGAGCGCAGGCCATCGCCGCGGCCGTGGCGCGCGCCCTGGTGACCGACGACCACACCGAGGTCATCGCCGCCGGCCTCGCCGCGGTGGCCGAGGACACTTGGACCGCCAGGCTCCTTCGACGGGCCCTGGACGTGGCGTCCCATGCATCCACCATGGCCGAAGCCGAGCGGGAGCTCTACCGTCGGATCCCGCTCTTCCACTACCCCTGGCCCGACAGCGCCCCCGAGGCGGTGGCCCTGTCCTTCGGGCTCTTCGCCGCGGCCGAGGGCGCCTTCATCCCCAGCGTGGTGAGCGCCGTCAACATCGGCCGGGACTCGGACACGATCGCGGCCATGGCGGGGGCGATGGCCGGAGCGCTGCACGGTGACGCCGCCATCCCCCCCGCGTGGCGGACCAAGGTCAGGCAGGTCTCCGGCGTCTGTGTGACCGCGACCGCCGGCACCGACCTGGTGGAGCTGGCCGACGCCCTGTACGAGGCATCCCAGGGGAACGAGGAGTACGAGAATGCGATCTGAGAACGCTCGCGGCGCCCTGCTCGGCCTGGCGATGGGCGACGCCCTGGGCCTGCCCGCGGAGTACCACCGCCACGCCCGCGCCGGTTGGGGTCGCGGCGTGCTGTGGGAGAAGAACATCGACCTGGACCGCCAACGGATCTCCCGGCCCCTTCTACCCTTCGTTCCAGGACACACCGAGCTCAACCCGTTGTCCGGGACCGATGACACCGAGACCGCGGCCACCGCCGCGCTCATCCTGTTGGAAGCCGGTGCGCACGACCTCCACGCGCTGTTCCAGGAGTGGCGCACGCACTACGTGGCCACCGAGGACGTCTGGTGCGGGATCGCCGAGCGAGGCGCCGTCCTCCAGGCCCTGGAAGGCCGGGTGCCGCCGGAGACGGGGACCGACAACCCGGTCTACTGGGACGACGGGGCGGTACCGGCCGCGGTGTCCGTCGGTCTGTTCCACTCGGGTGACACCGAGAACGCCACCAAGGTGGCCACGGATTACGCACGTATCACGCACGACCGTGACGGGGTGTGGGCGGCGGGTGCGATGGCGCACGCCATCGCCGCCCTGTCCGCGGAAGAGCACCTCACCGTGGCCCTGGCGGAGGCCGAGCGCACCATCCCGGACGACAGTTGGCTGCACCGCGGCTTCGAACGCGCCGCGGCCATCGCCCCCGGCCACGCGAAGGGTGCTTTCGCGATGGTCCCATCCCTGATCGACGCCTTCGGACGCCCCGACTACAGTCACGGTGGCGTGGCACCCGAGACCCTTCCGCTCGCCTTCGCCATCACACGCCTGGTCGAGGGGGATCTCGCGTCCGGTCTGCAGACCGCGGCCCTTTTCCCACGCCAGTCCGACAGCCTGCCCGCGATGGTGGGTGCCCTGTGCGGAGCGGCCGGTGGCGAGAACGCGGTCCCCGAAACCTGGCGGAACCACGTGGACCTGGTCGAAGGGGTCCTCCTGCCCAGGGTGGCCGGTCACCGCCTGACCGAACTGGCGGACCGGCTGACGAGACCTCGTGCGGCCACGGAGCACCCCGACGCGTCCACGCGCTGACCCGGGACCCGATCCGGTCCCGCGATTCCGGCGGCCACACGGTGTGAACGGCTGTGGCCGCCGGTCGGCTCCCACATCCGCGCGTCGCGTCGATGAAGTCCAACCATCGGTCCACACGGGTCGAGATCCGTTCCTCGGTCATGGTCCGGGGCAGGTTCTCGACCACCGAGGGCGGCACCTGAGCAGTGGTCGACTCTTCGCCGTCAGACTCACCATCGTGATTCGTTCACCTCGAGCAGTCGGGTGACCTTCACAGTCTTCCTCCCCTTCCGGACGGGCGCAGGGCAGGCTC
This sequence comes from Nocardiopsis listeri, assembly GCF_020741345.1. Lineage (GTDB taxonomy): Bacteria > Actinomycetota > Actinomycetes > Streptosporangiales > Streptosporangiaceae > Nocardiopsis > Nocardiopsis listeri_A. Next base: position 37,110 of record NZ_DYZD01000300.1, read on the forward strand.
ATGAGGAGACTGAGGTGTAGGGGGCCATGTCGTAGGCCTTTTGAACCGGTTCCGGGCGCCTTCCATCGTTGAGCCCCCGATCCCAGAAGCCGTCGACCTGTTGACGGACCTCGGGTTCCATCTCCTCGGGAAGCACGTGGCGGTAGCGCGTGTCCTGGCCGAGCAGCACCTTGATCGTTGTCTCGAAGACGGGCTCCGGGTCGTACTGCTCGTGGGGGAAGGACAGCTCGGAGTAGTCGAAGAGGCGCTGGGACGGGTCGTCGCCCCACGTCTTCCACTCCTCGAACATGGTGTCGTTGAACCCCGTCAGGAACGGCCCAGGGTTGACTGTTGCGACGGTGACACCGAACTCGGCCAGTTCCTGGTCCAACGCGTCGGCGAAGGCCTCCACGGCATGCTTGGAACCCGAGTAGGCACCGGTGAACGGATCCGTGGTGAGCCCCGCGACCGAGGACATGAAGACGATCCTGCCGCGCCGACGCGCCGCCATCCTCTTCGCGAAGCGCTGGGTGAGCAGGACCGGGCCGAACACGTTGACGTCGAACTGCCGGAACAGCCGGTCCTCGGGGATGTCCACGGTCGAGCCGCCCTCGGAGACACCCGCGTTGTTGAGCAGAACATCGACGTCCCACGTCCAGGCGTGTTGCCGGTCGTCGGGATCGGTCACGTCCAGCTTCTCCACGCGCAGGTCCGCCCCGCGCGCCTTTGCCTCGAATCGGAGGGAGTTGACCTGCGCGATGATCTCGACGCCGGCGATGACGTCGTGCCCCTGGGACGCGAGCCGCAGGGCGATCTCCTTGCCAAAACCCGTACCCGCCCCGGTGATGAGGATCGTTCCGGTCATGGTGTTCCCTTCGATGAGTCGGTAGGTTCCTCGAGGGCCGTGCCGGAATGGGTTCGGAGGACGGCTGACGCCGCTTCGGCCACGGCGATATCGCTCGAGGAATCAATTTCCCTAGATTTGACCATTCCCGCGTTTATTATTCGCATGGCGTCGTCGAGGTCGACTATTGCCATGGGCTCCATCGGTTGGACCGTAAGCCCATGCCCACAGCCGGTCAAGGAACCAGGAAATGGTCGGCGAGCCTTTGCCCTGAGACAATGAACCCTATTGACGACACCGACACCAGGCACACGAACGCCTGACCGCGGGAGAGCTACGGCAGGACAACAACCTGGCCTTCTGCGCACGCAGCGGCGCCCCGCGGTACCGGCACAATATCCTGCGGGAGCCGCGCACGATCATGAGAAATGCGGGGTTGAACGACAAAGAATGGACCGCGCAAGACCTGCGGCACACATTCGTTCCCTGTTCTTCGACCACGGAATCGGTATCGAGGAGATCTCACTGTTGGTCGGGCACAACGGCACCGACACCACCGAACGCGTCTACCGCCGCCGATCGCGACCGGTGCGCCGCTTCGCGGCGACAGCGGTGAACCGGATACCGCACGACGTGGGCTGGCACCCCCATCTGAAACGCAAAGAGGGGCCCATCGGATGATGGACCCCTCTTACTGTTCTGTCGGGACGGCGGGATTTGAACCCACGACCCCTTGACCCCCAGTCAAGTGCGCTGCCAAACTGCGCTACGTCCCGTCCGTCGACCGGCGCCTGCGGCGTCGCCAACAGGGAAAACC
>NZ_DYZD01000301.1 GCF_020741345.1 Nocardiopsis listeri
CTCCGGCTTGGTCTCCTCCTTGCCCGGCGCGACCGAGCTTCGGGTCCTGACCAGGAAGAACCCGCCGACCACCAGGAGGGCGACGACGACGATGATGCTTACGAGCAAGGTGATGTCCATAGCGTGAACCAGTCTTCCAGAGTGTTCGACGCGTTCGCATCACGTCCGGCCCGCCGGGCACGGCCGGAGACGGGGTTCAGGTGCCGCGATGGCGTGTGGTGCGCAGGATGAGCACGAAGAACGGTGCTCCGAGAAAGGCGGTGACCACACCGATGGGCAGTTCCGCGGGGGCGACGATCGTGCGCGCCACGATGTCGACGGTGACGAGGAAGGCGCCGCCGGCCAACACGGTGACCGGCAGGATCGCCCGGTAGTTGGAGCCGACCAGGCGGCGCACGATGTGCGGCACCACGATGCCGACGAACCCGATGAGTCCGCTCACCGACACGGCGGCCGCGGTGGCCAGGGACGCGGCGGCGATGACGACCAGTCGCACCGCGGCCGGGTTGAGACCGAGACTGACGGCCTTGTCGTCGCCCAGCGCCAGCATGTCCAGCAGGTATCCGGACAGCAGCAGCACGGCCAGCCCCACCGCGGCGTAGGGGGCGATGAGCCGAACGTCCTCCCAGCCGCCCCGACCGAGACCGCCGAGCAGCCACGCGTAGATGCGTTGGAGCTGGTCGATACCCATCTGTTGGACGAGGGTCTGCGCCGCGGACAGGAAGGAGGAGACGGCCACTCCGGCGAGCACCAGCGCGGCGGTTCCCCCTCCCCCGGCGGTGGATCCGAGCGCGTACGCGGCGGCCACCCCCAAGAGCGCGCCGACGAAGGCCGCCACGGGGACCAGCGCCCGGGGGTCGGCGATGAGGTCGCCGCCGAACACCATGACCATGGTGGCCCCCAGCCCGGCACCGGCGGCGGCGCCGAGCAGGAAGGGGTCGGCCAGCGGGTTCCGGAAAACCCCCTGGTAGGCGCCGCCCGCGGTGGCCAGGAGGGCGCCGACGATCGCGCCCATCACCACGCGGGGCAGGCGCAGCTCCATGAGCAGCGCCTCCTGCCGTTCGGTCAGGGGCGACTCCACCCAGCCGAACGGCAGGAGGCCGACGAAGTGGCGGAGGATGTCGGCGGCGGTCAGGGAGGCCGCTCCGGCCGAGATGCCGAACACCGCGGCCGCGCACAGCGCGACCACACCGCCCAGCAACCACCCGAACGGGATCCCGAAGCCCTTCACCGCTCTGCTTCCGCCTCTCGTCTACTGACCGGCGCTCTGCTGGACGGCCTCACCGACGGCCTCGGCGAAGTCGACCACGCGCGGGCCCCAGCGGGAGGAGGTGTCCTCGTCGAGCAGGTGCACCGCGTCGTTCTCGACGGCGGTGACGGTGTCGAAGGCCGGGCGTTCGGCCACGTCCTCGACGGCGGACTCGTCGCCGTAGGACAGGAAGATCAGATCCGGGTTCTCCTCCACCACGAACTCGGTGGACAGCTGCGGGTAGCCGCCGCTCTCGGAGTCGTCCGCCTGGTCGGCGATGTTCACCAGACCGAACGCGTCGTAGACCTGGCCGATGAAGGTGGCGGAGGTGACGGAGAACAGGGTGTCGTCGAGCTCGTGGTAGAAGGTGAGCTCGGTCTCGCCCAGGGAGCCACAGGCCTCCTCGACGACGGCGTTGAACTCGGACTCGACCCGGTCCGCTTCGGCGTCGGCCTCTTCCGTCTTACCGGTGACCTCGCCGAGCAGGCGGATCTGGGCGTAGACGTCCTCCAGGTCGGCGGCGTCGCCCAACACGAGTGTGGGGATGTCCACGGCCTGGAGCTGCTCGACGCTGTCGATGGCGCTGTCGGAGAGGATGACCAGGTCGGGGTCGTACTCGCTGATGGCCTCGACACTGGGGGTGTAGCCGCTGAGGTCCGTGGTGGGGGCCTCTTCGGGGTGGTAGGAGTACTCGTCGACCGCCTCGACCTGGTCTCCGGCGTCGATGGCGAAGAGCGACTCGGTGGTACTGGGCGAGAGCGAGACGATGCGTTCGGGCGCCTCCTCCAGGGTGACCTCACCGACGGAGTCGTCGACGGTGACCGGGAAGGTGCCGTCACCGATCTCGTTACGCTCGGCGGGTTCGGGGACACCGCACTCCGCCGACGCGGTCTCGGTGGACTCCTCCGTGTTCTCCGGTTCGGGGTCGTCCGTACCGCAGGCCGTGAGGGCGAGCGTGGCGCCCAAGAGGGCGATGGGAAGCTGGCGGGCGATCCGCACGGTGCTCCTTCGAGTGCGTGCGGGGAGGAGCGGCCCAGGTCGGGACGGCCGGTCCTTCCCACGAGGACAGGGGACGTCGGTGTCGGCGAGGCGACCTGGCTCGTCCCCGCGCTCGGCGAGGCTTCACAGTTGCGGGACAGCGCCGGATCCGGCGGCCGGATGTGGCCGCCTGCCGGACTTCGCTCGATCGACACCGGCTCGTACCGACCCGGGTGGGACGGCACGGCGCGTCCAACTCTACTGCGCGGTACTTCGGACCCGACTCGGGCGTGCGCACCCGTTCCGACCTGCGTGTCCTTTGTTGCGGACGGTCGTTTTCGTGAAACGGTCACCTTTCGGGCCCGCAATTCAGCCCAACCGTTTTCATGAATATTACGACGATATGCGCCTTGCGTCCGTTTTATAAACCACTGTCTCCCCGAAGGGAACTCACGGCACTTCGTCACACCATGTGGCCATATTGAGTCTGAATGAACATTGACACCCCACATCGCACACGGCAATGATCTCGTTGCCATGCGCGCCGAATCCTCCTAATACGGACACCTTCCGGCGTATCCCCCGTGTGTGCGCTCCATACCCGGTGGGTCGTCGATTCCCCCGCTGTCCTGAGGCGCGCACGAGAAGGGATGTGTTGACAAGGTGGCACCCCACCGATCACTCCTGGCCCCACTGGCCGGGTTGACACTCATCGCCGGCCTGGTGGCGGCCACACCCGCGAGCGCGGACGAGGAACAGGGACTCGCGCCCCTGCACCCCGCTCCCACCGCGGGCGACGGCGAGCTCACCCACCAGGTCCAGGACCTGTGGTTCATCGAGCTCGAGGGCCCGACCACCACCGAGGGCGCCGCCGCAGGCCGCGTCGACGACGAACACGTCGAATTCCACGCCGAGGCGGAGGAACACGGCCTCGAATACACCGAACGCCACTCCTTCACAAAATTGTGGAACGGCGTCTCCGTGATGATGGAGGACGACCAGGTCGGAACGGCCCGGGAGATCCCCGGCGTGGCCGCCGTCCATCCGGTCATGCGGCACGAGATCCCCGAGATCGCCGACGGCGAGCCCGAGATGGACACCGCTCTGGGAATGACCGGCGCCGACATCGCGCAGAGCGAGCTCGGTCTGACCGGTGAGGGTCTGCGCGTGGCCATCATGGACACCGGTGTCGACTACACCCACCCCGATCTGGGCGGTCCCGGCGGGTTCCCGTCCGAGCGCGTGGTGACCGGTCACGACTTCGTCGGCGACGACTTCGACGCCGGCGACCCCGACAACGCCGAACCGGTCCCCGACGACGACCCGCAGGACTGCAACGGGCACGGCACCCACGTCGCCGGCATCGTCGGCGCCCAGGGCCAGGTCACCGGTGTGGCCCCCGATGTGGAGTTCGGCGCCTACAAGGTGTTCGGCTGCACCGGCTCCACCACGTCCGACATCATGATCGCCGCCATGGAGCAGGCCCTGGCCGACGACATGGACGTGCTCAACATGAGCATCGGCTCCGCTCACTCCTGGCCGCAGTACCCGACCGCCGTCGCCTCCGACCGGCTGGTCGACGAGGGCATGGTCGTGGTCGCCTCCATCGGCAACGAGGGCGACACCGGCCTGTACTCCGCGGGCGCGCCCGGTCTTGGCGAGAACGTCATCGGTGTGGCCGCCTACGACAACACGCACATCCGCGCGGCCGCCGCCGAGGTCACCCAGAGCGGCGAGACCGTCGCCTACATGGAGATGGACGAGGCCCCGCTTCCACCGACCTCCGGGGAGACCGACGAGATCGTGGACATCGGCCGTGGCTGTCTGGCCGCGGGCGACGAACTCGAAGGCGATCCCGAGGGCAAGACCGCGCTGATGATCCGTGGCGAGTGCACCTTCACCGAGAAGTACGACGCCGCCGTCGACGCGGGCGCCACCGGTGTCGTGGTCTACAACAACCTGCCCGGCATGTTCGCGGGCGGCGGCATCGTCGACCGCGGAGCCTTCTCCGTCGGCGTCTCCGACGAGGCCGGCGCGCACATCCTGGAGCTCCTGGAGTCCGGCGAGAGCGTCACCCTCACCTGGACCGGCGAGGAGACCACCATCCCGAACCCGACCGGTGGGCTGATCAGCAGCTTCAGCTCCTACGGTCTGGGCGCCGACCTGTCCCTGAAGCCGGACATCGGCGCGCCGGGCGGTCTGATCAACTCCACCTACCCCATGGACAAGGGCGGCTACGCCACCGTCAGCGGCACCTCGATGTCGTCCCCGCACGTCGCGGGCGGCGTCGCGTTGGTCCTGGAGTCCCGGCCCGACCTGGACGCCCACGACGTACGCGACGTGCTGCAGAACTCCGCGGACCCGACCACGTGGTGGGGCGACCCGGACATGGGCGTGCTCGACAACGTCCACCGTCAGGGCGCCGGCATGCTCGACCTGCCCGGAGCCGTGGGGTCGACCACCGCGCTGGCCCCCGGCAAACTCGGCCTGGGCGCCACCGAGGGGCCCGTGACCGAGACCGTCACCATCACCAACCACGGTGACGCCGAGGCCACCTACACGATCGAGCACGAGCCCGCGTTGGGCACCCACGGCGACACGTTCGCGCCGGAGTTCAACGACGCCTACGCCGAGGCCGGGTTCAGCGAGAACGAGGTGACGGTACCGGCCGGCGGTTCGGTCTCCGTCGACGTGACCATCACCCCGCCCGCCGACGACCTCGATCAGATGATCTACGGCGGCTACGTCAAGGTCACCGAGGCCGACGACGAGGGCGACACGCACCGTGTACCGTACGCCGCCTACAACGGCGACTACCAGGCGATCGACGCCATGACCCCGATCACCGACGGCGATGGGAACACTCACGACCTGCCGTGGCTGACCAAGATCACGGAGTGCGAGGCGTTCTTCGGTCTGGACTGCGCCGGCAGCGGCGGCGGATACGAGAACCGGCCCGAGGGAGACTCCTACACCCTGGGCTGGGTGGACGGTCTGCCGGACGTGCCGTACGTGATCGCCCACTTCGACCACCACGTCACCAAGCTGGAGATGACCGTGGTCGACGAGCGCACCGGCCGCCCGGTCCACCCGGACCGCGACATCGCCCTGTCGGTCGACCAGGTCAACCGCAGCGCCACCCCCACGGCGTTCTTCGCCTACGCCTGGGACGGCACCGTGACGG
>NZ_DYZD01000302.1 GCF_020741345.1 Nocardiopsis listeri
CACGTTCTCGCTGAGCCCCCAGTGGCACGGGGAGACGGTGGTCGACGTCGCGCCCCTCGGGCAGTTGGCCTTCGACACCCATGCTGCTCCGCTGCGGATAGAGGCGGCCATCACCGAGATCCGCAGTTCCGCGGCCCAGGAGATGTTCACCGACCCGGAGGCCATCGACAGGATGGCCGCGGGCATCGGAGCCGACCTCACCAGCGGCGTGACCGCCCTGGTGCTGCGCTCGCTCCTCGCGGCGGCCCTCGGCGCGGGCCTGATGGGGCTGATGCTGTTCCGCAACGCCTGGCGGGCCCTGGCGAGCGCCGTGACCTCCGTTGTCGTCCTGGCGGCGATCGGCGGTGTGGCGGCCCTGACGTTCAACCCGAGCGCCATCGTCCAGCCCCGCTTCACGGGTCTCATCGGGGAGGCCCCGGCGGTGGTCGGCAGCGTCGACGACGTCGTCGGACGGTTCACCGAGTACCAGGAGCAGCTCGCCGGACTGGTCGGCAACGTGGCGATGATCTACCAGGCCACCTCCTCCCTGCCGACCTATGAGGAGGACGAGTCGGTCATCCGGGTGCTGCACGTGTCCGACATCCAGCTGAACCCGGCTTCGTGGAGCATCATCGGCACCCTGCAGGAGCAGTACGGGGTGGACGTGATCGTGGACTCCGGCGACCTCACCGAACGCGGCAGCGCGGCGGAGGACGTCTTCGCCGACGAGATCGGCAGGCTCGACGTGCCCTACGTGTGGGTGCGCGGCCGGCACGACTCGGTGGGCACCCAGCGGGCGGTGGAGGCCCAGCCCAACGCGGTGGTCCTGGACGGGGACGTCGAGGAGGTCGGTGGGCTCACCTTCTTCGGTGCCGGCGACCCCAGGTTCGTTTCGGACGCCACTCGGCTCAACCCCGAAGAGGCCGACGTTGTGGAACTCGGCGAGAAGCAGGCGGCTTCGGTCAAGGGCGGTGACACCGACGTCGACGTCGCGGTTCTGCACACCCGGGCCCAGGCGCAGCCGTTCGACGGGGTGGTGCCCCTCGTGCTGGCCGGCAACGAACACATGCGATCCACAGAGCTCACCCAGGAGGGCACCAGGTTCCTGGTCCAGGGTTCGACGGGCGGCGCCGGATTGAGTGGGCTTGATCACGGCACGGATCGGCCCACGCCCTACCAGGCGTCCGTGCTGTACTTCGACGCCGAGACCGGTCGCCTCCAGGCGCGCGACGACATCGACCTCGGCGGTGTGGGCCTCACGTCCGCACAGGTCGAGCGGCACATCGAGGAGGACCCCGACCGGGTCGTCGGCGAGGCGGAGGAGGAAGAAGAGGAGGAGCCCACACCCTGACGCGGAAGCGCCCGGCCGGCGATGATGTGGACCGGCCGGGACATTCACTTTGGAGTTGGTGGGAATCTCCCCTATGCTTGGAACGTCTACACGGGCCCCCATCGTCTAGCGGCCTAGGACGCCGCCCTTTCAAGGCGGTAGCGCGGGTTCGAATCCCGTTGGGGGTACGAGCGGTCAGACCACTGCCGAGCATCTGGCAGAATGGACACCGCAGCCAAACGCCGGGCCCGATCAGCTCGGTGGACAACTGAACAAGGTCCTGTGGAGCAGTTAGGAGTGCTCGCCACCCTGTCAAGGTGGAGGCCGCGGGTTCAAATCCCGTCAGGACCGCAAGCGTCGCCGATCGGCGCCGCGGCTAGGTAGCTCAGTTGGTACGAGCGTCCGCCTGAAAAGCGGAAGGTCGGCGGTTCGACCCCGCCCCTAGCCACACATCATGACCAGGATAAAAGCCCGGAAGCCCTTTGGCTCCGGGCTTTTTCGCGTCCAGGTACCTCACACTCCCTCTCGGACGGAACCAAACGGTCCGATGGGGGATCTCTTGGTCGAAGATCCTCGACCCCGGGAGGTCCCATGGCGAAGCAGGAAGGCTCCGACGAGCTTCGGAAACGGTTGGACCGGTTGGAACGCCTGACGTCGACGCGCGAAGTGAACGAACCAAGACTCCGCCTGGGCACGGCCGCCATGGTGGCCGGTGCCGTGGCGCTGTTCGTGTCGCTGTCCCTGCCCTGGCTGCGCGGCCCGCGAAAGGACGGGGCCGGGTTCGACGTCGCCCCGACGCTGGGTTCGGAGGAACTCCCGCTTCGGCTGGAACCGCGCGGCATGATGACCGGCTGGGAGGTGTTCGGTGCCGCCGTCACCGACACGAGGGCGGTTCTGGCGGTCTTCGTCGCGTTCCTGCTGATCCTGGCGCTGACCCTCCACACGTTGGTCTCGGACGACGGGCGCTTCCACGTCGCCGTTCAGGTGTGCGCGTTTCCGACACTGTTCCTTCTGCCGATCCTGTGGCCGACCGACCCCGAGAGCACGGTCGTCGCGGGCCCGGGCGCGATAGTGGCCTTCGTCGCCTGTCTGGTGGTCGGAACGGGCGCGGCCCTCGCGAAACCGGATGACTAGGTCCAGGTGACGCCGTGCCAACTGACGTGGTGGTCGGTGTGGTCGGAGTCCTTCGTGCACCAGTAGGTGGTGCCGTCGCGCAGCAGGAACCGGTCGCAGGCGATGCCCACTGCGCGGTCCTCTGCGAGCCGGCGCAGGGCGGGTTGGTCGTCGCCGAACCCGTCGACGTGTGCCAGGCCGTCCAGCAGCATCTCCTGCCGGGACAGGTAGGGCGATTCCGAGAGCGGCAGCCGGATGACCATGGCGGTGGCGTTGTCGCCGCTCTCGGCCTCGCGGGCGGCGTCCACCAACACCTGGGCAAGGACGTCCGGGGCGTGCGCGTGGTCGGTTACCAGTTCGGCCAGCAGGAGTTCGTCGACGTAGTCGTGGACCCCGTCGGTGGTGAACAGCACCAGTTCCGCCGGGGGAGCGGTCGCGGTGCCGACGTCGGCGAGGGCCGCGGTGGCGACCGAGGTGGTGAGCGCGTGGTCGCCGGCCCGCGCAAGGTCGTCCGCCACCCACCGGTCCCGCAACCGCTGTCCGAGGGTGTGGTCGTGGGTGTGCCGGCGCAACCCGTCGCCGGGCGACCAGGTCCAGAGCCTGCAGTCGCCGACCCAGGCGAGATCGATGGGGTCGTCGGGGGCGTCCTGGCGCGCGTGCACCATCACGCAGTCGGCTCCGGGGTGGGCATGGGAGATCGCACGCGTGGCGGCGAGAACGGCGTCCAGGGCCTCGCCGTCGGCCTCTGTGGCGGTGACGGCGGCGAGTACGGCGGCCTCACGGGTGCGAGGG
>NZ_DYZD01000303.1 GCF_020741345.1 Nocardiopsis listeri
TACCCGACGGGACCCCCGTTCGGCCCTTCCCCGACCTGCTGGGCGACCTGGCCGAACGCGCGGTCCGGGAGGCCTACGGAGTGCCCCACGAGGGCGACCCCTACGACGTCGCGCTGGTCAACTTCTACGACGCCGACGCCCGCATGGGCATGCACCAGGACCGCGACGAACTCTCCCGCGCCCCCGTGGTCTCGGCCAGCCTCGGCGACACGTGCGTGTTCCGCTTCGGCAACACCGAGAACCGCAACCGGCCCTACACCGACGTCGAACTGCGCAGCGGTGACCTGTTCGTCTTCGGCGGCCCCTCCCGGATGGCCTACCACGGGGTGCCCCGGGTCCGCCCCGGTACCGCCGATCCCGCTCTCGGCCTGCGGGGGCGGCTCAACATCACCGTTCGGGCTTCCGGGATCGGCGACCGGGTAGAGCGTGTCCTCCTGGCCGAAGGTCCCCGCTTTGGCCAGGATCGGGCGTGGGGAGAACCGAAGGAGGCCGACCCATGACCGAATCCGCGCCCGAGCGCATCATGGCCCTGGGCAGGAAGGACGCCGTCCTGCCCGCCGACGCGCCGCCCGGGGAACTCAGGATCATCCTGTACCGGGAGGGGGTGCCCTCGCGTGAGGTCGCCACCTTCGCCGAGGTCGACGAGGCGCTCACCGCGGAGCCGGCCTCGGTGGCGTGGATCGCGCTGACCGAACCCAACCGTGCTCAGGTGGAGGAGGCCGCCGGCCACTTCGACCTGCCCCACCTGGCGGTTGAGGACGCGATCGTGGCCCACCAACGACCCAAGATCGAGACCTACGGCGACACCCTGTTCGTGGCCCTGCGTCCGACGGTCTACGACGAGGAGCAGGAGAGGCTGCGGGTCGGTGAGCTCCATGTCTTCGGCACCCGATCCCTCGTGGTCACCCTCCGCCACGGGGTCGGGCCGGACCTCGGCAGGATCCGCACCCGCCTGGCGGAACACGCGAACCTGAGGGAGCGGGGCACGCTCGGAATCGTCTACGCCGTCCTGGACCGTGTGGTCGACGACTACGCGCCGGCGGTCGCCGGACTCCAAGAGGACGTGGACGAAGTGGAGAACCAGGTCTTCAACGAGGAGAAGGGTGTCTCACGACGTATCTACCGCCTGATGCGCGAGGTCATCATCCTGCAACGGGCCGTGGACCCGCTCGGCGAGATCCTGAACGAGCTCACCGGGCGCTGGGAGCGATCGGAGGGGGAGGCGCGAGGTGGACTGATCGCCTACCTGCGCGACGTCGCCGACCACGTGGCCGCGATTCGCGAACGCGTGGACGGCTTCCGTCAACTCCTGCAGGACATCATGGCGGTGGAGAGCAGCCTCGTGGACCAGGCCCAGAACGAGGTGATGAGGAAGGTGTCCTCCTGGGGCGGCATCCTGGTGGTGCCCACGCTGATCTCCTCGGTCTATGGGATGAACATCGCCCCCAGACCGGGCTTCCACTGGTTGTTCACGTGGCCGCTCACCCTGGCAGCCATGGCCCTGGTCAGTTTCCTTTTGTACGTGGTCTTCAGACGCAACGGGTGGTTGTAGGGAGAGGCCCTCACGGATTGAGCAGTCGACGGATCTCCTCCAGGTCCTCCCTCGCCCGGGCCCGGTTCCGCTCGGCCTCGGCCCGGCCCTCGCGCCACTCCCGGACCGCCTTTTCGACCTGATCGTCCATCCGGCGCAGTTCACGGGCGCGGACCTGCTCGGTGTTCTCCTGTTCCTTGGAGGCGGAGTGGTAGGCCAGCCCGATGCCGCCCAGCGCGACCAGGGTCAGGAACCACAGGACACCGTGCATCGTCAGCAACGACAGGATCAGCAGCACGCCGGCCGTGGCCGTCGCGATCCACAGCATGGTGCGGGAGTCGTTGCCGGGGGTGGCCGCGACCTCGGCCTTCTTCCGGGCCTGCTCCAGTTGTCCGTGGTCCGCGCCGGAGGCGGTGATGGTGACGGAGGTGCCCCGCAGGGTCACGCTGGTCCGGTCGGGCATCGACTCGGTGGCCCGGGCCGCCAGTTCCTCGGCGCCCTCCAGCACGGCACCGCGTTGCAACACCAGTGCGAAGGTCCGACGGTGCGGGGGTGCCTTCTCGGAGACCAGGTCGCGTTGGAGCAGGGTGCCGACCTCCTCGACGTTCTCATCCCAGGAGGGCAGGACGGTCTCCTCACCGGAACCCTCGATCACCGCGCGCAGCCGGTTGGCCTCGGCGATCAGGGGCGCCTCCTCCGGACTGCCCTCCTCCACCAGCAGGCGCAGGGTCTGCAGGAGGAAGTCGGCGCTGTCCTGGTCCGGCGCCAGCACCTCGGCGGGGCCGTCCTCGTTACTGAGCGTGGTGACGCGGGTGATACGTTCGCGCACCTCGGCGAGGCTGCGGGCCGCACCGGAACGCGCGGCGAGCCCATCTTCGGATCGGGGTCGGCGACCGGCGGGCGCGGACGAGAACCAGGCCTCCACCTTCGGGGCCCGGACACCCTCGGCCGACCAGTGGCGCAGGGTGGACAGCAGGAGCCGTTCGCGGGCGTCGTCGCCGAGGGAACCGTCGGCGATCAGCAACCACAGGGCGCGCCGGCCACGCGTGAGTCGGGCACTTGGTGCCGGCAGGTGGGGGAGGAGGTCGGCGGCCGTGTTCTCGCCCAGGGCTCGGGCGTGTTCGGCGCTGGTGAGCGCGGCGGCCAGGGCGCTGAAGCAGCCGGCGCGTTCGGGGTCGATCGTGGCGGCCTCGTCGAAGCGGACCCGCGCTCGTGCGAGGTCGCCGAGGAGCAGGGCGTGCAGGCCTCGGGCGGCCGGCACCAGCCAGTAGCCGGGCACGTCGTCGAGTTCGAGGCTCCCCGGTACGGAGCCGTCGATCATCTGTAGTGTGCGGTGTCGGGCGATGGCGGCACCGTCGAACATGGTGAGGGTGACGCGCAGGTCGCTGAGTTCGATGAAGGCGTCCAGGGTGGCGGAGACGCGATTCAGTCGTTGTTCCAGACTCCCCCTGAGCCGGCCCAGTTCCGAGCGCATGCGGCTGCGCTCGCGGGCCATCTGTGAGTGTGCGCTGTCGAGACTCTCCTCCAGGTCACGGATGCGCACGTTCTGTGAGTAGTCGGTCCAACTCATGCCTTCGCCCTTTCTACGGCGCGCGGGGGACGGGGCGCGCTGGAGGTTGTGACGGTGCCGGGTCCGATCCGGTTCGGCACGCGAGGTCTCGTCTCGATAGCCTTTTCTTCGTCACCGTGCGTGCCCGACCGAACGCGCGGTGGTGATTGATCTTCGGGGTCGAGTGGATCACAATTGGGAGCGCTCCCAAGAAAGGGTGAACCCTATGGCCGGCCCGTACCCCCAGGCAGACCCCGTGCTCCCCGCCGAACTCCTCTTCGGCACCGCCACCGCCGCCTACCAGGTCGAAGGCGCGGCCGACGAAGGCGGTCGGGGTCCCTCGATCTGGGACACCTACTGCCGCACCCCCGGGCGCGTGGCCCGTGGCGAGAGCGGCGACGTGTCCTGCGACCACTACCACCGTTATGGCGAGGACGTCGCCCTGCTCGCCGAACTGGGCGTGGACCTGTACCGCTTCTCGGTCTCCTGGCCGCGGGTGCAACCCACCGGCCGGGGCCGCCCCAACCCCGAGGGGCTCGCCTTCTACGACCGACTGGTCGACACCATCCTGGGCGCCGGCATCGAACCCGTGCTCACCCTCTACCACTGGGACCTGCCCCAGGCCCTGGAGGACGAGGGCGGCTGGCGGGTCCGCGACACCGCGCACCGCTTCGCCGAATACACCGCGATCGTCGCCGAACGCCTCGGTGACCGCGTCAACCGGTGGATCACCCTCAACGAACCCTTCTGCTCGGCGTTCGTCGGGCACGCCATCGGGCGCCACGCTCCCGGGACCAAGGAGGGAGCGCCCGCCCTGGCCGTCGCCCACCACCTGCTCCTGGCCCATGGCATGGCCGTCGGTGAACTGCGCGCGGCCGCCGCGGGAGAGGTCGGCATCACCCTCAACCCCGACCACCTGGTGCCCGCCACCGACTCCGAGGCCGACCGCGCCGCCGTGGAGCGGGCCCGCACCCTGCACAACCGCACCTGGTTCGACCCCATCTTCACCGGCGCCTACCCCGGCAACGAGAAGGAGGTGTGGGGCGCGCTCGCCGACGGCGCCCACCGTGTCGAGGGCGACCTGGAGATCATCGGTCAGCCCCTGGACTTCCTCGGGGTCAACTTCTACCGACCGATCATGCTGCGCGACGCCCCGCACGTCGAACCCGACCCGGCCCGACGCACCGCCGTCGACATCGGGGTGGAACAGGTCCCCTACGAGGGGGTCCGACACACCACCATGGGATGGCCCGTGGTGCCCGAGAGCTTCACCGAGCTGCTCGTCGACCTGGACCGCCGCTACCCGGGCCTGCCACCCATCCTCATCACCGAGAACGGGTCGGCCGAACCCGACGCCCCCGACGAGACCGGACGCGTGCGCGACACCGATCGCGTCGACTACCTGCGCGACCACCTGGCGGCGCTGGGCCGCGCCATCGAGGCCGGGGTGGACGTGCGCGGGTACTTCGTGTGGTCGTTGTTGGACAACTTCGAATGGGCCTATGGGTACGATCGCCGGTTCGGCCTGGTGCGGGTCGACTACGACCTGTTGGAGCGCCACCCCAAGGACAGCTTCCACTGGTATCGCGACTACCTGACCGCCCACCGGGCCGCGCGCGCGAAAGCCGCCGGTGCCTGACCGGAACCCCGTTCCACAAGGGTGTCCCGGTGGCCAACGCCGTGTTGGCATCCGTTTCGATCTGGGGCAAGCTGGACTCCGTCAGTTACGCGAGGGCCGTGGGAGCCCATGACGGACGGATCGGGTATGACGGTGCCGCAGGATTCGAGTCCGGGGACCAGCGGGAGCCTGCGCGCCGCGCAGCGCATGCTCCAGCTGCAGAACAGCCTCGTGGAACTGCTGCGCACCAAGCCCTTCAGCCAGATCACCTACAAGGAGATCACCGAGGGCGTCGACATCGACCGCTCCACCGTCTACCGCTACTACAACCACAAGAACCAGGTGCTCCAGGCGGCGGTGGACGTGCGCTTGACCGCGTTCGCCTCCCAGGTGGACCTGACGTTCGGGCGCATGGAGTCCATCGACGGCTACATGGGGCGTCTGGTCGACGGCTGGATCAGGCTGTGGCTGGAGTCCGGCGCGCTGCTCGCGGCGGCCTCGGGGATGGGCGCGGAGCCCGGACCCCAGCGGACGTGGTGGCGTGAGCGCATCGAACCGTGGATCGAGGCGGTCCGCGAGGCCATCGAGGTCGCCCGTTTCGTGGAGGAGCTGCCCAAGGACGGGCGTCCGGCCGGACCCTTGGCCGAGATGACGGTGGGCATGTGCCTGTCCACCTTCAACAACGAGCTGACGGTCCCGCACGACCCCGAACACCGCACCTTGGTCCGGGACCTGTTGCTGGACGCGATCCTGCGGACCATGGGCCGCAGGTAGGGGCCCGAGGGCGGGACGGTCGGATCAGGCGCGCTGGCGGGCCACGTCCCCGAAGGCGCCGACGACCGCGCCCAGGGCGAACATGGAGGCCTCGTCCTCGTCCATGTGCACGATGCCGGCGGGAACACGGACGCGGTAGGGCTTGTCCTCGGAGGGGAGGATCTCCAGCCCGTCGATGATGCCCTGCCCCTCCAACATCAGGAGGGCCTCACCGACCCTCCCGGTGCGGTCTCCCCGCGCCCATATCGACATGCGTCTCACCCTAACTACGGCGCGTGGCCGACGGCGGAGCCGACCTCTGGGTCGAGGCGGGCGACTGCGTACTCCAGTGTTATCACCGGCGGTGCAGGTGCACGTGCACGCTCACGTGTGGATGGCCGGATCCGGCCACCTGTCGGCTTTGTCGGTTCAAACCGCGCCCTTGGGGGAGCGTAGCGCCTCCGGGGCGATCGCCGACATCCAGTGCGGCCGTGTCGTCCACCCCAGGAACATCGTGCCCCCCTCCGAATCGGGGGGTCGTCCCGCCACAGCCGAGCGCAGCCCGGCCAACACCGGGGCCAGGCGATCACGCACATGGGACGGTTGCTCTTGGGACAGGTGCCACATCCACTCCACGCTCTCGCGCTGTTCCTCGGGAGAGCAACGGGACAACAGGAACACCGTCTGGCGCCAGGAGAACGCGGCGTTCTTCACGTGGGCCAGGACGTCGAAGATCCTCGGTAGCGTCTCGACCAGCCGCACCGTGTGCAGGTGCGCCCGGCGCGCGGCCTCGGCCCAGCCGTCGGTGGGGCGCGCGCCGGACAGGGTCAGGGCCGCCAGGTTGTGCGTGGTCAGGATCTGGGCCTGTTCGATGATCATGCCGTTGCCGGGTACCGACCACTCGGGTTCGCCGGCCCGTTCGACGCACAGGGCCGCGAAGCCGGACGGATCGTGCTCGTCGTCCAAGGCGAGCACCTGGGCGGTGTCGATCCCGTAGTAGCGGGCGTAGAGGCCATCGCCCAGCAGTTCCGCGGCCGCCTTGGCGGCCCGTACGAACTTGGCGGAGAAGTCGCGCATGAAGATGTCTGCGGCCAACTCCTCCACGAACCGCACCGGTGAGTCGGCGGTGCCGGCCAGTCCGTTGAGCTCGCGCACCAGCGGGTTGGGCGTGATGGTCCCCGGGAAACGGGTCAGTGTCGTCTCGCCCAGGCGCGTGATGAGGGCCCGGGCCGCGGACCGGCGCAGATCGTCCGTGGCCTGGTGGGGTGCCGCCTCCCGGACCCAGGGCAGCTCCTCCCGCCGCACCTGGGAGGACAGGTTCAGTAACAGCAGGGAACGCCGTGCGGCGAACGCGCGGTGGTGCACGGCCACCAGGCGGTTCAGGGTCGGGTCCTCGATCGCGGCGGCCTCGGCGGTGGCGGCCAAGGTGGGCACCAGCGAGGCCAGCACCTCGGCGGAGGGGATCAGCCCGCGTTCCACCAGGGAGTCCAGGGGGGCGATGACCGCCCGTTCCACTCGCTCACGCAGGGGGGTCGGGATCGCCGTGGCCTCGGGTATGTCGAACTCTCGCGCCTCCCGGGGAGAGACCGGCGCCAGGACGGGCTCGGGGTCGGCCAGACCGGAGTTGGCGGCGAAGGCGGACAACCGCTCCAACAGCATGCTCGCGAACACGTCGTGGGTGGGCGGCGCCGCCTGCACGGCCTGGGCGTCGCGCAGGGCGGTGTGCTCGGCGGAACCGGGCACGCCCCGCTTGGCGATCATGGACTCCACCGCGTGCCGGAGCAGTCCGCGTCGGCGTGCGCTCAACCCTTCCTCGGAGAGCCTCTCGCGCAGTGCGGTGAGCAGGATGCCCAGGTTCTCCTCGGGATCACGGTGCTTGGAACACAGGGTGTGCTCGGCGGCCAGCAGCTCGTACTCCGCCAGCAGGCCGGTGCCGCGCGTCTCCCAGCCCTCGGGACGGTGCGAGTCGACCACCCCGTCCCGGACCGTCTCCCACCAGTGCGCCAGGACCCGGTCGGCGAAGGGGTTCCACACGCGCAGCGCCTCGCGTTGGGCGGTGGGACGAGGGGCGGGCTTACGGGCGATCCTGTCCAACCCGGTACGCACCTGCGCCACCGACCAGCGGAAGACCGAACCCTCGGGCAGGTCCACGACCGGGGCCGGGCGCGGGGTCAGGCACAGTGACGCGGCGAAGGGGTCCAGGGCGCTCAGCAGACGCAGGGCGGCGGCGGTGTTCTCGGCCCGCAGCAGCCACACCACGGTCAGCAGCGCGGCCTGTTCGGGCTGGTCGAGTTCGTAGCCGCCGCTGTCGAGCAGCGCACCCAGGTGGGCCAGCCCGGTCTCGGTCAGGTGGTGGGAATACAACGAACCGCGGTCGGCCCTGAGTCCGTGCCGTTCGATGAGTTCGAGTTCGTGCGGGCGCAGCGGGCCACCGGCCGCGGCCGCGCCGGTGGCGAAACCACCGTGGACGACCTCGGGGGTGACCCACGCGGGCAGGTCCCGGACCGGGGTGCGCGACCCGACGGTCAGGGCGCCGTCGCTCATACCGCCCAGGACGCGCAGCCAGGACGCGGCACGCCGCTCGGCGGCCCGGCGCACGTCCGGGTCGTCGTGGGAGGCGGCGGTGCTCAGCGCCTCGGCGAGTCGGCTCGCGGGGTAGGTCGGGCCGACGTGGACGGGAGGTCGGTGTTCCATGCCGGTGCGGCGGGTTCCGCCCCCGCGCCCTCCCGGGCTAGAGCCGGGCGCTCTACTGCTGAGCTACGCACCGTGGCGCCCCATGCGGGGCCTGATCGCACACTAGCGCCCGGGCCGCGGGTGCGGAAGCCCTCATCCGGGGCCTGTGCGAGCGCACGGGTGTTCAGGAGCGCGCGGACCGCGCGGGCTTCTGCTCGGCCGGTTCGCAGACCTCGGTGACGGGGGCGAGCCACAGACCGGTGAGGGCGTCGGTCAGTCCGACGGCGGCGCGCCGCCAGGAGCCCTGGGGGGTGTCGACCCCCTCGCTCAGTGCACGCTCGCGCTCGGCCAACGTGTGGATCATGAGTTGACGCGCCATGTCCTGGCGTTCGGCGCGGGTCTGGTCGGGCAGGTCGGGAAGGCATGCGTGCAGTGCTTCCCCCGCTCGTACCAGGGAAGGGCGGCCGAGGGCCTCCCGGCTCACGATCCTGCGTAGGGAGAGGTCGCCCATCACCTGGGCGGTGAACCTCGCGTACCAGGAGGGGGTGCCCAGGTCGGCGAGGTGTCGGGCGAAGGGTTCCACCATGCAGGCGACCCAGTCCCTGGCCTCGGTGGAGCCCTCGACGCTCGACACCATGTGAAGACGGATCTCTTCGATCGGTTCGGTGTGCCTGCGCGCGATGGCGAGGACCAGGCCGGCCTTGGAACCGAAATGGTAGGTGACCGCGGTGTTGTTCCCCTGGTCCGCGGCCTGTCCGATCCGTCGGTTGGACACACCGGAGGGGCCGTGCTCGGCGAAGAGCCGCTCGGCCGCGACCAGGATCCTCTCCCTTGTCGCGGCGACCCTGCCCGACCTCGTCACGCTGCCACTCATGGGATCCACCGTATCGGCGTGCTCGTCGTCGTTGCTCGCCACGATGGGCGAGTGGGGGCCTTCGACCCCCTACAGTGATTTTAATTCATGCACCTGACTTAAAAGTCGGGTGCCATCATCGTGCGTTCGGAAACGGGGATCCGCTCCATGAAACGAGCTTTCGACGAGGCCACACCCGACGAGACGGGTTCACGCCTGCGGCCGCAAGTGGTCGTCGCGGTTCTGGCCTTCGGGGGCATCGTCGTCTCGCTCATGCAGACCCTGGTCATCCCCCTGGTACCGGTGCTCCCCGAACTCCTGGGAGCCACCCCCGGCGACACCGCCTGGGCGATCACCGCCACGTTGCTCGCCGCTGCGATCGCCACCCCGACCGTCGGCCGTCTGGGGGACATGTACGGCAAGCGCCGCATGCTGCTGATCAGCCTCGCCGTGCTGGTGGCCGGGTCCGTGTTCTGCGCCCTGGCCACGAACCTGTCGATCATGGTGGTCGGACGCGTGCTCCAGGGCCTGGCGGCGGGTGTGATCCCCCTGGGCATCAGCATCATGCGCGACGTGCTTCCGCCCGAGCGGCTCGGTGGGGCGACCGCGCTGATGAGCGCCTCGCTCGGAGTGGGTGGCGCGCTGGGGCTGCCCGCCGCCGCGTTCGTCGTGCAGAAGGCGGACTGGCACGTCATGTTCTGGGTCGCCGCTGCGCTGGCGGCCGTCGCCGGGGTCCTGGTCCGCCTGCTGATCCCCGACACCGGGGTCCGTACCGGTGGCAGGTTCGACCTGATCGGATCCCTGGGACTGTCGGTCGCCCTGCTCCTGCTGCTGCTCGCCGTCTCCAAGGGTTCCGACTGGGGCTGGGGAAGCGGTGTTCCGGGCGCGATGCTCGTCGTCGCGGCCGTGGTGCTCGTGGTCTGGGGGTGGTGGGAGCTGCGCACCTCGCAGCCGCTGGTGGATCTGCGCGTCAGCGTGCGACGCCAGGTACTGCTGACCAACACCGCCTCCGTGATGTTCGGTTTCTCGATGTTCGCGATGTCCCTGGTCGTGCCCCAGGTGATCCAGCTGCCGGAGGTCACCGGATACGGCTTCGGACGGACGATCCTGATCGCGGGCCTGGTGATGGCGCCGAACGGCCTGGTGATGATGGCGATGTCGCCGATCTCGGCGCGCATCTCCCGAGCCAGGGGGCCGAAGACGACCCTGATGGCCGGCGCCCTGCTGGTCGCTTCGGGCTATGGCATGAGCGTGGTCCTCATGTCCGGGCTCTGGCAGCTCATGATCGCCTCCACCATCATCGGAGCGGGCGTGGGCCTGGCCTACGGGGCCATGCCCGCCCTGGTCATGGCGGCCGTGCCCCTTTCGGAGACCGCGGCGGCCAACAGCCTCAACACCCTGATGCGATCCATCGGCACCTCCGTGGCCAGTGCCGTGGCCGGCGTGGTCATCGCCAACGTGACCATGAGCGCGGGAGGAGAGGTCTTCCCGGCGCGCGACGCCTTCACCCTGATCCTTGGCCTGGGAGCCCTGGCCGCGCTGACCGCGTTCGTCATCGCCGCCTTCCTGCCCGGCCGCGCCAAGGCCACCGCACCCGTCGAGCCCGAACCCGTCCAAAGGTCAGGAGCGCGCGGAGGTGAACCGAAGGAAGCTTCCGCCCTGGCCCAGGACCAGCCCTAGGGAGGCCACCGCGTAGGCGGACCAGAGCCAGGCCAGCCCGCCACCGGCCGCGGCGGGGAAGGCCACCAGGGCCAACAGCCCGAAACAGACCGCGAACGTGTACAGGGTCGGGGAGGTGCGCTTGAGGGCGAGCAGACCCATGCCGGGCAGGGCCTGGGCCCCGTCGGCCACCACCACGACGAACAACACCGGCAACAGCCCGATCACCAATGCCTGCACCTGAGGGTCGGGGGTGAACACGCCCAGCAACGGGCGGGCCACCAGGAGGACCAGCAGCACACCGGCCGCCACCACCGGCAGGGCCAGACAGATCCCGGCGGCCAGGGATCGGCGCACCTGTCCGAACCCGTGTCGGCCTGCGTCGGCGGCGGCCCGCGCCATGAACGGCACGGTCGCCTGACCCACCGCCGTGGCCGGTAGGAACACGAACGTGGCCAGGGTGACCATGATCTGGTGGGCGGCGGCGTCGGCCACGCCGGCGGTCGCCGCGGCCATCGCCAGCACGCCCAGGACGCCGAACTTGATGAGCATGGTGGAGCCCATGGGCAGCCCGACCCGGGCCATGCGCCACACGGTGCTCCAGACGGGCCGACCCAGGCCGACGCGGTGCCCGTCCAAGGCGGTGCGTCGGCGCAGCAACAGGTGGGCCGTGGCCAGAGCGGCGGTGGCGTTGACGAACATGGCCACGCCCGCGCCGGTCATGCCCAGGGTGGGCAGCGGACCCGGCCCCAGGACCAGCGACGGGATGAGCACGATCGAGGAACCGGTGTTGACCAGGCCCACCCACATGGCCTCCTTGGAACGGCCCAGGGCGATCAGCAACGTGGTGGCCGAGGTCTGGAACGAGACGACCACCAGGGTGAGGGCCATGAGGTAGGGGAAGGGGCCGAAGGCGGCGACGGTCGCCTCGGGTACGCCGATGAGCGTGGACAGAACGGGGACGGCGGTCACGGCCAGGCCGCCCAGGGCACCGGCGCACAGGGCCAGCCACATCGCGTCGCGGAAGGTGGATTCGAGCTCACCGGGATCGTCGCCGCTCTGGGCGACGAACGGCATGGAGCCTCGCAGCGCGCCTTGGACGACCATGATGGCCGGGTTGAACACGGCGATGGTCATCGCGTAGGCGGCCAGGGACGCGGTGCCGGCGTGACCCAGGACGGCGGCGGTGACCAGGGTGCCGACGACGCCGGCGACCATCGACAGGTACAGCGGGAACGTCTTGGCCGAGATGTCCTTGACCAGGGCGGAGAGGGGGCGAGGGGCGGCGTTGTCCAGGGAGGGTTCGTCGGGGGAACCGTGGGCATCGGCCGAGGGGGACATGGTCTGCTTTCGTGCTCGACGGGTCGGCGTCAACCTACCAGCGCGAGAACTCGGGCGAATCAGGCAATCTACGTCATAAAGGTGCGGATTTGGGAGCCCGAGTTCATTGGCGTACCGGGTTCCGTAGGCTGTCCTCGCGTGGTTCTCCCGCGCAGAGGTCGGTTCGGGGCGTAGTGGACGGATGTCCCGAACCGGCCTCGTGGTCCGTTACGGGTGTGAGGTGTCGCTCGTGTGGTCTTTCCCCTTGTGCGCGTGTACCCGTGGGTGTTGCATGTTCTCTGATCCGGCGGCCGAGACGACGGTCGGGCCGCCACGTGGTGGAGGAGCGCGTACGCATGGCAGTGGGGTTCTGGCGGTGCGGCATGTGCGCCGCCCGCAACGAACCGTCCAAGCACACCTGCATGGTGTGCGACACGGTGCGCGCCGTGGGTACGCGCGGAGAGTCCGACGAGGGTGACCTGTTGGCCCCGGCCGAGAGCACGGCCTTCTCCTCCCCAGAGGAGCCGCCGCGACGTGTGGAACCGGGCTCGATGTTCGTCCCGGCGAGGGCCCGCTCGGGCGGGGCGACCACGAAGGCGGACGACACCGGTGGGGAGCCGGAGGCCGACCTTCACCGTCGACGGTCGAAGTGGGGCCCGCCGCGGTGGCCGCAGGGTACGGTGCGCGCTCTGACTCTGGCGGTGGTCGGCGCGGTGGTGTTGATCCTGGTGTGGATACTGCCCCGCCTGGGCGGGGAGGACACGGCCGGAGCGCCGGGGGAGCCCGTGGTCGAGGAGTTCTGCCCCGACCGGGTCTCGGAACTGGTGCCGGGGGAGGGGCCGGGCGCGTTGGAGGCGGCCTACGAGACCGAGCGACACCGGATCATGCTGTGCTCCAACAGCGTGGGGGAGCTGTTCTACTTCGGGGAGTTCCTGGACGGTGAGGGCGAGGCGATGGTCGTGCCCGCGGAACGGTCCGAGGAGGGCTACGTGGCCGAGTCCGGGCAGACCCTGTACGAGATCGTCGGCGACGAGGTGGTGATCACCGGGGCCGACGGCCAGGAGGTGGCGCGTCTGGCCCTGGAAACGGTGGAGAACCCGAGCTAGCGCGCGAGACGGCGGGTGCGATCGAGGCGCACCCGCCGGCGTGGTGCTATCGGGTCTTCACGACGGCCGCGAGGAGACCGGAGATGATCATCATCGACAGGCTGATGATCATGAGTACGAATCCGATGGTTCCGACCATGGTGTTTCCTTCACTTGTCGTCCTCCGGGTGCCGGGGGCCGTGTCCCCGGCACCGGCACGCCGGATCGTCCGGAGTTCCGGGCGCGGCATGTATCTCTTCGGTGCTTCACCCTATCTCGCCGTCGCGTCGGGGCCGCTTCGGGTGGGGCCCGACAGACATGGTCCCGCCCTGGTCCCGGGCATGTCGGCGGTCGATGTCCGGTCGGTGCCGGACCGCGCGGGTGCCATGCGTGGACGACGACCCGAAGGTGCTCACCCGCGCCCACGTCCCACCGGCCAGGGGTGGGGTGGTCTCTGCGGGGAGCGGAGCAGGGGATACACCGGTAATGCTCCCATGAATCCATATCATTGATCACGATGTTATGTAATGGGGAGATCCCTGAAAAGCACGAGGGGAGAAGACACTGCGTCCGGTCTTGCGCATGATTGTTCTGAACTTGACGACTTGTTGCCAATTTCGGAAGTCGTGTGGTGCGGATCATGCAGAAAAATCGGATCGCCGTCGTGGGGGTCGGTCTGACCTACCCTGATGCTGATTCTCCCGGAGAACTCTGGGACAACGTGCTTTCTGGCAGGAGGGCCTTCCGTAAAATTCCGGACGAGCGGATGAACCTCGCGGATTATTGGTCCGAGGATCTTGGTGCGGAGGATCGTTTCTATTCGAAAAAGGCCGCAGTGCTCCGTGGGTTCACTTTCGACCGGATGCGGTATCGGGTTTCCGGGAGCTCCTTCCGGTCGACGGACATGACGCATTGGCTGGCTCTGGAAACGATGTCCCGGGCACTGGAGGACGCGGGTCTTCCGGAGGGGGAGGGGCTTCCGCGCCGATCCACCGGGGTGGT
This sequence comes from Nocardiopsis listeri, assembly GCF_020741345.1. GTDB lineage: Bacteria > Actinomycetota > Actinomycetes > Streptosporangiales > Streptosporangiaceae > Nocardiopsis > Nocardiopsis listeri_A. The sequence continues at coordinate 14,044 of NZ_DYZD01000303.1, forward strand.
GATCGGCAACAGCCTCACCGGAGAGTTCTCCCGGGCCAACACGATGCGGCTGCGCTGGCCCTACGTCCGCCGGACCGTGGCCTCGGCCCTGTTGGAACACGGTTGGGACGAGACCGAGGCGGAGAGTTTCCTGGAGACCCTGGAGACCTCCTACAAGGCCCCCTTCCCTCGGATCGACGAGGACACCCTGGCGGGTGGTCTCTCCAACACCATCGCCGGTCGGGTCTGCAACCACTTCGATCTCGGTGGTGGCGGCTACACCGTAGACGGTGCCTGTTCCTCCTCCCTTCTGTCCGTGGCCACCGCCGCCACTGCGCTGGCCGAGGGCGACCTCGACGCCGCACTCGCGGGTGGGGTCGATCTCTCCATCGACCCGTTCGAGGTGATCGGTTTCGCCAAAACAGGTGCCCTGGCCACCGGGGATATGAAGGTCTACGACAAGGACTCCAACGGCTTCTGGCCGGGTGAGGGGGCCGGCGCGCTCGTCCTCATGCGCGAGGAGGACGCGATCGCGCAGGGACGGCGGATCCACGCGCTGATCACCGGGTGGGGGGTCTCCTCCGACGGTCGGGGCGGGATCACCCGCCCCGAGGAGAGCGGGCACCGGCTCGCCCTGGAACGCGCCTATGCGCGAGCCGGGTACGGCGTCGAGACGGTCGGATACTTCGAGGGCCACGGCACGGGTACGGCCCTGGGCGACGCTACCGAGCTCGCGGCCCTGTCCGGGGCCCGGACAGCGGCCGACCCCACCGCCGAGCCCGCCGCACTCGGTTCGGTGAAGGCCAACTTCGGTCACACCAAGGCGGCGGCCGGGATCGCGGGACTGATCAAGGCGGTGCTCGTGGTGCGCAACGGCGTGATCCCGCCCGCGACCGGTCACCACGACCCGCACCCCCTGCTGGAGGTGGAGACGGCGGTGTTGACGGTGCCGGACCGACCGCTTCCCTGGGCGGAGGACCGACCGGTACGTGCCGGGGTCTCCGCCATGGGTTTCGGCGGCGTCAACACGCATGTCACCCTGGAAGCCGCGCCCGACCGACGCGGGGCCGGAGTGACCGCCCGCACCCGTGCTCTGGTCGCTGGCCGTCAGGATGCCGAACTGCTCGTCGTGGACGGGGAGACCCTCACCGAGGTTCGCGATCGGTTGGCTGAGCTCGCGGGACTGTTGCCCCGGCTCTCCTACGCCGAACTCACCGACCTCGCAGCGGCCCTGGCGAGGGACTCTGACCGCGGGCCGGCACGGGCGGCAGTGGTCGCCTCCTCCCCGGAGGAAGCCGAACGGACGATCCGTACGCTGCTCGAACGGATGGAGGCGGGGGAGACGGAGGCCGTGGCGCCGGCGGCGGGCCTCTTTCTCGCCCACCGGACCACGTCCCCGAACATCGGCTACCTTTTCCCCGGTCAGGGTGCCGGGACGGGTCGGTTCGGAGCCCTTCGCCGCCGTTTCGCCCGGGTCGACGACATCCTGGGTTCCGCTGGACTTCCCGAGGGGGGAGACCAGGTCGCCACGGAGGTGGCCCAGCCACGGATCGTGGCGGGATCGCTCGCGGCCATGGCTGTTCTGGACGACCTGGGCGTGCAGGCCGAGGGGGCCACAGGACACAGCCTGGGCGAGTTGACCGCCCTGCACTGGGCGGGGGCCTTGGACGGCTCGGAGGTCCTGTCTCTGGCGGCGGCACGCGGCCGGGCGATGGCGGACACGGGTCGTTCGGACGGGGCGATGGCCGGTCTGGCCGTCTCCCCCGCCCGGGTGGAGGCGTTGGCGGCGTCGGAGCCCGAGGTGGTGGTGGCCGGGTACAACGGACCGGAACAGACCGTGGTGTCCGGTCCGGTCGACGCGGTGGAGCGTGTCTGTGAACGGGCGCGCGCCGATGGCGTCACGGCCACACGGGTCAACGTCTCCCACGCCTTCCACTCCCCCCTGGTGGCGGCCTCGGCCCAGGCCCTGGACCACAGGCTCGATGCGACATCCTTCGAACCGCCGTCATCGGGGGTGGTGTCCACGGTGACCGGGGACCGGCTCACCCCCGACACCGACCTTCGTGCTCTTCTGCGCGAGCAGATCGTGCTGCCGGTGCGCTTCCACGAGGCCGTCGTACGACTCGCCGAGGGTACCGACCTGCTCATCGAGGTGGGACCCGGTCGCGTGCTCTCGGGCCTGGCGGCCACGGCGGCTGCGGACGTACCGGTGGTGGCCGTGGACACCGACTCCGAGTCGCTGGCCCCCTTCCTGCGCGTGGTGGCCGCCGCCTTCACGCTCGGCGCGCCCGTGGACACCGAGGCGCTCTTCGCTGGACGGTTGGTCAGGGAACTGCCCGAGGAGTTCGAGTTCCTGGCCAGCCCCTGTGAGACGGCACCGGTCCTGGACGTCGGACGCGGCGAACACCCGACCGGTGTGGCGGGTGGCACGGGAGGACCCGGTCCCGACGGTGTGGAGGGTGCCATGGACACCCTGGAGCTTCTTCGCACCCTGGCCGCCGCACGCGTCGAACTCCCCGTGAGCATGGTCGGTGCGGGCACGCGCCCCCTGGACGACCTGCACCTGAGTTCCATCACGGTCGGCCAGATCGTCAACGAGGTCACCCGGAACCGGGGCTTGCCGCCATTGGAGGCGACCTCTGGATACGCCACCTCCACGTTGGGGGAGTTGGCCACGATGGTCGACTCCCTGGCCGAGACCGCTGACGGAGGGGAGGCGGGTGGCGAAGTGCCCGGTGTCGCCTCCTGGGTGCGAGCCTTCGAGGTCGTCCAGGTCGGCGAACCCCTGCCGAAGGTCGCCGATCCCGGGTTCGGCGACGGGGGCGGGTGGAGCGTGTACGCCCCCACCGGTCACCCCCTGGCCGGACTCCTGCGCGATGCCCTACCAGGGGAGGGAGTCCTCCTGTGCCTTCCCCGCGACGGGGCGAAGGGCCACGAGGGGATGCTGCTCGACGCGGCGCGTTCGGCGCTGGCGGCCGGGCGTGGCGGTCGGTTCGCGGTGGTCCAGGGTCGGGAGGGCGCCACCGGTCTGGCCCGTACCCTGCATCTGGAGGCTCCGGGGATCGACACAACCGTGCTCACCCTGGCGGACCCCGAACCCGCATCCGAACGGGAGCGGGAACGGACGGTCCGTCGTGTCATCGACGAGGTCGCGGCCACGAACGGGTTCGTCGAGGCCCGTTACGACGCCCAGGGTGAGCGTACCGTCCCCGTCCTGCGGGTCACCGGTATGGCCGAACCCGCGCGACGGCGGACACCGCTCGGTCCGGACGACGTCGTTCTGGTCACCGGGGGTGGCAAGGGCATCACCGCGGAGTGCGCCCTGTCCCTGGCCACTGAGTACGGTGCGGCCCTCGCCCTGGTGGGTCGTGCCGTTCCCGAGGACGACGCCGAGCTCTCCGAGAACCTGGAACGCATGACGGCGGCCGGCGCCCGCATCGTCTACCTGCGAGCCGATGTGACCCGCCCCGAGGAGGTCCGTGCCGCGGTGCGCGAGGCCCAGGGCCGTCTGGGCCCGATCACCGCGGTGTTGCACGGAGCGGGACGCAACGAACCGGCGGCCTTGGGTTCGCTCACCGAGGCCGATTTCCGTCGGACGCTCGCGCCCAAGGTCGACGGCCTGCGAGTCGTTCTCGACGCGGTCGATTCCGACCGGCTCCGTCTCCTCGTCACCTTCGGCAGCATCATCGGCCGTGCCGGGCTGCGGGGTGAGGCCCACTACGCCACCGCCAACGACCGGCTCAGTGAGATCACCGTCGGCTACGGACAGGAAAACCCGCACACACGGGTGTTGGCGCTCGAATGGTCGGTCTGGTCCGGAGCGGGTATGGGGGAACGGCTGGGCGTGGTCGAGGCGTTGATGCGTGACGGCATCACCCCGATCTCCACCGAGGAGGGCATCGACGTCCTGCACCGGATCCTCGGTGATCCCTCCGCCGGCCCGGTCCTGGTGGTGAGCGGGCGTACCGGTGGTCTGCCGACCCTGAACACGCTCGGGGCCGAGCCGCCCCTGGGCCGGTTCCTGGATCGGATCCTGGTCCACTATCCCGGGGTGGAACTGGTCACGGAGGCCGTCCTGTCCTCCGTCGACGATCCCTATCTGGACGACCATCTGCTCGACGGTGACCTGCTCTTTCCCGCTGTGGTCGGGATGGAGGCGATGGCGCAGGTGGCCATGGCCGCCGGTGGCCACACCGCACCCCCGGTGATGGAGGAGGCACGTTTTCTGCGCCCGGTGGCCGTCCGCCCCGGCGGCACGACCACCATCCGCGTGGCGGCGCTCGTACGCGACACCGAGTCCGTGGAGGTCGTCGTCCGTAGTGAGGAGACCGGGTACGGGACCGATCACTTCCGTGCCGTTCTTCGTTGGCCGCGCACGTCCCGAGAAGGGGCCCGAAAGGTCGGGCACGGGGGGACCCCCGCGCTACCGAGGGTTCCCGTCGACCCCTCCGAGCTGTACGGTGACGTGCTCTTCCAGGGCAAGAGGTTCCAGCGTCTGCTCTCCTACCGGAGGGTGAGCGCCCGCCACGTGGCCGCGGAGTTGTCCACGGCCGCGACCGGGCCGTGGTTCGGGGCGTTCTCCTCCCAAGAGCGCGTCCTGGCCGACCCCGGGGTACGTGATGCCGCCATGCACGTCCTTCAGGCGTGCGTGCCCGACGGGACCCTGCTGCCTGAGGGGGTCGACCGGATCGTCCTGGCCCGTCCCCAGGGGCAGGAGGAACCCGAACACGTTCTCCTGGAGGCCGCAGAACGTTCCCAGGAGGGGGATTCCTACGTCTATGACGTCGACGTGAGCGATCCGGACGGCGACCTGCTCGAACGCTGGGAAGGGTTGCGACTGCGCGCCGTTCGCCGTACCGGGGGACCGGGGCCGTGGGTGCCCTCCTTGCTCGGGTCACATCTGGAGCGTGAACTGGAACGGGCCCTGGGCGGCTCTAGGGCCGTGGTCGTCGAACCCGACGCGGGGTCCGACACCGAGGAGCGCAGGGTGGTGACCGAGCTGGCGGTCGGTCGGGCGTTGAACCGGCCGGTCCGGGTCCACCACCGACCAGATGGTCGTCCCGAGGTGTCCGGAGCGCGGGTCTCGGCCGCGCACGGGGCCGGGGTGACCCTGGCCGTGGTGGGGGAGGGGCGGATCGCCTGCGATGTGGAGCCGGTCGCCGAGCGTTCCGAGACGGAGTGGAGCGGGCTGCTCGGGAAGGGACTGGTACCCCTGCGCGACCTGGTCGCCGACCAGGTGGGCGAGTCCGGCCACGCCGCCGCCACGCGTGTGTGGGGGGCCCTGGAGTGCCTGCGCAAGGTGGGCGACACCGGCCGATCCCTGACTCTGACGTCGGTGGTCGAACACGGATGGGTGGTCCTTTCATCAGGGGACGCACGGATCGCCACGTGGGCCACCACCCTGAACGGTCGACCCGATCCGGTGGTGTTCGCGGTCCTGCACGGTAAGGAGAGCTGATGTCCGACTACTACGAGATCCGCCACACCGTCGGGTTCGAGGAGACCAACCTGGTGGGCAACGTCTACTACGTCAACTACCTGCGGTGGCAGGGTCGTTGTCGGGAGATGTTCCTCAAGGAACGGGCTCCCGCCGTCCTGTCGGATCTCCAGGGCGACCTGAAGTTGTTCACCCTCCGGGTGGACTGTGAGTTCTTCGCGGAGATCACCGCCTTCGACGAACTCTCGATCAGAATGCGGTTGGAGGAACTCACCCAGACCCAGCTCCGGTTCGTCTTCGACTACGTCCGCCTGGACCCGGAGGGTGAGACGCTCGTGGCCCGGGGCGGGCAGCGGATCGCGTGCATGCGCGGCCCGAACACCGAAACGGCCCCCACGCGGGTCCCCGAGGAGCTGCGGGAGGCCCTCGCCCCGTACCGGACCACGGTTCGAGGGGGGATCTGACATGGAGGACCTGCGCAAGGTGATGGCCACCTTCGCCACCGGGGTCACAGTGCTCACTGTCGGTGGCGGTGCTCCCCAAGGGATGACGGCCAACGCCTTCTGTTCGGTCTCGCTCGACCCACCGTTGGTGCTCTGTTGCGTCACGCGCACCGCACGCCTGCACAAGGCGCTCTCCACCGAGGGACACTTCGCGGTGTCGATCCTGTCCACCGAGCAGGAGGAGGTGGCGCGCCACTTCGCGAACCGTTCTCGCCCCCACGGGTGGGAGCAGTTCGACTTCGTGTCGTGGATCCCCGGGCCGCACACCGGGGCGCCGTTGATCGCCGAAGCGTTGGCATGGCTGGAGTGCGAGGTGGTCGAAAGGGTCGTGGCAGGGGATCACACGGTGTTCATCGGACGTGTGACCGACGCGGGCACCGGTGACCGACGCGGGGCCCTGTTGTTCCACGCAGGTGTCTTCCATGGTCTGCCCGGCGCCTTGGAAGCGCCCGTGCGCAACGGTCGGGTGACCGGTACATGAGTACCCCGGAAGTGGGCCTGGGGCCGGTGCCGGTATCAGGTGGCAGGCTCACCGAAACGCGTCCTACGATGGCGGAGCTGCGCGGACGGCGTGACGCCCTGCGCGGTCTCATCGAGGCGGGGGACCCCGCCGGTGTCGAACGCCGGCACGATCGGGGCAAGCGCACCGCACGGGAACGCCTGGCCCTCCTACTGGACGAGGGTTCCTTCGTGGAGCTCGGTGTGTTCCGCCGTCGCCGGCGTGAAGGGCTGGGAACACCGGAGTACCGCGCCCACACCGACGGTGTGGGCGCGGGTTCGGGGACCATCGGGGGCCGACGTGTGTTTGTCTACGCCCAGGACTTCACGATCCTGGGGGATCCCCAGGGCGTGTTCCGCGGATCATTCCGGGCTCGCGACCACCAGGCCGTCTCTCGCTGCGCCGACTTCGCTCGGACAGCCGAACCCGGGCCGACCTTCGCTCCTCGTCTTGCGAGAGATCGCCGGGAGGCCGCTCGCGTACCTAACCTCTCAGGGCAGTACACCTGGTGAGTGACGTTGGACGGGGTCGGGCGGTCGGGCCGTGGTCTCAGGCGGGACCGTCCGGGTCCGGGGCGTGGACCAGGAGCGGTAATCGCGCCGCGGAGTCCGACACGGACCGTGCGGCGCGCTCCGGGGTGTCACCACAGCCCACCATGAGGGAGACCAGCTGGTCCTCGAAACACCGGTCGGCGTCGTAGGGCGGGATGAGGTAGGAGCCGAGTTCGAGGGTGGTCAGGCCGTGCACCGCGCACCACAGGCGGTGGGAGACCAGATCCGCGTCGTCGGGGTGGAAGCGTCCGGCCCCCATGCATCGGGTCACGGATCGGGTCACGTTGCGCAGGGTGTAACGGCCATGCTGTCGGTCGTACTCCGACAGATGGAAACCGGCCAGTGAGCATCCTCCGAACATCACGGCGTACAGGTGTTCGTTGCGCGCGGCGTTGTGACGGAAGGCCCGGCCGAGCAGGGCGAGGTCGCTGACCGGGTCATCGGTGTGCCGCACCCGTGTGAGGTGTTCCTGCAGACGTTCGAACCCCTCGTGGACCATGGCGTGGACCAGGCCTCCGATGCCGTCGAAGTAGGTGTACACGGCCATGGTCGAGTTCCCGGTCTCCTGCGCGAGCCTGCGGGTGGACAACGCTTGTGGTCCTTCGTCGGAGAGCAGCCGGGCCGCGGCGTCGACCAGACGGGCGCGGGTGTCGGGATCCGCCTTTCGAGGACTCATGGAGGTGAGTCTTCCGGGTGTCGCGCTTCCGGGCTACTTATGGGTAGCTCTTTTTCGGTCTTCAAGGGGGACTTTTTTGGTCCGGCTTCCGGTGCGGCGGAGAATTTCCTGTTCGGACACGGATCGGTCGAGTGTCGAGGTTATCCGGTAAACGGGACTCCGTTCCCTGTTTATCACACTGGGTTCATGTTATTTATTTCAGGTTTCCAGGTCCAGGCCCGAAAGCGCGCGGCGTGTTCCCTTTGGGAGGGGGTGGTAAGGGTTGTCGGCAGAAAGTTTCTCGAATTGATACCCGCACTCTCAGTGATTGCAGGTTGCTGAGCGTGTTGGTGTGGGTGGCGAAAAAAGGGCTTTCATGATGTCCGTTTTGTGTCCTTGAAAGCAAGATGGAAGGTGTGTGTCGCTGTGTGTCGGTGGCACGATAAGGGTTGCTTCGCGAGGTTGGAGGTGGTGGGTCGATGATGGGGCCTGCTGCTTCGGGCTCCGTGTGTGCGGTCTCGGTGTCGAACGTTTCTTCCAATGAAGTGATTGCTCCTTACGCATTTCGAACCCTTGATCTCCGGTTCGGATGAATGAATTAATTATTTGTTCATGTTCTAGAGTTCAGGGGAGTCGTATGGAGAAAATGCATAATTCTGTTCGTCAGGCCGTGATGTCCATGCACAAAAGATACTCCGAGCCTCTCACTCTCAAAGAGATCGCAGCCGAGGTCTTCGTCAGCCCCTATCACTTTTCTCGGGTCTTCGCGCGTTCCACGGGCGTTACCCCTGGGCGCTACCTGACCTGCGTTCGCCTGTTCGCGGCCAAGAGACTCCTTCTCACGACCGACCTCACCGTCTCCGATATCGTGTGCAGCGTCGGATACAATAGCGTGGGAACCTTCACGAGCAGATTCACCCGTGCAGTCGGTATGTCACCCACCCAGTACCGGGACCCGAAAGTGGCGGAGTTACTCGTGGTCGCCTCCCACGAATACTCCTGCCTGCCGGACGCGGACGAGATGCGTCGCGCCAGGAGCCTGAAACCGCACATGCCGGGGCCTTCCCACACGATCAGTGGGTCGCTGGAGATTCCCGAGGAGGCCGGACCAAGCGACGTGCTCGTCGCCGTGTACCCCGAGGTGGTCCCCCAGGGTTCTCCGGTGGCCTACGAGGTCTTATCCGCCAGGGAACACGCCGAGTTCACCATCGCGGACGTCCCCATGGGCCCCCACACGATCATAGCGACGGCCGTGCCCAAGGCGGACCGCGCCCGCGCCGGGCGGATGTTCATCGGCTCGTCTCGCCGGCCCGTGCACATCGCCCGTGGGCTGCGGACCTTCGTCCACCTGAGCATGGAGCAGGTCCAGGAGACGGATGCGCCCTTGGCGGTCACCCTGCTGAACTCGAACGTGGTACCGCAGGGGAAGTTCTCGCGGGCCGCTTGTATCCGGCAGACCGTCGCCTGAGATGGGTGCCCGCCCGCGCTCGCTCGGCGCACTACGACGACTGTTGCTGGCCCCACGCATGTCCCATGTGGGACTCACCCATCTGGGGCATCCCGGCCGCCGCTCACCCCATGCACGTCTACTGGAGAGGATCCCCGAGGCCGTGGTCTGCGGCTTCGAATGGGGGATCGAGGCCAACGAGCCACAGGAGGTGGAACACCGTTTGGACGCCGTCACGCCCGAACTACGTGGGTTCGCCTTCGAGGGGGTGACCATGGCCTACACGATCCGGGACGTCCTCCCCCTCGGACGGAACGACCACACGCGCCGGTTCATGCTCGGCCCCGCCTTACCGCACACCTTCCTCTCCTACATCGGTATCGGCTTCGCGATGTCCCGTCTCCCACGACCCTTGTGGAGAAGGATCGTGCCCGATCTGGAGGGCAACCCCTACCACCCGACCATGAGCTGGTTGGCCGTCGACGGATATGGCTTCGACCAGGCGTACTTCGACGCGTCGCGATGGATCGACGGCCAACGCACACCCGATCCCTATCCCTGGGAAGGCTACCCGGACTACTTCCTTCGGGCCTTCGACCAAGGGGTGGGACGTGCGCTGTGGTTCGTCCATGGAGCCCTCCACCACGCGGTGGGAGCCACGGTCGAGTGCTTTCCCCGCCCCCGGCGCCCTGACCTGTGGAGCGGGGTCGGTCTCGCCGCCGTGTTCGCGGGCGGGGCCGAGCCCGAAGCGCTGCACGCGCTATTGGAGCTCGCGGGCGAGGACGCACCGCACGTGCGTCAAGGAGCGGTCTTCGCGGCCAAGGCCCGGGTCTTCTCCGGACAGGTTCCCGATCACACCGAGGCGGCCGTGCGCGCCCTGACCGGTCTCACGCCTGAGGAGGCCGCAGCGCTGGCCGACGAGTGCGGTGTCCGACGGGACCGAGGCGGCCCCGAACCGGCCTACGAGACATGGCGTGCCCAGGTGCGCGGCCGATTCTCCTGAAGTGCGCTGCTCAGTGGGCGGGAGACCCGGGGCAATTCCTGAGTAGATCGGTCGCCGGGTCACCGAGAAGGATGGGAATCGACCGATACGGAAGCGACGGGAACGAGGACCAGTTGGCCACCGTGATGGGTGCACTGCGTCGCCGGGTGTTGATACCCGACGTATCCGCGACGAGATTGAAGACCCGCGGTTTCCACGACAAGGGAACGTGGGCACGAGAGGTCCTGGAGACCGTTGGGGAGTCCTTCCTCACCGGACTCGGGGACGCTGTGGAGACCGCGTCGCCGGACGTCACCGACCGGCGGCTGTCCGCGTTGCCCACGCGGTACCGGGGATTCGCGTACGAGGGCGCGGCCATGGGTTTCACCCTCCTCGACGGACTCCTGCCGGGAAGACACCGCACCGACGCCTTCCTACGGGGGGTGGGCGCCCCGCACGTTTACATGGCCTACGTGGGAATCGGGTGGGGGATGGCCCGTCTTCCGAGATTCCTTTGGCCGGACACCCGAAAACTCGACCCACTGCTGCGTTGGTTGGTCCATGACGGCTACGGCTTCCACCAAGCCTACTTCCACACCGAGCGGTACGTGCACGGTCATGCGCGTGACGATCGGGCCGCCCGTTGGACCGGAGACGGAGCCTACGCCCTTCGGGCCGCGGACCAGGGGATCGGTAGGGCGCTGTGGTTCGTCGGTGGGACCGACGTCGATCAGGTCACCCGGTTGGTCGAGGGATTCGTCGACGCGCGTCGGCCGGACCTCTACTCGGGCGTCGGACTCGCCGCCACCTACGCCGGTGGAGCGAGTGAGGAGGAACTCCGCCGTCTTCTCGATCGCGCCGGTGAACATCGAGGCTCCCTCGCACAGGGCGGCGCGTTCGCAGCCGAGGCCAGGGTGCGGCCAGGCCTCGTCGTGCCCCACACCGAACTCGGCACGTCCGTTCTCTGCGGCACGGACGCGGAGCGTGCGGCGCGTGTCTCTCGCGCCCTGCGCCCCGACACGACGATCTTGGCCCACGACCCCCTGCACCCCCCGTACGAGACGTGGCGAGCCGGCATAGCCCGGGAACTGACCTCCCACGAGGGTGGACCGACATGACCGGCGCGCACTTACGACACCCGCCTCGCACTCCACTCTCCGCGGCACCCGCCATGCTGCGCGACCTGGTCATCGACCGACTCGCCATGATGACGACCGCGACCCGGGACCACGGAGACGCCGTGCGCATGACGGCCGGTCCCAAGACCCTGTACTTCTTCAACCACCCCGAACACGCCAAGCGGGTGCTGGCCGAGAACAGTGGCAACTACCACAAGGGGATCGGGCAGGTCCACGCCAAACGGGCGCTCGGCGACGGGCTGCTGACCAGCGAGGGCGACCTGTGGAAGGCCCAACGTCGGACCATGCGCCCGGTGTTCGGACACCAACGGATCGCCGCACAGGCCGACGCCGTGGCCGGGGAGGCCGTGGCACTGGTGGACCGGTTGGCGATGAGCGTGGGGCGGGGCACCGTGGACATGGCGGCCGAGGCCACCGGGTTGACCCTGGGGGTGTTGGGTCGCACCCTGCTCGACACCGACCTTCATGCCTTCGACACCATCGGATCCGCGTTCGAGGCCGTCCAGGACCAGGCCATGTTCGACATGGTCACGATGAACGGGCTTCCCGTGTGGCTGCCCCTGCCCACCCAGTCCCGGTTCCGCCGTGCCCGCAGGGAGCTCCAACGCATCGTCGGACGACTCGTACGGGAGCACGTCCCTTCCGAGGACGCGGACGACGCCCTCTCCCGGGTGCTCGTCGCCGCCGCGGACGAGTCCGATCCGAGGATCCGTACCCGCCGGGTGCGCGACGAGTTGGTCACCCTGCTGTTGGCCGGGCACGAGACCACGGCCAGCACACTGAGCTGGGCGTTCTACCTGATAGACCGCAACCCCGGAACCGCGGAGCGACTCCACGAGGAAGCGGTGCGTGTCCTGGGGAACCGGACGCCCACCCATGAGGACCTGCACGAACTCACCTTCACCACGATGGTCGTCCAGGAGACCATGCGGCTGTATCCGCCGGTGTGGATCCTGCCGCGCCGTGCCCTGGAAGAGGACGAGGTGGGCGGCTACCACGTGCCGGCCGGTGCGGACGTGCTCATCTGCCCCTACACCCTGCACCGGCGCCCCGATTCCTGGGACGACCCCGAACGCTTCGACCCGGAGCGCTTCGATCCGGCGGCCCGGGACGACCGGCACCGCTATGCCTACATCCCTTTCGGAGCAGGCCCCCGGGTCTGCATCGGGAGCAACCTCGGGATGTTGGAGGCGGTCTTCGTGCTCGCGAGCATCTCACGAGAACTTCGACTGACCCTGCCACCGGGGCACCGGGCCGAACCCGAGCCGATGCTCTCGCTCCGGGTCCGCGGGGGGTTGCCGATGAGGGTCCACCGGTTTCAGGACGGCTGAGCGGACACCGTCCGAAAGAGCGACGACAACAGCCCACAGCAACGAGGAGATGACCATGCCCAGGGGCATGCCCGACGCCCGAAGCGTCGAGACAGTAACGTTGGAGGCGTTCGCCGACACGATCCTTCCCGGCACCAAACGCGCCCCCGAGGACGTGACGATCGCCGGACGCTCCCATGACGCGGGCGCGGTCGAGGCGGGAGCCTTGGAGCTTCTACGTACCCCGGCCACCGGAGTCACCTCGGGACTGGGCGAGTTCGTCGAACTCCTCAACGAGCACGCCGAGCACCACGCGCAGCTGTGCGAGGTCACGCTCGTCGGAGATCACCCGCCCTTCGTCGAGTTGCCCTTCGAGGAGCGGACCCGCCTGGTCCGGGCCCTGACGGCACCGGGCCACCCGGAGAAGGAATTCTGGGTGATGCTCGCACTCTTTTGCAACATGGCCTATGACAGCGCGGCCCACCTCAGTACCCCCGTCGCGATCAAGAACGGCCACCCGGGGCTGCGGGCCATGGGGTTCGCCGCGCCCGACGCCGACGGTCTCCTGCGTTTTGCGGAGTATTCCTATGGCAGGCCCCTGGCCCGACTCCATCCGGATACGAACTCCACGGGGAGTCTCGCATGAACGGTGGCCACAGCAGTGACAGCACCGACGTCCTCGTGGTCGGAAGCGGTTTCGGTGGGGCCATCACCGCCTATCACCTCGCGGCGGGCGGAGCACGGGTGACCATCCTCGAACGCGGTCCCTGGCTGCGGAGCGAGGAGTTCGACCACGACTTCCTCCTGGGCTCGTCCTACACCCGGATCTTTGATTTCACGGTGGGCGATGGAATGAGCGTCCTGGGTGGCAACTGCGTGGGCGGGGGCAGCATGGTGTACTTCGCGGCCCTGCCCCGGGCGCCACGTTTCGTCTTCGACCGTCAGGGGTCGATCGGCCGACGCATGTGGCCCAAGGCCATCACGCGGGACACCCTCGACCCGTGGTACGACCGGGTCACCGAGGCAATGGGGGTCCGAGCCCAGGACTGGTCCGACGTCAGTTACGCGGGGGGCCTTTGGGGAGCGGCCTGTGATCATTCCGGTCGTACGGCCAACCCCGTACCGGTGGCGATCGACAAGGACACCTGCGTCAACTGCAATTGGATGATGGCGGGCTGCCGTTTCGACGCCAAGAAGTCCCTGACGACCAACTACCTACCGGCCGCGGTCGCGCACGGGGCCCGGATCCGACCCCTGCACGAGGTCCAGAGGGTGGAGCGCATGATCGACGGCTCCTACCGGGTCCACTACGACGTCATCGACGAGGACGACTACCGGATCAGGACGGATTCCGGAAGCATCGACGCCAAGATCGTGATCCTGGCGGCGGGGGCCGGCGCCACCCCCGTCATCCTCAAACGGTCGGAAGGCGACCTCGGAGCCATGCCGAACGCCGTCGGTCGCTACTTCTCGGGCAACGGCGAGCGGCTCAACACGGCCGTGGTCGACGAGGACCGAGTTCGCGACGTACTCGGTCTGTCCCGTGACGACCAACGTGCTTATGAGGCGTTCCAGGTCGGGAAGGGGCCCTGCGTGGCCAACTGGGACCGGCTGGACGCCTCCTTGCCCGAGTATTCGCGCTACTCCCTGGAGCAGCTCTACTTTCCACCGGCATTGGGCACCATCCTCGCCCAGGTGCCCGGAGCGCCGGCCCCTGCGTGGTTCGGGGCGGACAAGAAGGAGATGCTGCGTCGTTGGAGGTCGTGGCTGATCGTCTTCACGATGAGCGAGGACGACAACGAGGGGGTCTTCGGCACGCCACCACCCACGGGGAACGCGGTCCGGCTCTCGCAACAGATGCTCGGTCGGGGCCCCATCAGCTACCACCCCACCAAGAACACGTGGAAGGGATGGCAGAGCGCGGACGCCGAGGTCAAGGAGATCCTGGAGAAGGACGGGATAGCCCGGGTGGCCCCCTGGACCAACGATCTCGTCGGGGCCTACACGGTCCATCCCCTGGCGTCCTGCCGGATCGGGGACGATCCGCACACCTCGGCCCTGGACGACCGTCACGAACTCCGTGGACACCCAGGGATCTTCGTCACCGACGGTTCCGCCGTACCCGGGGCGCTCACCGTCAACCCCGCGATGACCATCGCCGCCCTGGCCGAGCGTTCCGTGCCCGGCATCGTCGAGGCCGCCCGGGAGCGCGGTGTCGGCGTCACCTACGGCGCTCCCGCCCCCGATGGCGCCACGTCGGGGCGCGGGAGCGTCCTCGATCTCCCCGGCCGGCGAACCTGAGCCACCGGTTCCGACCAACCATCGAAGGGCGACCCACGTGTTCCGGCTGATCCTGCGCGCGGCCGTTCGGCGGTCACTGAGGGACGTACGTCATGTGCGTCCGGTGGCGCCCCGCGCGGCCCGAGGCACCACCGCGACCCTCTACCGGCGACTGGAGCGGGAATTCGGGGTCCTCGCACCCCCGGTCGCCCTGCTCGCACCCGCCCCCGAGTGCGCCGCGGCGACCTGGACACTGCTGCGCGAGTCGCTTCTGGTCCCGGGCCGTACCCAAAGGTCCACCCGGGAGGCGATGGCCACCGCCGTCTCCCGGGACAATTCCTGCCCCTACTGCGTGGAGGTGCACGGAGCCACGTTGGACTCACTCGATTCCACCGGTGAGGGCCCGTCGACCTCCGGCGACCTCACGGAGCGCGCCGAGTTGGGCGCCGTCGCCCTGACCTTCCAGCACATCAACCGCTTGGTCAACGTCTTCCTGCCCGAATCACCCCTGCCCGGTTTCGCACCCATGGCCGTCCACGGGACACTGCGTCGCGCCACGGGGGCGGTGATCGCCGCCGGGGACGGGAGGGCGCGTTCCGGACCGCCTCTCGACCTGTTGCCCGAAGCGGCGCGAGGCGCGCCCCTGCCCGAGGACCTGGGTTGGGCCGCCGAAGCCCCACGGATCCGGTCCGCCCTGGCCGCCGCGACCCTCACCATCGACGCGGCCGGGGAAGGGGTCCTCCCCCTCACCGTGCGGAACATGCTGCACCGACACCTCGAGGAGCACGGCGTCGGTCCGGCGGGGATCAGCCGTGCCTGGGTGGAGGAGGTGGTGCGCGACCTTCCCCGGGACGATCGACCTCTGGGCCGTCTGGTGTTGCTCACCGCACGAGCCTCCTACCAGGTCGACGGGGGGACGATCGCCGGTTGCCGTGAACTCGGAGTCGACGATCCGGCCCTGGTCCGCATCGTCTCCTGGGCGGCCATGACCGCGGCCCGACACGCCCCGATCCCTACGGCGGGCGAGGGCCCCGAACACGCACACTCGCACACCCCACAAGAGAACAAGAGGAAGCCGACGTGAACGATCTCCCCAACGTCATCACCGAACTCCCCGCCGTCATCGAGGACCTGACCGCCGAGGCGGCGCAGATCGACGCGCTCGTGGCGGAGCTGTCCCCGGCCGAGTGGGCAAGGGACACTCCGGCAGTGGGGTGGACCGTGGCCCACCAGGTCGCCCACCTGTCCTTCGTCTTCCGCCTGGCCGGAACCGCGGCCTCGGACGCCGAGGCCTTCGCCGCAATGACGGCCAAGGCCGCCGAGGACTTCGACGGCGCCGTCAACGCGGTGCTTACCACCTACCCCCTGGATGACCCGGAGAGGCTGCTCGCCCGTTGGCGGGCCGACCGTGACTTCGCGATCGATGCGCTGGCCGCGGCCCCGGCCGACCGACCACTGCCCTGGCTCGTGCGACCGATCCCCCCGGGTGTGCTGGCCTGTGCGGGGATGATGGAGGTCTTCGCCCACGGACAGGACATCGCCGACGCGCTGGGGGTGACCCCCGAACGTACCGACCGGATCGGTAACGTGGCCGGTTTCGCGGTGCTGACCTGGGAGTTCGGTTACCAGTCCCGGGGACTCGTTCCGCCGGAGACGGAGTTCCGGTACGAACTGACCTCGCCTTCCGGACAGAAGTGGGAGTTCGGACCGGCCGACGCCGAACAGCGGATCACGGGCGAGGCCACCGACTTCTGTCTGCTGGTCACCCGACGCCGTCACCGTGACGACCTGGCCGTGCGCGGGTTCGGGTCCGACGCCGACCACTGGCTGGACATCGCCCAGGCCTATCGTGGCCCGGCCGGTGAGGGTCGTAAGCCCGGACAGTTCGTCTGATGACCTCTCGTCAAGAAGGATGGTGCCCTCATGGCCTCGACATGCCCTCACGTACTCGACACCGGTGGACGGGATCTGCACGGTGAGACCGACATGCTCCGTTCTCGGGGCCCCGCGACGCGGGTGGAGCTCCCCGGCGGTGTTCTGGCGTGGTCGCTGAACAGCTACAGCGCGATCAAGTCCGTGCTCACCGATCCTCGTGTGACCAAGAGCGCTCGTGCTCATTGGCCGGCCTTCATCAACGGGGAGATCCCTCCGGACTGGGAAATGATCAGCTGGATCGCCATGGACAACATGGTGACCGCCCACGGAAAGGACCACCTACGGCTGAGGAAGCTGGTGGGCAAGGCGTTCACCCCGCGTCGGAGCAAGGCCTTCCTACCGCGGATCGAGGAACTGACCGAGGAACTGCTCGAAGGGCTGGGCCGCTCGGGACCATCCGAGGAGGTCGACCTCCGGTCACGTTTCGCTTACCCGCTACCCGCTCGGCTCGTCGCCGACATGATCGGCATGTCGGAGGAGGCACGGGCCAGGACCGCCGAGGTCGTCGACATGATGGTCGACACCACGGTCGGTCCAGAGCAGGCCCAGGCCGTACTCACGGGTTGGCGTGGGGCCATGACGGAACTGATCGCCTTCAAACGCGGTGAGCCGGGGGAGGACATCACCTCCGACCTCATCGCGGCGCAGGACGAGGACGGTTCCAGGTTGAGCGATCAGGAGCTCACGGACACGATCTTCGCGATCCTGGGAGCCGGATCCGAGACCACGATCAACTTTTTCGACAACGCCATCACCGCCCTGCTCTCCCATCCCGATCAACTCGATCTGGTCCTCTCGGGGCGGGTCCCGTGGCAGGAGGTCGTGGATGAAACGCTGCGCGTGCAGTCCCCCCTGGCCCATCTGCCCCTGCGGTACGCGGTTCAAGACATCGAACTGGGTGGTGTGACCATCTCCCAGGGTGATCCCATCCTGGTCAACTACAGTGCCGTCGGTCGTGACCCGGACCTGCACGGGGAGACCGCCGACCGCTTCGACCTGACCCGAGAGGACAAGGAACACCTGTCCTTCGGGATCGGTCCCCATTATTGTCTGGGGGCCGGTGTGGCCCGGCTGGTCGCCGAGACGGGACTGTCGCGACTGTTCTCCCGCTTCCCCGAGATCGCTCTGGCCGTACCCGAACACGGGTTGGAGCCGCTGCCGACCTTCATCATGAACGGCCACCGGAGCCTTCCCGTCCGGCTCGGCCGGAAGGCCGTGCCCGCGGCCCAGGACACCTGAGCGGGGTGAACGAAGAGGGTGGGAACGAAGAACCGTTCCCACCCTCTGTCTTCGTGCCGACCGGCCCGGTCACCGCCCCGGGCCGGTCACGACTCATCCTCGCGGGCTGTTCTGGTAGGAGGCCAGGCGCCAGTCCCCGGCTTCGCGGGTGACGACCCAGGTGGCACGGACGGCCCGTTCGTCGGAGACCTCGGTCTCACCGGAGGCCAGAATGCCTCCCTGGGTCACGATCACCGCGTTGTCGGGGCCGAGGAAACGTAGGTCCACGGGGGTCCCCGTCACTCGGGTGCCCTTGTACGGGCCCGAGAAGGCCGACTCCATGAAGGCCTTGACGTTCTGGCGTCCCTTGCGGAAGACGCCCGGCAGGATCATGGTGCCGTCCTCGGTGAAGACCTCGGAGAAGGCCTGGGCGTTGTTCTCCCGCCAGGCCGCCACGATGCGCCCCGGCACGGCGACGACCGCCTCCCTGTCCTTCTCCTCCACCGCGGTCTCCTTCGTTCGTGCGTTCATCGACCTCTCCTTGTCGTCATCGCCCTTTCCGGGGCGTATCGGGGTTCACACATAAGGGGTGTCGGGTTCCAGGCCGCACAGGACGCGCCCGTACAGCTCGTGGTTGGTGTCGGGGTTCATCAGCGCGTGCAGGTTCACGGCGTGCAGGTCCCGTCGGAACCGTTGGATCGGCGCGGTGGAGTACACCGAGGATCCGCCGCTGGAGGACGCGAGCAGGTCGACGGCCTCCCGAGCACTCCGACAGGCCGCACCGAGGTCCGCGCGGCACCGGGCCCTGTCCTCCAGGGACCATTCGGAGCCGTCGATCCCCCTACCGTCCACCGTTTCCGCCAATCGCAGGGCGTGGAACCCGGCGGTGTCGGAGAGCATCGCGGACTCCGCCACCCGGACATGGGTCAGAGGGGCCTCGCTCTGTCGCTCGTAGGAGGTGTAGGTGATCTTCCGTCCGGGGAGGCGTTCAAGGAAGGCGTCTGCGGCCCCCGCTGCCATGCCGACCGCGCAGCCCACGGAGGAAGCGGCGGCGACGGGCAGCAGTGGTGACCGGTAGGCGGGGGAGGTCTCGGGGTCGTTCCTTCCGGCCAGGACGGTACCCATGGGCAGAACGCGCTCTTGGGGGATGAAGACGTCCTCGGCCACCGTCGTGACGCTCCCACTGCCGCGCAACCCGGAGGTGTACCAGTCGTC
>NZ_DYZD01000304.1 GCF_020741345.1 Nocardiopsis listeri
CGACCGGCCCCGCCGCCCGGCGAGCCACCGCGAACCCCGCCGCTGCATCGGCCACCTCATCACCGGCTACGCCTTGGCCGCCCTCGCCGGCGCCGCCGCCCAACCCCTGATCACCTTTCTGAGTTGCCCCACCAGAACCCATACAAAAGGCCGGAGTGGAAGGTTCCACTCCGGCCTTCGTCGCTCGGGCTCTGGATCAGTCGTCGGCGGTGGCCACGCCGATGGGGCAGCTGGCTCCGGTTCCGCCGATACCGCAGTAACCGTTGGGGTTCTTGGCGTCGGACAGGTACTGCTGGTGGTAGTCCTCGGCGAAGTAGAACGCCTTCAGCGGGGCGATCTCGGTGGTGATGGCGCCATAGCCGGACCGGGTCAGGGCGGGCTGGAAAGCCTCCCTGGTGGCCTCGGCCACCTTGTGCTGGGCCTCGGAGTGGTAGTAGATCGCCGACCGGTACTGGCTGCCGACGTCGTTGCCCTGGCGCAGGCCCTGCGTCGGGTCGTGGCCCTCCCAGAAGATCTTGAGGATCTCCTCGTAGGAGATCAGCTTCGGATCGAAGACCACGCGCACGGCCTCGGTGTGACCGGTCAGACCCGAGCACACCTCTTCGTAGGTGGGGTTGGGCGTGTACCCGCCGGCGTATCCCACGGCGGTGGTGATGACGCCGCGTTCGGCCCCCAATCGCCAGAACACGCGCTCCGCGCCCCAGAAACAGCCCATGCCCAGGTCGGCGATCTCGCTGCCTTCCGGGTAGGGCGGGGTCAGCGAGGTGCCCAGGACCGTGTGCCCGAAGGGCGGCTCGATCGGTGTGTCCCGGCCGGGGAGGGCGCGGGCGGGCTCGACCATGGTGGCGTTTCTACCGAACATGTCTCCAGGCTATCCACGGGCACAAAAAAGGGGGAAGACAGGGCGATCGATTCATCCTACGATTGCCGTTGTGCCGGAATCCAACCGTGGTGTCGCCCTCGGGGCGAGCGCCTTCCTCCTGTGGGGCTTCGCGGCCATGTACTGGCCGTTCCTCTCCGCTTCAGAACCCGCCGAGATCCTCGCCCACCGCATGGTGTGGGCCCTGGCCGCGATGTGCGTCTTCCTGCTGTTGGCGCGGCGCGGCCGGGCGTGGCTTCTCCCTCTCCTACGCAGCCCCAGGCGCCTGCTTCCGGTGGCCGCCGCGGCCGTACTCATCTCGCTCAACTGGTGGGGCTTCATCTACTCGGTCTCCACCACGCAGACCCTGCAGGCCTCGCTGGCCTACTTCATCAATCCGCTGATGACCGTCTGCCTGGGCGTGGTGTTCTTCGCCGAGCGTCTGCGTACCGCCCAGTGGGTCGCCGTCGGCCTGGGCGCGGCGGCGGTGGTCGTGATGACCGTCGCCTACGGCTCCACCCCTTGGCTCTCCCTGCTCATGGCCTCCTCCTTCGCCGCCTACGGCGCGGTGAAGAAGTACGTGAGCCTGGACGGGCTACAGAGCCTGACCGTCGAGACCCTGGTGATGTTCCTGCCGGCCCTGGGCTACGTGGTCTATCTGGAGGTCACCGGGAGCGGTACGGCGTTCTCGGTCTCGCCCGGTCACACCGCGCTGCTGATCGGCGGTGGTTTCGTGACCGCGCTGCCGCTGCTGCTGTTCGGGATGGCCGCGCGCAGGGTGCCGTTGAGCGTGATCGGGATGCTCCAGTTCATCGCGCCGACCATGATGTTCCTCATCGGCTGGCTGCTCCAGGGCGAGGAGATGCCCCTGAGCCGCTGGGTGGGCTTCGGATTCGTGTGGCTGGCCGTGTGCGTGTTCGCCTACGACCAGGTGCGTTCGTCCCGTCGCCGATCCGCCGAGCGCACCGCGACGGGCGGTCTCCCCGACGCCCCCACGACTCCCCCGGCCCCCTCACCGCGAGAGTGAGTTCCCCGGTTCCGGAGAACCGAAACTACACTGTGTGACCCTGTGCTAACGTCTGGTCGTGGGTGTCGGGCTCCGCCCCACCCCGAACCGGCCACCTGCCCTGGAGGGTCCTCGTGAAGCCTCGCATCAGCTCGATCGGCACGCTCCGTGCCGCCTCGGGCCTGCGCGCGGCGGCACCCGCCCTCCTGTTCATGCTCGGTGTGCTGTTCGCCGCCCTGTGGCTGCTCTCCGCGCCCGCCCAGGCCGAGACCCGGTCGGAGCCGTTGGGGGAACTGGGGCTGGAACGGGTCGACGAGGTCACCGCGCCGGTGACCGCGCCGGTGACCGACACCCTCGGCACCGTCCACCAGCGAGTGGAGCAGGGGGCCGGTGAGGCGGCGGCGTCCGCCGTCGCCCTGCCCGAGCCCGCCGTCGCCGAGGTGCGAGGCGAGGTGCGAGGGGTCGTCACCGAGATCGACCGCACCCGTGAAGAGGCCGCCGATCAGGGCCTCGTTCCGACTCTGGTCGAACCGGTCGCCTCCTCACGTCCCGACGTCGAACCGGTCACCGACGAGTCGACCGCCTCGCCCGAATCGCAGTCCCAGGCCCCGGCGAAGCCGTCCGCCGACGAGACCACCGAGACCGCTGAGGACCGGGCCGTCCCGGACCCGTTCCGACCCGCGGTCGAAGGCCACCCGACCGCCGAGGCCGAACACGACCCCGAGCCCGCCGAGGCGTTCACCGGCGGTCCCGTCGACCCGCCCGAGGTTCAGGCCACCACCGGTTCCGCGGTCTCCTCCGCCGGCGCCCCCACCTCGGCTCCCGCCGCCGTCGCCGGCTACCTCGCCGCGGCCACGTTGCCCGGACCCGACGCCGCCACCGCGCTCGTGCACGCCCGGTCTCCGCACGCCACACCCGCGGACCCGGCGGACGACCCCACGGTCTCCCCCGACTAGCGAACGGCCCGACCGCACGTTCGGCGCGTGTTACCACGCCTGCCCGCGTGCCCCTGTGCGCTTTCCGTGCGCCCTTCGGACCGTTCCCAGCCTCACCCCGCCCTCTCCGTCTGGGAGCTGACCTGAGTCCCGTGCCTCGCACACGTGATTCACGTCAGCCGGTGGTCCACCCCGGCTCGATCAGGCCGCCTCCCGCGGCCGCCCCAGCAGCAGCTTCAGGAAGGAAACCCATGACCCAGCCCAAGCGCCTGACAGCCCGAACCGTGATCCTCGCCGCCGGCGCCGCCGGATTCGTGGCCCTCGGCGCCGGTGTCGCCGGGGCCCAGGACCTGCAGACCCCCATGCACGACATCGCCCCCACGGTCGAGCGGGCCCTCGTCGAAGGCGTGGCGCCCGCCATGCACAAGATCGCTCCCGAGGGCGTGGGACCGATCGCCGGAACCGCCCTGGAGGAGCTGCAGGCCGGCGCCAACGACCCCGGGCACGGCGCCCCCGACCTGGGCGCCGTCCTCCCCGACTCCCCGCTGGCCGACGCCGTCACCGAGGCCCAGGACGCCACCGGTCTGGACGGGGACCCGCACGACACGATCGGGCACGCGGCCGGTGAGTCACTGGAGGCCGGCGCGCAGGACGCCGGGGTGGCGTTGGAGGACACCGCCCGCGGGGCCGGTGGCACCGTGGAGGACAAGGCCCAGGAGGTGCTGCCGAACACCGTGGTGGCCGTCACCGACCTGCGCGACGAGACGCTGACCCTGCCGGAGTCGGAGGCGCCGACCCTGCCCTTGAGCCACCCCGAGAGCGAGCTTCCCACGGCCCCCAACGTGTGGGACCTGGCCGCCGGCTTCGGTGTGCGGACCCCCGACCGGATCCAGGACGTCGTCGAGTCCAACCCGGTCACCTCGGACAACCACGTGGACCTGGGCGAGGAGGAGGTCCTGGGCACGGTGGGCAACCGCGCCTGGGACGACGAGGTCACGACCGTCCCGCAGAGCTCGCCCCAGACCCCGGGACTGACCGACCTCACCGACGGACTGGCCCAGGGCGTTTCGTCGGGTGAGGCCAAGCCCGTCGACGTGAACGGTCCCCTGGCGGACGCGCAGCTCCCCCAGGTCGCCGAGGGTCTGGACACCACCGCCGCCGAGGACCTGGTGGCCGGCCTGAGCCGCGGCACGGACCTGCTCGGCGACGTGGACACCAGCGACCTGGTATCCATCGAGGGCGGCACCGCCGAGCAGGAGACCCCCGAGGGCATGGTCGAGCACCCCACCTTCATGGACCTGCCCGGTTCCGAGGCGCTCCCCGTGGTCTCCTAAAGCCAACTGACGGCACTCCCCGTGTCGACGGCGCCGCCCCGGTGTACGGGGGCGGCGCCGTCCTTGTTCGTGGCGGGGCGCGGGGTCGGAGGCAGTCGTCGTAGACGGTGGAGAACTCGCCGCCGGTGGCGTCGTAGCACGGTCCGACCGGCGGGTACCCGCGGACGTTCTCCTCGTGGTCCGGGGACTCCAAGACGATGAGCCCGCGCTCCGGTGCCCCTTCGAAGACCAACCGCTCCTCGGTTTCGAGCTCCGCCCCGCCGTCGACCGGCGACACGACCCCCTGTTCCGTGACCACCGAGAACCATCCCCCGTGATGGTGTTCCCTGCCCGAAGGGCGGTCGTCCCGTCGCGGCGAACGCCACGAGGGCGCCCCAGGAGAACACGTCGGCGGCGGGCGTCGAGATCCCCTGTCGGTGGCGTTCGGGAGCGATCCACCCCGGAGAGCCCACCAACCCCCCGGTCCTGGTCAAAGCGGTTCCGTCGAGGGCTCGGGCGATCCCGAAGTCCACCACCTTCGGTCCACCGGCGCCCAGGATCACGTTCCCCGGCTTCAGGTCCCGGTGGACGACCCCCTGGGAGCGCAGGTCCCGCAACACGGCCAGGACGCCGGTCGCCAGGGTGGTCAGCTGTTTCCCCGACAGAGGGCCCGCCGACCCCAGACGTCGCCCCAACGAGGGCCCCTCGACCAGCTCCGTGGCCAACCACGGAACGTCCGCGCGGGTATCCGCGCCGAGGACGCGCGGCCCGGCGCACCGGCCCGGCGGTAGACGCGGTCGGCGGCGAGTCGGGCGTGCACGGTCTTGACCGCGACGGGCGTCCCGTCCGGGTCGAGGGCCCCATAGACCACGCCCATGCCGCCCGCTCCAAGGCGGCCGATCAGACGGTGGGGCCCCACGTTCTCGGGGTCGTCGGGGTGCAGAGGGGACAGGCCGGGGATCCGCCGGCCCTGTGCGGGGGGTGTGCTCACGGAAAGCGGCTCTCGGATCGGGGGCTTGGGACAGCACCCGGTGGGATGCCTCTCACTCCGCTTCGGTTTACGAGGTGCCGCCCCCGACCACGCGCGCTCGTCGGTCGGTCGAGGGACCGACTCAGCCGGAGCGCTCCACCACGTAGTCGCACAGTGAGAGGAAGGCGTCCCGCGCCGGGATGTCCGGGAGGGTGCTCAGCTCTCCCCGGGCCTTGTCGGCCCAGTTGCGCAGGGTCGTGTCGGCCTCGTCCATGGCCGGGTGGGGACGCAGCAGCGTCAGCGCCTCCTCGGCCTCCGTGTCGTCGAGCGGCCGCCCCAGCAGGGACTTCAGGCGCTCGTCGGCCGGGTCCTCGGAGCGCATCGCGTAGAACATGGGCAGGGTGAGCACACCCTCGCGCAGGTCCGTACCGGGGACCTTGCCCGACTCGGCGGTCTCGCTCGCCACGTCCAGGATGTCGTCGGCGAGCTGGAAGGCCATGCCCAGCGCGTCGCAGGCCCGGGTCAGGGTGCTGACCGTCTCCGGGTCGACCTTGCCGAACATGCCGCCGAACTCCGCCGACGAGGCGATCAGTGAGGCCGTCTTGTCGTCGATGACGTTGAGGTAGTGGTCCAAGGGGTCGACGCCGTCCCGAGGACCGGAGGTCTCCAGGATCTGCCCCTGTACCAGGCGCGCGAAGGTCTCGGCCTGCAGGCGGACGGCCTCGGTACCCAGGTCGGCCAGCATCGTGGAGGCCTTGGCGAACACGTAGTCGCCGGTGAGGATGGCGACGGTGTTGCCCCAGCGCTGGTTGGCGCTGGACCTGCCGCGGCGCAGTTCGGCCTCGTCCATGACGTCGTCGTGGTAGAGCGTCGCCACGTGGGTCAATTCCACCACGGCCGCCGCGGGGATGAGGTCGGGGACCTTGGGGTCACCGAAGTGGGCGGCGAGCAGCACGAGCATGGCGCGGAAGCGCTTGCCTCCGGCTTCCAACAGGTGGGACGCCGCCTCGGTCAGCAACGGGTCACTGGACCGCACCGACTCCCGCAGCAGCTCCTCCACCTTCTCGAGGTCGTCCTGCACCCCTCGTGCGAGGGCCGGGTCGACTCTCGGCAGAGCGAGAAACCCGCTCGGGACAGCACCGCTCACCGTAAAGCTCCACCTGTTGAACGGGCGTGTCGGCGACCCCCCGTGAAGGGGGCCGCCGCACGCTCAGCACATGAACATGATCCGACTTGCCACGGTATCCGACCCGGAATGATCGTCCAAAGCCACACCCGGGTCGGCGATCACTCCTCGGTGACCTGGTGAACCATCACCGCCGCGGGTTCCTGTCCGGCCTCGGAGCCTGGAAGGAGGTTGTCCAGAACCGGCCCCGGGAAGATCCCGAGGGCCAGCGTAGCCGCCACACCCACGGTGATCACACCGCCGGTGAGGGCGCCCGCGCGGGCCACCGTGGGGCCTTCGCCCTCGGATTCCCGGAAGAACATCACAACGATGATCCGGATGTAGAAGAAGGCGGTCACCGCGCTGCTGAGGACACCGACCACCACGAGCGGGGTGGCGCCCGCGGCGACGGCGGCCTGGAACACCGCGAACTTGCCGATGAACCCGCTGGTGAGCGGGATCCCGGCGAAGGCCAGCAGGAACAGCGACAGCGCGAGCGCGAGGCCGGGGGCACGACGCCCCAGACCGGCCCAGCCCTCCAGGTCGCCGAGCTCCTGACCACCGTCCCTGGTGCGCACCAGGGTGACGATCGCGAAGGCGCCCAGGGTGGTGAACCCGTAGGCGGCCAGGTAGAACATGGCGCCCACGAGGCCCTCGGTGCTGGAGGCGATCACGGCGGTGAGGATGAAACCGGCGTGCACGACCGAGGAGTAGGCCAACAGTCGCTTGATGTCGCGCTGGGTGACCGCGACGACCGCCGCCGCCACCATGGTGAGGATGGCGACCGTCCACAGCATCGGTTCCCAGACCTCCAGGGAACCACCGAAGGGCACGAAGAACACCCGCAGCAGAGCACCGAACGCGGCCACCAGGGTGCAGGAGGCCATGAGCGCGGTGATGGGGGTGGGGGCGCCCTGGTAGACGTCCGGCTTCCAGTTGTGGAAGGGCACGGCGCCGACCTTGAACAGCAGACCGATCGCGACCAGGCCGATGCCCATGACGAGCAGCGGTTCGCCGTTTCCGTCGGCGAAGATCGCCGCGCCGCCCGAGTCCACGGCCTGACGGATAGCGGTGAAGTTCACCGAACCCGCGTAGCCGTACACCAGGGCGATGCCGAAGAGGAAGAACGCCGAGGAGAACGCGCCGAGCAGGAAGTACTTGACCGCGGCCTCCTGGGAGAACAGGCGACGGCGGCGGGCCAGCCCGCACAGCAGGTACAGCGGCAGGCTCATCACCTCAAGGGCGATGAACATGGTGAGGAAGTCGTTGGCCGCGGGGAAGAGCAACATGCCCAGCACCGCGAACAGCACCAACGGGTAGACCTCGGTGTGCTGGGACCCGGCGAGGATGTGCCTGCGCTCCTCCTCGCTGCCCGGGACCGTGGCGGCCTGCGCGGAGAACGCGTCGCGACCGTCACGCCGTTCGGCGATGAGCATGAGGCTGATCAGGGCCAGCACGGTGATGGTGCCCTGCAGGAAGAGCACCACGCGGTCCACGGCGAGGACTCCGCCCGCCACGATCACGCCGTCACCGACCGCCTCCACCTGGAGGACGATCATGACGAAGGTGACGAGCAGGGCCACGGCGGCGACGGTGATCTGCACCGGCCGCAGGACCTTCTTGGGCAAGAAGGCCTCGAACAGCACCGCCAGCACACCGGCGCCGAAGACCACCAGGATCGGGGCGAGAAGCCACCAGTCCAGGGTCGGTGCCGCCTCGGTGATGCCGGGGAGCGACGGGGGCGCCCCGTCGGCGACGTAGAGCGCGTTCACTCCTCGTCTCCTTCCTCGGTGTCGCCCTCGGCGTTCGTAGTGGCCGAGGCGGTGTCCGCCCCGATCTCCACGGTGCGTTCGACGGCGGGGTTGATCACGTTGAGCAGGGGCTGCGGGTAGACGCCGAGCGCGATGATGAGGGCGAGCAGCGGGGCCACCACCCAGGTCTCACGCGCGGACAGGTCCGGCAGCTTCGACAGCTTCTCCGGGGTGGGACCGGTCATGGTGCGCTGGTACATCCACAGGATGTAGAGAGCGGCCAGGACCACGCCCACCACGGAGATGATCGCGGGCACCGGGTTGAAGGCGTAGGCGCCCACGAACACCAGGAACTCGCTGACGAACGGGGCCAGTCCGGGCAGGCCCAGACCGGCGAGACCGGTCACCAGGAACACTCCGGCGAGCTTGGGCGCGACCTTCTGGACACCCCCGAAGTCCTCGATGCGGGAGCTGCCCCGACGGGCGATGAGGAAGCCCACGATGAGGAACAGCGCGCCGGTGGCGAAGCCGTGGTTGACCATGTACAGGGCCGCACCCGCCTGCGCCTGGGGGGTCAGGACGAAGATGCCCAGGGTGATGAACCCGAAGTGGGAGATCGAGGTGTAGGCCACCAGGCGCATCATGTCGCTCTGTCCGATGGCCACGATCGCGCCGTAGATGATGCTCACGACGCTGAGTCCCACCACCGGCCACACGAACCAGGACACCGCGGAGGGGAACAGCTCCAGGCAGAACCGGAGCATCCCGTAGGTGCCGACCTTGTCCAGGACACCGACCAGCAGTACCGCGGTGCCGGGGCTGGAGGAGCCCGCCGCCGTGGGCAGCCAGGTGTGCACCGGCCACATCGGGGCCTTGATCGCGAAGGCGATGAAGAATCCGAGGAAGAGCCAGCGCGCGGT
>NZ_DYZD01000305.1 GCF_020741345.1 Nocardiopsis listeri
CCGAGGGGTTGCGAGTGCCGAACACGAAGCCGCCGCCCTCCCGCAGCGCCGTCCGGATCGCGGTGAGCGAGTCACGATACGCGGCGTCGGTGACGAACACCTGGAAGGCGTTGCTCGCCATGAACGCCAGGTCGAACTCCCCGTCGAAGGACATACCGTCGGCACGGCCCTCGATCCACTCCACGTCCGCTCGTGCCCTCGCCCGCCGTAGCGCGGCCACGTCCGGATCGACCCCGCACAACCGACCGGTGTGCCCCTCCTGACGGGCGCGATGCAGCATCATCCCGGTCCCGCACCCCACGTCGAGCACGGCGTCGGCGGTCATGACGTGGGACAGGTAGAAGTCGTCGGAGGGCGCCCAGCCGTTGAGCGCGTCGTAGAGCGCGGCGGCGTCGTCGTCGGAGTACATGCCGTGCAGTCTCACCGGCCGCCCGACTCGACGCAACGAGTTTTCGGTCGGTCCACGTTTTTCACACCTTTCACGCCACCCCCTGCCACCTCGCTGATTAAGCGAAGCCTTAGGTCGCCGTTGACCGCCGAACAAGAAGCGGTGTGCACTGCCTCGCACACGATGCGAAGGAGTACGCATGCAGGTCCCGGCACCGTTCGAGTACGAACGCGCGACCAGCGTGGACCACGCGATCGGTCTGTTGGACCGCTTGGGTGAGTCCGCGCGGTTGGTCGCGGGCGGCCACAGTCTGTTGCCGATGATGAAGCTCCGGCTCACCGACCTGGAGTACCTCATCGACATCAACGAGCTCCACGCCGAGCTCGGATACATCCGGGTCGAGGCCCACGAGGTCCGGATCGGGGCGATGACCCGGCATCGTGAACTCCTGGAGTCCACGGAACTGGCGGAGGTCTTCCCCGTCTTCGCCGAGGCCGAGAAGGTCATCGCCGACCCCCTGGTGCGCAACCGCGGCACCCTGGGCGGTTCGCTGTGCCAGGCCGATCCCTCCGAGGACCTGTCCGCCGTGTGCGGGGCCCTGGACGCGGTCTGCGTCATCCGCGGCACCGACGGCGAACGCCTGGTCCCCATGGCCGAGTTCCACGTCGGCCCCTACGAGACGGCCGTCGGTCCCGGCGAGATGCTCGTCGAGGTCCGCTTCCCCGTCCGGCCCGGCGGGTCCAGCGCGTTCGAGAAGGTCGAGCGCCGCGCCGGCGACTGGGCGGTGGCCGCGGTCGCCGCCGCCGTGTGGCTGGACGACGGGGTCCTCACCGACGCCCGTCTGGGGCTGACCGCCGTCGGCGCCGACACCGTCGCGGTCGAGGGGATCGCCGAGGCCCTGCGCGGTCAGCCCCCTTCCGAGGAGTTGTACACGCGGGGGGGCGAGATCGCCGTCGCCTCCTGCGACCCCACCACCGACAGCCGAGGCGGCGCCGACTACAAGCGCCACCTCGTCAAGGAACTCACCCGACGGACGCTGCGCCGCGCCGTCGCCGGGACCGGAAGGGCCTGAACATGCGCGTCACCATGACCGTCAACGGTGAAGAGGTCACCGGGGAGATCGAGAGCCGGCTCCTGCTGGTGCACTTCCTGCGCGACCACCTGAGCCTGACCGGCACCCACTGGGGCTGCGACACCAGCAACTGCGGCGCGTGCACGGTGTGGATGGACGACGAACCCGTCAAGTCCTGCACCGTGCTCGCGGCGATGGCCGACGGCCGCAGGGTCCGCACCGTCGAGGGACTCGCCAAGGGCGACGAGCTCGACCCGGTACAGCAGGGGTTCATGGAGTGCCACGGCCTCCAGTGCGGGTTCTGCACCCCCGGGATGATGATGACCTCCCGTGCTCTGCTGGACCGCAACCCCGACCCGTCGGAGGAGGAGATCCGCGAGGCGATCTCCGGTCAGATCTGCCGCTGCACCGGCTACGCCACGATCGTGCGTTCGGTGCGTTGGGCGGCCGAACACGAGGCGAACGGCTGCCCGGCCCACGGTGCCGACCAGGCCCCGGTCGAGGCACAGGAGGAGGTCCGATGACCGCGGTACACGACCAGGAGACCGTTGGGGCCAAGCCCATCGGCCACGGCCGGATGCTCCGCAAGGAGGATCCCCGCTTCGTGCGCGGACGCGGCCGCTACGTGGACGACGTCCGGCTTTCCGGGATGCTGCACCTGGCGATCCTGCGCTCCCCCGTGGCGCACGCCCGGATCGTGTCGGTGGACACCAGCGCCGCCGAGGCCCACCCCAAGGTCAGGGCCGTGGTGACCGGCGAGGCGTTGGCGGAGAAGGGTCTGGCGTGGATGCCGACCCTGTCCAACGACGTGCAGGCGGTCCTGGCCACCGACAAGGTGCGTTTCCAGGGCCAGGAGGTCGCGTTCGTGGTGGCGGAGGACCACTACTCCGCGCGCGACGCCCTGGAGCTCATCGACGTCGAGTACGACCTGCTCGACCCGGTCGTGGACGCTCGCAACGCCCTGGCCGAGGGTTCCCCGGTCATTCGCGACGATCTGGAGGGCAAGGCCGACAACCACGTCTTCGACTGGGAGACCGGTGACGAGGCCGCCACGGAGGCGGTGTTCGCCAAGGCCGACGTGGTGGTCACCGAGGACATCGTGTACCCGCGCGTGCACCCCTCCCCCATGGAGACCTGCGGCGCCGTCGCCGACTACGACCCGGTGGAGGGCCGGCTGACGCTGTGGTCCACCACCCAGGCACCGCACGCGCATCGCACCCTGTACGCGATGGTGGCGGGACTGCCCGAGCACAAGATCCGGGTGATCTCCCCCGACATCGGCGGCGGGTTCGGCAACAAGGTGCCGATCTACCCCGGGTACGTGTGCGCGATCGTGGCGTCGCTGGTGGTCGGCAAACCGGTCAAGTGGATGGAGGACCGGTCCGAGAACCTCATCAGCACCGGTTTCGCCCGTGACTACGTCATGCGCGGGGAGATCGCCGCCACCCGTGACGGCCGCATCCTCGGCATCCGCACGAACGTGCTCGCCGACCACGGCGCGTTCAACGCCCAGGCCGCGCCGAGCAAGTACCCGGCGGGCTTCTTCGGGGTGTTCACCGGCAGCTACGACATCGAGGCCGCGCACGCCAAGATGACGGCGGTGTACACGAACAAGGCGCCGGGTGGCGTGGCCTACGCGTGCTCCTTCCGGATCACCGAGGCCGTGTACCTGGTCGAACGCCTGGTGGACTGCCTGGCCTACGAGCTGCGGGCCGACCCGGCGGAGCTGCGTTCCCAGAACCTGATCCGACCCGAGCAGTTCCCGTACACCACCAAGACCGGCTGGGTGTACGACTCCGGCGACTACGAGCCCACCCTGCGCGAGGCGATGCGCATCGCCGGCTACGAGGAGCTGCGCGAGGAACAGGCCGAGAAACGCGCCAGGGGCGAGCTGATGGGCATCGGACTCTCGTTCTTCACCGAGGCCGTCGGTGCCGGCCCGCGCAAGAACATGGACATCCTCGGCCTGGGCATGGCCGACGGCTGTGAACTGCGGATCCACCCCACCGGCAAGGCCGTGGTACGGCTGTCGGTGCAGTCCCAGGGACAGGGACACGAGACGACGTTCGCGCAGATCGTCGCCGAGGAGATCGGCATCGCGCCCGACGACATCGACGTCGTGCACGGCGACACCGACAACACCCCGTTCGGGCTCGGCACCTACGGCAGTCGGTCCACCCCCGTGTCGGGGGCGGCCGCCGCCATGGTCGCGCGCAAGGTGCGCGACAAGGCCCGGATCATCGCCTCGGGCATGTTGGAGGCCTCGGTCGCCGATCTGGAGTGGACCAAGGGCACGTTCTCCGTCAAGGGCGACCCGGAGCGTTCGGTCACCATCCAGCAGATCGCGCTGCGCGCCCACGGCGCCGGTGACCTGCCCGAGGGAATCGAGGGCGGCCTGGAGGCACAGGTCTGCTACAACCCGGAGAACCTCACCTACCCGCACGGCGCCTACATCTGCGTCGTGGACATCGACCCGGACACCGCGCAGGTCAAGGTGCGCCGGTTCATCGCGGTCGACGACTGCGGCACCCGCATCAACCCGATGATCATCGAGGGCCAGGTGCACGGCGGTCTGACCGACGGGGTCGGGATGGCGTTGATGGAGATGATCTCCTTCGACGAGGACGGCAACTGCCTGGGCGGCTCCTTCATGGACTACCTGCTGCCCACGGCGATGGAGGTCCCCGACTGGGAGACCGGGTACACGGTGACGCCGTCGCCGCACCACCCGATCGGCGCCAAGGGCGTGGGCGAGTCCGCCACGGTGGGTTCCCCGCCGGCTGTGGTCAACGCGGTGGTGGACGCCCTGAAGCCGTTCGGGGTGCGCCACGCCGACATGCCGCTCACCCCCTCCCGGGTGTGGGACGCCATGAACGGCAGGGCCGAGCCCTCGTTCTGAGGCGTCCGGAGAAGAACCGTGGTGCCCGCTCCGGCGGGCGCCACCCGTCGGCAGGACCCAGGAAGGGGGCCACGCGATGGTCGCCATTGACGTGACCGGACGCGGCCGTGAGCTGATCGCCGGAAGGGTGCCGTTCGTCGAAGCGACCGTGGTGCGGGCCCAGGTGCCCGCCTCGGTCCGACCGGGGGACGGCGCGATCGTCCTCCAGGACGGTTCCATCGAGGGTTTCGTGGGCGGCCAGTGCGCCCAGGGGTCGGTGCGCGAGGCCGCCCTGGGCGCGATCCGCGACCGGCGCAGCGTGCTGTTGCGGGTGTTGCCGGGCGAGGGCGAGCCCTTCCCGGAGACCCCCGGCGCGCACGTGGTGGTGAACCCGTGCCTGTCCGGGGGCGCCCTGGAGATCTTCCTCCGACCGCGGCTGCCGGATCCGGTGGTGGGGGTCGTGGGCGACTCCCCCATCGTGTCGGCTCTGCGCGAGATGGCCCCGCCCCTGGGGTTCGTCGTGGAGTCGGGGTCCGGTACCGAGGTGGTGGCGGGTGCCACGGCGGTGGTGGTGGCCAGTCACGGCGGTGACGAGGCCGCCGTGATCCGCAGCGCCCTGGACGCCGGGGTGGGATTCGTGGGGCTGGTGGCCTCGCGCAGGCGCGGTGCCGCCGTGCTGGACTCCCTGGAGCTGGACCACTGCCAACGCGGTCGGGTGCACGCGCCGGTCGGGTTGGGCATCGGGGCGAGCACCCCGCCGGAGATCGCGCTGTCGATCCTGGCCCAGCTCGTGCAGGAGGTCCGGGTGAACGGGCTGGGCGCGCCGGAGGAGCCCGCCTCCCAGGAGAGCACGGCCCCGGGCACGGTGGTGGACCCGGTGTGCGGGATGACCGTCACCGTGGGAACCACCACCCCCCACCTGGAGATCGACGGCCAGGACGTGTGGTTCTGCTGCCCGGGCTGTCGGGACCGCAAGGCGGCGGAGGGCTAGATGCTCGACGCCGACGAGATCCGGTGGCGCCTGGACTCCCAGGACCACCTTGTGGACGAGGGCACCGCCACCGCCCTGTCCCTGGCGATGGCCCTGGGCCGCCCCCTGCTGTTGGAGGGCGAACCCGGGGTCGGCAAGACCGCCGTGGCCAAGGCCCTCGCCCGGGTCCTGGACACCCCGTTGATCCGACTGCAGTGCTACGAGGGACTGACCGCCGGCGAGGCCCTCTACGAGTGGAACCACCAGCGGCAACTGCTCGCGGTCCGACTCGCCGAGTCGCGCGGGGAACGGTTGGCCGACCACGACCTGTTCACCGAACGGTTCCTGCTGGACCGGCCGATCCTGCGAGCGGTCCGCCACCGGGGGTCGGTGCCGCCGGTACTGCTGATCGACGAGGTGGACCGGGCCGACGACGAGTTCGAGGCGCTGCTGTTGGAATTCCTGGGTGAGGCGTCGGTGACCGTACCCGAGCTGGGCACCTTCACCGCCGAACACCCGCCCCTGGTCGTGCTCACCTCCAACCGCAGCCGCGACCTGCACGACGCGTTGCGGCGGCGCTGCCTCTACCACTGGATCACCTACCCCGGACCCGAGCGGGCC
This sequence comes from Nocardiopsis listeri, assembly GCF_020741345.1. GTDB lineage: Bacteria > Actinomycetota > Actinomycetes > Streptosporangiales > Streptosporangiaceae > Nocardiopsis > Nocardiopsis listeri_A. Next base: position 5,930 of record NZ_DYZD01000305.1, read on the forward strand.
GCGGCCATTCTGCGCCGGCGGGTCCCCGGGGCGAACGCCGCCCTGGTGGCGTCCGCGACCGAGTTCGTGGGCCGGGTCCGCGAACTCGAACTGGACAAGGCGCCCGGGTTGGCCGAGACCATCGACTGGGTTTCGGCCCTGGGCGCCCTGGGAGTGACCGACCTGGTCCGCGACGACATCGTCCGCACCCTGTCCGCACTCATCAAGACCCCCGACGACCACGAAACCGTGGTCGCGGTACTGCCCCCGACCGGGCCCCGAGCGGAGACGACCACATGAGGATCGACAACGAGTTCACCGTCGACGCACCCATCGAGCGGGTGTGGGAGCTGTTCACCGACGTCGAGGAGCTCGCGCCGTGCATGCCGGGCGCGCAGCTGACCGGTGTCGAGGACGACGTCTACTCCGGGAAGGTGAAGGTGAAGGTCGGACCGGTCGTGGCCGCCTACAAGGGCACCGCCCGGTTCGTGGAGCGCGACGACGAAGAGCACCGCGCGGTCGTGGAGGCCTCGGGGCGGGCCGACCGGGGCGCGGGCAACGCCGCCGCGACGGTCACGGTCCGGCTGGCGGAGGCCGACGGGCGCACCGACGTGACCGTCGAGACCGACCTGAAGATCACCGGGAAGCTCGCCCAGTTGGGCGGCGGGATGATCAAGGACGTTTCGAAGCGTCTGCTGGGGCAGTTCGTGGAGAGGGCGGAGGAAAGGCTCGCCGCCCTCGACACCACGGAGGCGGACGGTATGACCGAAGGCGAGGACCCCAGCGGCGAGGGGACGGAGTCGGGCTCCCACATGGCCGGCGGAGCGCACATGTCCGGCAGCGGGCCCCTGTCCAACGACGAGCAGGATGACGAGGGCGGCGAGTCCGCCTCGGAGACACCGAAGGTGCGGGGGGCCGCGACGGTTCCGACCGCGCCGCACAGACGGACCATCGACGGCCCCGAGGCCGAGCCGGTGGACCTGATGGCGGTCTCCGGTGGCGGCGGACTCCTGTGGCCGGCCATCGCCGTGGTGGTGGCACTGGCGGTCGGGTTCCTCATCGGCTATGCCGTCTTCGGCTGAGCCCGCCGCCTCCCCGCTGCCGGGGGTGGACCGGGCGGCGTTCGCGGTCGCCTTCACCGAGCGCCTGCGTGCCCGCGGCGCCCGGGTGGACCTGGACGCCGCGGGCACCCTGGCACGGGCGCTGGCCACGCGGCTTCCCGACGACGTGGGCACGCTGTACTGGACGGCCCGGGTGTGCCTGGTGCGACGTGCGGAGGACCTGCCGCGCTTCGACGCCGTGTTCGCCGCCGCCTTCGAGGACGGGGCGCCCCGTACGGATACCACCCCGGCCCCCTCCTCCCTGCGTGTGCGCGACGAGTCCCCCGGTTCCTCCGACGGCGGCGAGCCCGAGGGCACGGCCTCGGGCGGACTGCCCTGGGTGACCCTGTCCTCCGTGGAACGTGACGACGAGGAGTCCCACGAACTGCCCGAGCCATCGCCCAGCGACCTGGAGGCCCGGGCCGACGAACCCTTCGAACGGCTCTCCGACACGGAGGTCGCGTTGCTGGGCGAGTGGATCGCGACGCTGCGTCCCGATCCGCCGCGACGACGCACTCGGAGGCGGGCCCGAGGGCGGTCCGGGGGGAGGGTGGCGCTGCGGGCCACCCTGGCGCGGGCACGGCGCACCGGTTGGGAACCCCTCACCCTGGTGCGCGAACGTCCCGAGAAACGGCCGCGCCGCGTGGTGGTGCTGTGCGACGTCAGCGGGTCCATGCGCGCCCAGGCCGCAGCACACCTGCACCTGGCGCGCGCACTCACCCGGCTGCTGGAGACCGAGACCTTCACCTTCGGGACCCGCCCGACCCGTCTGACCCCGTTGCTGCGCCGAGGCACCGTGGACGAGGCGCAGGCCAAGGTGACCGAGGCGGTGACGGACCGGTTCGGCGGCACCCGGATCGCCGCGAGCCTGCGGGAACTGCTCGCCTCCCGCCACGGCGCCCTGCTGCGCGGCGCGGTCGTGGTGGTGCTCTCCGACGGGTGGGACAGCGATTCGCCCGAGGCGATGACGGCGGCGATGAAGAGGCTGCGTCGGCGTGCCCACCGGATCGTGTGGGCCAACCCCAGGGCGGCGGCCCACGGGTTCACTCCTTCCACGGGCGGTATGTCCGCGGCCCTGCCCCACTGCGACTCCCTGCTGCCCGCACACAGCTTCACCGCACTGCGCGAGGTCATCGAAGCCGTGGTCACCGAAACCTCCGCGGGGAGGCCGACCATGGGGAACCTTCAGGCCTGGCGTGACGCCGCTCGCGCGGACGACACCGAGGAGACGGCCCGGGAACGGTTTTAAGATAAGGAGCTGCCAGGAGTGATCGCGGCTCAGTCGAGCGTTCCCGTGAGGCGGCTGTGGAAGCGGACCGAATTCTTGTCGAGGCCGATGAAACGTACCTCGATGCCATGGTCGGCGTACTTGGCCTGCACCGAATCGAGTACGGCGACCGTCGAGGCGTCCCAGATCTGCGCCGCCGAGAAGTCGACGCTGACCGACGCCGGGTCCTCCGCGTAGGAGAACTGCTCGACGAGGTCGTTGCTGCTGCCGAAGAAAAGGGGACCGTGCACGGTATAGATGACGGACTCCGTCCCCGCGAAACGCTCGACGGTGACCACGTGCGCGACCCGGCGCGCGAACAGCACCATCGCGAGCAGCACGCCCACACCGACCCCGATGGCGAGGTTGTCCGTCGCCACCACGACCGCGACGGTGACGACCATGACGCTCGTTTCGGACAGGGGCATCCGTTTGAGCGTTGAGGGCCGCACGCTGTGGAAGTCGATGGTGGAGACGGCGACGACCATCATCACGGCGGCGAGGGCGACCATGGGGATCTGCTCCATGACGTCCGACAACACGGTGACCAGGGCCAAAAGCATGACTCCGGCGATGAAGGTGGAGACTCGGGTGCGGGCGCGGCCGAGCTTCACGTTCACGACGGTCTGACCGATCATGGCGCAACCGGCGATGCCGCCCCAGAACCCGGCGAGGATGTTGGCGACCCCGAGCGCCCATGACTCACGGCCCTTGTCGGACTTCGTGTCGGTGATGCCGTCCACGAGTTTGGCCGTGAGCAGTGTCTCCATGAGCCCGACGAACGCGACGCTGAGCGCCGTCGGTCCGATGATGCGCAGCGTTTCGAGGTTCAGCGGCACGAGCAGCGGGGTCACTCCGGGTGATCCGCCCCCGACGGCCCCCTGGTCACCGACCGTCGGGATGGCCAGGTGGGCGACCATCGCGATCGAGGTGACCACGACGATGGCCACGAGTGGCGCGGGCACCGCCTTCGTGATCCGAGGAAGGCCGATCACGATCAGGAGCGTGAGCGCGAACATCGGGTAGACCGGCCACGGCACACCGATCACGTGCGGGAGCTGGGCGGTGAAGATCAGGATGCCGAGGGCGTTGACGAAGCCGATCATGACCGATCGCGGGATGAAGCGCATGAGCCGGGCCAGGCCCAGGACACCGAACAGGATCTGCACGATGCCGGCGAGCACCACGGTCGGCAACAGGTACTGGGCGCCGTGCTCGTGTACGAGCGGGGCGACCACGAGGGCGACGGCGCCGGCGGCCGCCGTGATCATGGCGGGCCGACCACCGAGGATCGACATCGACACGGCGAGCACGACGGAGGCCATGAGGCTCACCTTCGGGTCGACGCCCGCGATCACCGAGAACGCGATCACCTCGGGGATGAGCGCGAGGGTCGTCACGATGCCGGCGAGTACCTCGGTGGTGAGAAGGCGCGGTCGACGAAGGACCTGGGAAGCCGTGGGAGATTCGGTCACCGCACAACCCTATGCCAGGGCCATGGGTCCTTTTTCGTGACGAACATCGCCACCGACAAGATCAAAGACCGAACGATTGTCGACGCGCTGCCGATATCGATATCGCACCCCAAGGAATAGCGGCACTTCAAGGCGTCGCCGCTGATCGAAGACGGCGAAGAAAGCAAGAACGGTCACTGGAAATCCATTCGTGAACCCGGGGCATATCGCTTTCCTGAACACTCCGCACCACGAGAAACGATCCCCCGGATTTCCGTTCCCCCGCTCAAGACGCGGTCGATTCCCCCGCCTCCATGTCGGTGCGGCCGCATCCGAGGAGTAGGCGGTCGACCATGGCGCGGGCGTCCTCACGGTCATAGCCGGGGCCGAGGACGCAGAGGTTCCCTATCGCGCGCATGAGCACGTAGGGAGTGACGCCGGAGTCGAACTCGCCCGCCGCCACCCCGGCGTCGATCAGCGATCCACAGGCCGGGACCAGTTCGTCGAGCATGAGGGTGTGCAGGCTCTGCAGGCTCGAATCCTCGGACTGCAGCGCCGCGCCCAGCCCGTGTTTGGTCACGAGGAACTCCACGAACGCGTCGACCCACAGTGAGAGCGCCTCGACCGGGGCGATGGACTCCGCAAGGAGACGCGGGGCCAGTGCGGCGCACTCCTCGATCTGGTGCCGGTACACGGCGACGACCAGTTCGGCCCGGTTCGGGAAGTGACGGTAGACGGTACCCACCCCGACACCGGCGTGACGGGCGATGTCGCGCATGGGCGCGTTCACCCCCTGCTTTACGAACACGGCCGCCGCTGCGGCCAAGAGGGTCTCGCGGGTGCGTTGCGCTCCCGCCGCACGCACGCCGATCGGCTCGGTCACTTCTCTCCCCTTGTTCACGGAACCATGTTCCGCTAAGTTGACGGAACAGCGTTCCGCCAAATCCGGCAGGACCGCCCCCTCGGAAGAGAGCACCTCTATGCCTATCAACCCGGCCGAGCGAAGACTCATCACGGTCAAGCCCATCATCGTCCCCGCACCCGACCGGGACATCGAACTGTCGGTGAGGGTCACCTCACCGGCGACCGGCGAGGACCTGCCCATCATCGTGTTCTCACACGGCAACGCCTGGTCGATGGACGGCTACGGGCCACTCGCCGACCGCTGGGCCGCGGCCGGCTTCGTCGTCGTGCAACCGACCCACCTCGACTCTCGCCGGCACGACATCGGGCTCGACGATCCGAGGTTCGGCACCATCTGGCGGACCCGGATCGACGACCTGCACGCGATTCTCAACGACCTCGACGGCCTCCTGTCCCGCGCGGGCGGGCTGAATACCCGGGCCGACCGTTCCCGCGTGGCCGTCGTCGGACACTCCTGGGGCGCCCAGACCGCCGGCGCCCTGCTCGGCGCCCGTGTTTTCGACGCCGACGGCGACCCCGGCGAGAGCTTCGCCCACCCGGAGATCAAGGCCGGCGTACTCATCGCCCCGGCCGGCACCGGTGACAGCCTCACCCCGTTCGCGATCGAGCACCTGCCGTTCATGCGACCGGACTACTCCACCATGGCCTCGCCCGCCCTCGTCATCACCGGCGGCAAGGACCGGTCGGCGATGTCCACCCGGGGACCGGACTGGTTCACCGACGCCTATCACCTCTCTCCCGCGCCCAAGAGCCTGCTCACCATCCCCGAAGGAGAGCACACCCTCGGCGGCATCGCGGGTGAGACGGTCGCCGAGACCACCGACGAGGACCCGGCTCGCGTCGCCCTGGTGGCGGACGCCGTCTCCGATTACCTTCTCGACGCGCTGGGCCTCGACCACGAGCCCTGGAAGGAACTCGTCGAAGGTGCCGTCATCGGCCACGACTCGTACCGGGTCGAGAACAAGGAAAAGGAATAGGAGGAAGGCACAGAGGGTCTACCGATGGTCGAACCTCTGCCGGCTGAACAGCCCTACGGCTGAGCTGGTGAGTCTTCGGGGTGGCAAGGGACTGTCGGGTGGGGCGCCTTGGGTCGTGGGTCTTTGGGTGGCCTGGCGGGGTGGGGGTGGGTTCTTCCTCCTT
>NZ_DYZD01000306.1 GCF_020741345.1 Nocardiopsis listeri
GTGGCGCTCACCCTCAAACACTTCCCCGGAGGCGGCCCCCAGGGGCTGGGGTTGGACCCGCACTACTCCTTCGGCAAGGCCCAGGTCTACCCGTCCGACGGTTTCGCCGATCACCTTTTGCCGTTCGAGACCGCCATCGACGCGGGTGTCTCCTCGATCATGCCCTACTACGGGGTACCGGTCGACGTCTCGCACGAAGGACAGGAATTCGACGAGGTGGGCTTCGCCTTCTCGGACGACATCGTCGACGAACTCCTGCGTGAGCGACTGGGTTTCTCCGGATACGTCAATTCCGACACCGGGATCATCAACGACCGCGCGTGGGGGCTGGAGGACGCGACCGTTCCGGAAAGGGTCGCCGCCGCCATCAACTCCGGCACGGACACGCTTTCCGGTTTCAACGACGTCCAGGTCATCCTCGACCTGGTCGACGAGGGGCTCGTCACGGAACAACGGGTCGAGCTGGCGGCCGAACGGCTGCTCACCCCGATGTTCCTGATGGGCCTGTTCGAGAACCCCTACGTCGACCCGGAGGTCGCCACCGCCACGATCGGCTCCGAGGAGAACCGCGAGGTCGGTCTGCAGACGCAACGCGACTCCCTGGTCCTGCTCCAGAACGAGACCACCGACGACGGCCCCACCCTGCCGCTGGAGGACGGGGCGAGCCTGTACCTGTTGGGAGACTTCGACGAGGACGTCGTCGCCTCCTACGGACACGACGTCACCAGTGGAAACGTCGAGAAGGACGAGGAGCGGCCCAGCGCGGCCGACAGCGACTACGCGATCATCTCGCTGACCGCCCGGACCGACGCCGAGGACTACGTCAGTGACGACGAGGACCTCGGTCTCAACGAGGACCACATCAATCCCGGCGTGATCGACGGGATCGAGGGGTTGGACGGCGAGAGCCCCTACGGCGCCGCCGACACCTGCGTGACGTCGGGGGCCGAGGAGTGCACCGACGACGGTCTCGGGTTCGGGGGCTCCTACCCCTGGGAGTCGTCCGTACTGGACTTCACCGGCATGTCCGAAACCGACTCCTGGGTGGTCGAGCCGTCCCTGGAGTCGGTGCGGGAGGTCATGGCCGAGGTCGAGGACCCGAGCAAGGTGATCCTGCACGTGTACTTCCGCCAGCCCTACGTCCTGGACGAGGAGAGCGGGCTCCGTGACGCCGGCGCCATCATCGCCGGGTTCGGGGTGGGCGACACCGCGCTGATGGACGTGCTGTCCGGGGACCACGCGCCCCAAGGCCGGATGCCCTTCGCCCTGGCCGGCACCCCCGAAGCGATCACGCAACAGGACAGTGACGCCCCCGGTTACGCCGAGACCGACGACGGCGCCCTGTACGAGTACGGCTTCGGTCTGACCTACGAGGAGAAGGCCGGCCTGTCGTCGCCTTGGTTCCTCTGGGGCACCGTCGGGCTGGTGCTGGTCGGTGGCGCCTTGCTGCTCCTGCGCGGTTCGAGGGTGACCGACCATGACTGAGATCTTCGAACGCCACCGGCGCGAAGCGACCAAGGACGGGAAACCGACAGTGAGCACACATGGCAGAACATGCCTGGTCGCCGCCGCCTCCGTGGCGACGACCCTGGCACTGGCCTCCTGCGGGGGCGGCGCCGATTCCGGTGACCCCGCGGGTGAACGGACCCTGCGCCTGGCGCTGAACCAGTCGGAGGAGCACCCCTCGTTCACCGCGCTGGACCACTTCGGCGACCACCTGCGGGAGAACGCCGACGGAGTGAACCTGGACATCTACCCCAACGAGACGTTGGGCGGGCAGGCCGAGGTGCTGCAACTGGTGTCGAGCGGGGCCGTGGACATGGCCATCGTCTCCGGCGCCCAACTGGAGAACCTGAACCAGGACTTCATCGCGTTCAACGTGCCCAGGGTCTTCGACGACATCGACCACCAGATGGACGTCGTCCACGATCCCGAGATCACCGGTGGGTTGTACTCCTCCCTGGAGGAGGACCACGACCTGACGGTGGTGGGCGGCTTCACCCAGGGCGCCCGCAGCGTGTACACGGCGGACGGCCCCGTCCAGACGCCCGACGACCTGTCCGGCTCCAACATCCGCGTGCAGGAGTCCCCGCTCAACGTCGCCATCGCCGAAGCGCTCGGAGGTTCGGCCGCTCCGATGGTGTACGGCGAGCTCTACACCGGGCTCCAGGCGGGGGTCGTGGACGCGGCGGAGAACAACGAGGTCTCCTACTTCACCCAGCGCCACTACGAGGTGGCGCCGTACTGGTCCTACACCGAACACCTGATCGGGTTGGACTACCTGATCATCAACTCCGACGCGCTGGCCGGGTTGAACGACGAGCAGCGCGCCGCCTTCGACGAGGGATGGACGGCCGCCTACGAAGAGCACGCCGTGCTGTGGGCCGAGGCCACGGAGGAGGCCATCGCGGGCGCCGAGGCCGACGGCGCCGAGTTCCACCAGGTGGACGAGGCCTCGTTCGCCGAGGCACTGGACGGTCTGGTGGACGAGTTCGTCGTCACCGACACGCAGCGCGAACTCCACGACGCCGCGCGCGAGGCCGCGGAGTGAAGCGTTCCAGCAGGTCCCACATCCCCGATCGGAGGTCTCCGTGGAGTCGTTGAAGAAGTTCCTCGACGCCTGTCTCTATTGGATCATCGTCGTGCTCTTCGCACTCCTGGCGCTGATCGTCGTGTGGCAGGTGTTCAGCCGTCAGGTCCTGGGCGACCCCGCGACCTGGACCGACGAGGGCGCTCGGATGTCCTTCGTGTGGCTGGGTCTGTTCGCCTCGGCGTACGTGTTCGGCGAACGCGGTCACATCGCCGTCGAGTACCTCGCCCGCAAGACCCCGGCGGGGATCGAAAGGTCCGTCGCCATCGGAGTGCAGATCGTCGTCATGGCCTTCGCCCTGGTCATCCTCGCCTGGGGCGGCTGGGCCGCGGCTCAGAACGCGTGGAGCCAGCAGCTGAGCGCGTTGCCCTTCACCTACGGGCACATGTACCTGGCGATGCCGATCACCGGTGTGCTGGTGACGTTCTACGCCCTCCACCACATCCGAGGTCTGTCGACGGGCGTGGAGGAGCCCTACGCCGACGTCGTCGATGACGACCCGGAGATCCGGCAGGAGCAGTACGTCCCCGACAGCGTGCTGCTGGCGGAGGTCGACCCGTCTCCCGGTTCCCCTGAGGACGGGGCCGAGAACAGCACCGGAAAGGACACCTGATGGATCCCGCAGCCCTCGCCGGACTCATTCTGCTGGTCGGTATCGTCATCGGCATCGCCTTGTCCGTGCCGATCGCCGTGGTCATCGGCCTCGCGGCCTTCCTGGCCGCCATCCCGCTGATCGGCCTCGAACAGGCGGCCCTGGTCAGCGCCCAACAGGTGTTCTCCGGCATCAACTCGTTCCCGCTCCTGGCGATCCCGTTGTTCGTCCTGGCGGGCGTCATCATGAACAACGGGGGGATCGCCGGAAGGCTGGTGGACGCCGCCAAGGTCGTGACGGGACGCATGCCGGCCTCCATGGCCCAGACCAACGTCGTGGCCAACGGCCTGTTCGGGTCGGTGTCCGGCGCGGCCGTCGCCTCCGCGGCCGCGGTGGGCACGGTGATGGGTCCGCGCATGGCCCAGGAGGGTTACGACCGCCGGTTCGGCGCCGCCGTGAACATCGCCTCGGCACCCGCCGGGATGCTGATCCCGCCGTCCAACACCTTCATCGTCTACGCGCTGGTCTCGGGCAGTTCCATCGCCGCGCTGTTCATGGCCGGTGTGGTGCCGGGGCTGCTGTGGATCCTGGCCTGCATGGTCGTGGTGTACCTGTACGCGCGCCGCCGGCCCGGACGGCTGCGTACCGACGAGCGGGTGGGCCTGGCCCAGGGCCTGGTCGTGATCTGGCGCGCGGTGCCGTCCCTGCTGATGATCGTCATCGTGGTGGGCGGAATCCTCACCGGGTTCTTCACCGCCACCGAGTCGGCCTCCATCGCCGTCGTGTACTGCCTGGTGCTCTCGGCGATCTACCGGTCGATCAGGTTCACGGACCTGCCGCAGATCCTCATGGACGCCGGTCGGACCACCGCCATCGTGATGCTCCTGGTCGGGGTGTCCACGGTGCTGGCGTTCGTCATGTCGTTCGCGCGCATCCCGGAGGTGATCTCCGGCTTCGTCCTCGGGTTCACCGAGAGTGACGTGGTCATCCTGCTGCTGATGATGATCGTCCTGCTCGTCATCGGCACCTTCATGGACCCGACCCCGGCGATCCTCATCTTCGTGCCGATCTTCCTGCCGATCGTGCAGGAGTTCGGGATCGACCCGGTGCACTTCGGCGTGATGGTCGTGATGAACCTTTCCCTGGGGGTGATCACGCCGCCGGTGGGCAACGTGCTGTTCGTGGGCGCGAGGGTGGCACGTCTTCGGATCGAACCCGTGATCAGTCGCCTGTGGGCGTTCTTCGTCGCGATCCTGGTGGCGCTGTTCCTGGTGGTGTTCGTCCCGCAGTTCTCCCTGTGGCTGCCCACCTTCTTGGGACTGATCAACTGAGGTGATGGTCGAGGGCCCGGGCACGTGAACCGTGCCCGGGCCCTCGGTGTTCGGGCCCGACCCCCGCCGGCTCGGGGAGCGACGCCTACTTGGTTCGCATCGAGGGGGTCAGGGGTCCATCCCCGCGTGCGCGGGGAGCAGTTGGGGTTTGGGTTGCGTTCCCCGTATATGCGGGGTCCATCCCCGCGTGCGCGGGGAGCAGGCAATGGCGTTACGAGTGAGGTCGCGGTAGCCGGGTCCATCCCCGCGTGCGCGGGGAGCAGGC
>NZ_DYZD01000307.1 GCF_020741345.1 Nocardiopsis listeri
CCTCGTCCTGCCAGGCCGCGAACACGGCGCGTTCGGCGGCGTAGCGGCGCTCGCGGCTCTTGGCCACGCCTCGGGTGCCCAGCCGCGTAGCGGCCCGGTTCATCGCCGTGGCGGCCGGTGTGCGGGGGCGCAGGGTACGAGCCTCGATCAGGCGGTACTGGACCAGGGCGCGCAGGTGAGCGGCGGTGGTGGCGGTGCTGTACCCGGTCCGGGCAGAGAGCGTTTTGAGGTCTACAGTGTCAAGGTGGGTGTTCAGTTCCGTCAGGGCGGTGTAGGTCAGCTCCACGTGCCGGCCCAAGCCCCGAGGGTGGGTAGGGGAGTACTCCGCCCACACGTCGTGCTGGGCCTGCTCCAGGCGGTCCCGCAGCCGAGCGGTCAGGTCCTCCCTCGAAGGAAGAAAACCCTCCTGGGGGGTATTCCCCCCAGGGGTGGGTTCCCCTTGTGTCCGACCCCCCTCATTAGGGAAAACCCACTGGTCGATGGGGAGCAGACGGTACCGGTGGGAATGCTGACCCTGGCCTTCTGCGGTCCGCTCAAGGCGCTGGTCCCAGCAGAGCCGCTTCAGCGCCTGGGCGGCCGTGGACTTGCTGATCCCGGCCGTCTGGGCCAGACGGCGCACGTCCACATCGACCTCGACCACGCACGCGGTGAGCGCGATCAGGTGCACGGCCAACAGGGCGCGCCGATCGCACTGGCCGGCCTGGCCACTCCACCAGACCGGATCGGCCACGGCGGCCAGGGCCTGCGCCGCCAGAGCGCGCGGCAGGGCGCTGTCCCGCTCGGTCCTGTCGGTGCTGGGGGCCGTGGTGGCGGCCGAGCGCACCGCGCGCTCCCACTGCCGGTCCAACAGCGCCGCGCGCTCCTCGGGACGACGCGGGCGCCGGCCCATGCCTGAGCGGGCGGCCGTGCGCAGGTGCTCCAGCCCCGGGGCGTCGGGCTCGACTCCGACCAGGTCGCGCACCTCGGCCCGGGACCAGCGGGCCAGGGCCAGGCGCTTGAAAATGGAGAACAGGTGCGCGGAGGCATCGGTGGACTCCGCGCCCAGGAGGTGGCGGACCATGTCCGGCATCGGGCGGCGCCGCCCTCGCAGCCGCATCGCCTTCTCGTCGATGCCGATGGCCTCCGCTTGCTCGGGCTCGGTCTCCTCCACGCCCAGGGCCACGGCCAGACGCTCGAACGCCTCAGCGGTGTTGGCTTCGGTGCGGAACACGGCCAGGGCGGCCTCGGGGCTGGTGGGGTACCGAAGTGCGGAGCGGCCCCCGGACCGGTGCGGGGATCCCGGGGGGCGCGCCGCACCCCGAGCGGGGTTGCACAGCATCCCAAAGTCCAGGCTGGGCAGGTGCCGGGCGGCCGCGCGGGCCAGACGCTCGACCTCGCCGGCATCCAACCCCTTGGCCTCAGACACGGGCACCCACACGTGGATCCCACCGGCGGGGCCGGAGGCGGCCACCACGTACTCCAGGCCCTGGGCCTCCAAGTGCTCCACGAGCTGGTCCGCGTCGCGCCAGACGGCACCGACCCCATCAGGGTCACGCGACACGTCCAGGTCGAACACCACGTGAGCGAACCGGTGGTCCGTGTTCGTCAAGTGCAGAGCGTAGGGGGCCTGGGGCTCGCCCTCGGCCACAGGACGCACATCGGCATCGGCGTACCGGTGGGCGCTGTCCGGATCCACGCGCACGACACGCCGCGGTGCGATCCAACGGACCAGCTCATCCCACACCTGCATGGCGGGGTCGGCGGCATCGGGGGACGGGGCTGACCTGAGAGCGCCTGTACGCCGCTGTACAGCGCGCTGCGACCTGTTTTGCGGGCATGTTCGGCCAGACCCGGGGGGCTCATGTATGATGGGCTCCGTCGGTATCTATTGGTATCTACTGACAACACAAAGGCCGTCCTGAAGGACGGTGAAGCCGAAGGCCCCACCCGGTGAGGGAAGGCGAATCGGCAGGTGAGGCGGTCCGCGGCAAACGGGCTACCTCGGTGCAGACCGGCCGGCAAAGCCGGACTGCGGCGGTGAACAGCGGCAAACTGCTCACCAGGATCAGGATTTAGTTGTCCGATCAGAGATCGCGGGCTGTGACAGGTAGCGCGGTCTCTATATACAAATCTCGTGCTCAGGCCCGGTCCACTGGATCGGGCCTCACGCATGTCTCCGGTTCAACGTCCACGGCCTGTCGGGCGGCAAGGCTTTTCGCCATGGCAGTGACGAAGGCGTTCGCGGTCGGGTAACCCTCGCTCCGTGCAAGGCGCTCCAGCACAGTGTGCTCAGCTTCATCTACCCGAACCGTGTACTGCGCTCGCGGGCCCTCATGGATGCGGGGCCGTCCCCCCGCACGCTTCTCAGTACTAACGTTCGTCATGCCTTATAGGTATCAGATTCTGAAACCTGGCGAGACTGATTCTGGCGTGTCACCTGAGTTTTCTTGGTGACCGATTCCGGCCATGCGGCTTATGTCCTTCTGTGTCCGCTTTTCGATGTCGCCCCTGGTAGAGTCACGCGGCGCGTGCGCGTGCACGCGCATCGTCACCCGATTCGGTCACTCTACGAAGCGATATCATGGCAGAAAATGATGGTCCGAAACAGTCGACCACAGATACGATCGTCCCATGAGTCGCCCCTTGCACGTGCACACCCTGGCACGGCGCCTGCCCCCGGTGCGGCTGGGGGCGCACGGTGTCGGCCGCGCCCCGGACCTGGCCGTGGCCGAGGCGCTGATCGCTGCCCGAAAAGACGGGTGTGAGAACTGCTGTGATCAGCTCTCGGCTCTGGTGCTGCGTGGTGACCCGGTGGTGATCTCGCACCTGATCGCGCAGGCGTGGGGGCTCTGGCGGGTCTCTGAGGAAGGGCAGCGCCCGGACTCGGTGATGCCCATTAGTGCGCGGTCGGCCACGGTCCTGCGGCACATGATGCGGCGGGACATGCAGACCATGGTCGACTACCTCGATGAGATCGGTCCGGCCGACCTCATCGTGCTCCTGGACGACGCGCTCGCCGTGCTCGTGCCGCATACGGACGCCCTGCCCCGTGGTGCTCGCCAGACGCCTCGCAGTATCGCCTGACAACCTTCATCCCTCTTCTGTATCCCACGGAGACGACCCATGATCGACCCGGGCCTGGTGCCACTCGATGGCCTGCTCTACCTCGCCGACACCAGCGGCCCCGGCCTCCATCTGGCTGACACCAGTGGTCCGGACACCGATGGTCTGGCCGATTTCCTGCGCGGGTTCTTCGGTCCGCTGTTCCTGGTCATCGTGTCCATCGTGGCGATCTTTTTCCTGTTCACCCGTGAGATCACCAAGTTCGCGCAGTTCTTGATCTTGGCGATCCTCATCGGCCTCATCTTCTACGTGCCCGGCATCGTGGAGGTCATCGCTGTGGCGTTGGCCCGCGCCATGGGCGTCTCGACCGAGTAGGGGGACCTCTTGACCGAGCGATCGGACAACACCGACCTGCCCAGCGCCGCGGACCTGGCCGCGTCGACGCCGGGGCTGCGCTATGACCCCTCCAGCGGGCCCCAACGGCCTCGGAAGGCGCGGTCCGGCCCGGACCAGAGCCGGCCGGATCTGGATCCTTTCGCCGTGCCTACGGGGGAGGTCGATTCGGAGCTGGCCAAACTGCCGGGTGCTGAGGAGACAGAGCCCCCCAAGCCCCCTGCCCCCGCCTCGCGGCCGTGGTCCTCTCCGGGCCGGTCGAACCCTGCGCCAGAGCCGGATCCGGCCGAACCCTTGTGGCCGGCCGCGGCCGCCTCGGTGCCGGAACCCTCAACGCCCGCGACGCCTCCTCCTGCGTCTGAGCCTGTCGGCCCGGCCACGGTGCCGGATGAGCCCGTACCGGCTGCCGCGGTCGAGGTGCCGGACGAATCGAGCGCGTTGGAGCCCTCACAGGAACAGGAAGAGGCGTCCGCGTTCGCCCCGTCGCCGTCCACGGTGGTGGGTCCGGCAGCCGGGTATCTGACGCCGCCCCCACAGCCTCCGCGTCCGGAAACCTCCGGCGATTTGGCCGAGGATCGTGTGCTGCGCTCGGCCGAGCGCGAGCCGGTCCTGCATCGTGTGCTGCGTAAGGCCACGTTCGGTCTGGTGTCGTTGGGGGAGAGCCCTGAACAGGTCACTGAGCGGCGGTATGCGGGGCTGGCGCAGACCGCCATCCCCGAACATCACCGCCTGGTGGTGATGGGCCTCAAGGGCGGGTCGGGGAAGACGTCCACGGTCACGGGGTTGGGGCAGACGCTGGCGACGCTGCGTGGGGATCACGTGGTGGCCATGGACGCCAACCCCGACCGGGGCACGTTGGGTACTCGGATCGGTACCGAACACCCCAAAACGGTGCGTCACCTGCTGGAGTACGAGCGTGAGCACGGGATCACGTCCCTGCCGCACCTGCGCCAGTTCTTGTCACAGGCGCTGCCCTCGCGGCTGTTCGTTTTGGCCTCTGAGCGCGACGCCGCCGCTTCACAGGCGTTCTCCGCCGAGGACTACCGGACCACGGCGCGGGTCCTGGAGCGGTTTTTGCCGCTGGGCATCACCGACTGCGGCACCGGGCTGTTGTTCGACGCTCTCTCGGGTGAGGGGGGTGTGCTGGACCTGGCCGATCAGGTGGTGGTGGTGTGCGGTCCCAGTGTCGATGAGGCCCAATCGGCCTCGGCCACCCTGGACTACCTCGAATCGCACCGGTGGGGGAATCTGGCCGAGAACGCCGTGGTGGTCATGACCAAGGTGCCCAACGCCAAAACGCTGAAGCGTTCGGCGGTGGACCTGAACGAGATCGAGGCGCACTTTAAGACACGGGTGCGCCATACCCTGCGTATCCCCTACGACCCCCATATCGCCGAGGGCGGCCAGATGGAGCTGGACAAGCTCGCCCCCACCACACGCCGGGCGTTCCTGGAGCTGGCCGCGATGGTCGGTAGCCGGTTCAACGAACCCCTTCGGGTGCCCGAACCCCAGTGAACTGACGTTGTTGAACAGGCCCCAGGACCGGCCGGTTCCTGGGGCCTTGACGTAGGAGGTCCCCCGTGTCCGGTCGACGCACCCCCCGGCCCCGGCCTTGGATACACCGGTTGATGGCGCTGCTCGTGCTGTCGATGGGGCTGATGCTGGTGCCCTCCTCCAGCTGGGCCGGCCCTGAATGGTGCACCGCCGAGCCTGCCCCGACCCCGGCGCCGCCCGGGGTCGGTATGACCGAGATGGCGTCAGTCAAGGGTCTCAACCACATCTACGAGACCCAACAGCTGGGTGCGTACTCCCCTGAGGAGCTGGGCAGCTCCGGTGAATACCAGCACCGCGGGATGGTCTGGCACGTCATCACCACCGAGGACTGCTTGGACGGCAACCGGTTCGATTTCTGGGCGGCGATCTACGGGCCCATGTTGACCACCAGCATGGAGGTCTCCCAACTGGCCGCCAACCTGTACATGGTGGCCTCGGCCGACACCTACCAACTCATGTTCCACGACCTCATCGTGGAAGTGACCAACCAACTCAGGGATCACCTGTGGCGGCCTCTGATCCCCACCATGGTCATCCTGGGCGCGGTGACCTTGGCCTGGTACGCGTTCGTGCGCAGGCAAGCCACGATGACCCTCCAGAGCGCGGTGTGGATGGTGGTCGGCACCGGCCTGGGGATGTACATGCTGTTCGCCCCCGCACAGGTGCTGAACCTGGCCACGGCGCTCACCTCCGGCGGGAGCAGCGTGATCAACCAGGCGGTCTCCAACATCTCGGTGGACGGGCTCTCAGAGCGCTGCCCCAGTGATGCCGCCCAACCCGTCCAGTCCGATTTCGAAACGGATGGCCAGTTCGCGGCCCGACAGAACACGCAGATGGTGTGGGAAGGGCTGATGTGTCGGCCCTGGGTGGAGGGCCTGCTGGGCTCCTCCGATCACGCGCGGGCGGTGGCCGATAAGCACGGGATGGAGCTGCTGGAGGCCACCACCATCACCAAACAGGAAGCTGAAGATGAGGACTATCAGGATCTCCTGACCAACAAGCAGACCCAGTACCAGGACATCACCAGTTCTGTGCTCGACGGTGCCACGGCCGAGGAGCCCAACACCGAATATGAGATTTTCTCCGGAGCCAACGGTTCCCACCGGCTTTCGACCGCGATCGCCGCCCTGATGGGGTCGTTGACCGGCAGCTTGATGATCATGCTCGCGTCCCTGCTCCTGGTGGTGTACAAGTTCGCGTTCGCGGTGAGCATGATGCTCGCCCCGATTTTCCTGCTGATCGGGATCCACCCCTCGGGGCGCACGATCTTGCTCAAATGGGCCGGATTCACCGTCGCCCACCTGCTTAAACAGGTCATGGTGATGCTGATGATCGGCCTGTTGGTCCTGGTCATCTCCCTCATCCTGGCCCTGCCCGCCCCGCTGTCGATGCAGAGCATCCTCATGGTCGGGCTCATGATCGGCCTGATCATGGCGTGGAAGCCGATTTGGTCGCTGTTCCGGGGTGTCAGCACCCTGTCCGATCGGGCCATCAACACCGACCAGGGCCGGCTGCGGATGCCCCAAGCTTTGAGGAACTTGGGCCGCACCGCCGTACGGGCCGGTACCGCTGCGGCCACTGGAGGCAGCGCTCTGGCGGCCGCCGGGTTGCCGATCGGGGGTCGGGGAGCGCGCGCCGCCGGCAGCGCGGCCCGGGGTGTGGGACGTCGGGTGCCGCTGGGAATCAAGCGCGCGGAGACCGATCCGCGGTGGGGCCGGGTGCTCAACGCCCAGCGTGCCACCGATGGTGAGGGTGCTGTGAAGCTGCGGGGGAGCGGGGCGCTGAACCGGGTGCGGGACGCGGCCGGGGTGCGTCCCACCAGCCCTGAATGGCGCCAGGAGAACCCGGTGATGGCCGGGTGGGAGGCGCATCGGTGGGCGGGGATGAACTCCGCTGAGCGTCGCTCCGCGGTGAAGGAGGCCCGTAGCGATCCGTCGGCCTACATGTCCAAGCTGCGTGAGGAGCGGCAGGGGTGGGCCCACCAGGTGCGGGCGCAAAAGCAGGGCGCTCCGCCACCACTGACACCCCACCAGCAGAAGCGCGTGACCAGGGCTGATGCGTTCGTGCAAAAGCGTGTGGATAGGTGGGCGCACCGGCGGCCGACTCGTAGGCGGCGCTGATGGCTCAGCAACAGGACGAGAACCGTGGTGGTGGCTGGTTGGCGTGGCTGGCCGCCGGTGTGGCGCTGGCGCTGGGCGCGGCCGCCATGGCGTTGGTCATGGTCAGATCGGAA
>NZ_DYZD01000308.1 GCF_020741345.1 Nocardiopsis listeri
CCTCTAGCGAGCGGCCGAACCTTCCCAACGAGCACTGTTCTTCGACGAGAGCGGCCAGGGGTCGGGTGTGTCCCCACCCTCGCACGGGAGGACAGACCCTATTCCTGAGTCGGGCGTGTACCCTCGTGGGAGGCCGATCGGCCCAACCCCATCGCGTGTACCGTTCCCCGATCAGATCCCCGGGTCACGGGATCGAAGCGTGCCATGGGTCGGGGGAATTGCGAGGAGAGGGTGCTGTGAAGAAGGTCGATCCCCAGGTCCGCCTGGTCGCACGTCCGCAGGTGGACTACGACGCCATCACCGACTACCTCAAGGAGGTCGGGGGCGAGGCGTGGATCGAACGGTTCGACCGAGGTGAGCTCGACGCCCACCTCAACGACCCCCAGAACCTCGCCGAGTTCGCCGGGCGTTTGTGCTACCGCTCCTGGGAACCGGGGCTCAACCCCAACGTCACCCGGGTGCGCAAGGACCAGGACCAGTACCTGGGCAACCTGCTGGCCAGCCTGCACGGTTCGGTACTGGAGCACATCAGCTTCAGCTTCGTGCTGCACAACGTCTCGCGTGTGCTCACCCACGAACTCATCCGCCACCGTCCCGGTGTCGCGGTCTCCCAGGAGTCGCTGCGGTTCGTGCGCCTGACCGACCTGCCGTTCTGGTTCCCGGACTGGGCCGAGGAGGACCCCGAGCTGATGGAGCGCGCCACGGCGATGCTCCAGCAGATGGAGGAGTTCCAGTTCTGGATGGCCGAGCACTTCGGTCTGGACGACGAGGGCGTGAAGTTCGCCGAGAAGAAGCACAAGACGTCGTTCATGCGTCGCTTCGCCCCCGAGGGCGTGGCCACCGGTCTGGTGTGGACCGCCAACGTGCGAACCCTGCGGCACACCCTCGAGGCCCGTACCGCCCCCGGCGCGGAAGAGGAGATTCGCCTGCTTTTCCAACTCATCGGTGAGACACTGAAGGAGGAGGCCCCCGCGCTGTTCGGCGACTACGTCGTCGAGGACGGCGCCTGGGTGCCCCGGTGGCGCAAGGTCTGATCGACCTCCCATGACCGCCCGCCCCGGCCTCTGCCCGGGGCGGGCTCCTTTGTGCCCATCAGGGTTCCAGAGCGCCCAACCGTTCCTCCACCTCGCGGGTACGAGGGTCGTCGTGGTCCCGGAGGTAGTCCAGGGCGGTGCTCCATGCCTCACGTGCCCGCCCCGCTTCGTTCAGCCCGACATGAGCCTCACCCAGGCCGAGCAGGGCCACCGCACGGCTGTCGGCGTCCTCATGCTCGCCGAAGACCGCGATGGCCGCCCGGTATTCCGGAACGGCTTCTGAGCCCCGGTCCATGCCGGTGAGGATCCGGCCCAGGGAACAGCGGGCCCAGGCCACGCTCCACCCGGCGCCGATCTCCTCGAAGACGTTCATGGCCGCCTGACAATGCCCGAACGCCTCCTCCCACCGGTCCAGATCCGCACCGAGGTCGGCCAGGCTGAACAGGGACGTCGCCTCGCCCCGCCGCTCTCCGGCCTCTCGGAAGACCACGCGGGAGCGCTCCACGAGCCTCACGGCTTCGGCGTCCCGTTCACCGCGTTGCCAGGCGACCAGAACCAGTTGCCGCAGTGCGAACCCCTCCACCCAGGTGTCGCTGGTCTCCAAAGCCGACCGGTAGTGCCGCTCGGCCTTATCGAGGTCCCCTATCAGCCACAGGGCGTCGCCCATACCCAGATGGTTACGGGCCGACCCGAAGGGATCCTCGGCGTTCTCCGCCGCCCTCAGCCCGACCCCGTGCAGGTCCACCCATGCGTGCCAGTGTCGATGCGCCTCGAACAGGGGGTGGATACTAGCGGGCAGGCGCCAGGCCTGGTCGTGATGGCCGTGGTCCAGGGCGGCCTCCGCCACGGCGACGAGGTTCGTGTGCTCGGTCTCGAACCAGGAGAGGGCCTCTTGGAGAGAGGCGAAATCGGGTAGCTCCTGCGGTGTCTCGCCTCCGGGCACGACGGGGAAATGCGGGTGCGCGGTCAGCTGAGCCTGGGAGGCGGCATGTGTGTACCACCGCGCGATGCGTCCGATGATCCTGGACACCCCATCATGTCCGTCTTCGGTACGAACCCGTTCCACGGCGTACAGACGCACCAGGTCGTGAGGACGGAAGCGGTCGACGCGCGGCCGTTCCACGAGGTTGGCCCGTGTCAGGCGGCCCAGAAGCCTACGGGCCTCGGTACCCGGGACACCGGTGAGCGCCGCCGCGGCCGCGACGGAGAACTCCGGTCCCGGATGCGGTCCCAGGCGCCGGAAGAACCGGGCGGCCTCGGCGTCCAGGCTCTGGTAGGAGGCGGTCATCACGGCACGTAGGTCACTCAACTCGTCCTCCTCCGCGAGAGTGTCCAAACGGGACTCTTCGGCGGCCGGCTCCTCCACCAGATCGATCAGCGCCGTGTCCGGCCGGTCAAGGAGCCGCTCCGCGGCGACTCTGAGGGCCAGTGGTAGGCGTGCGCACTGCTCGGCCAGATTGTGTGCGGCCTCCGGTTCGGAATCCACGCGCGTTCCGACCGTTGCTCGCAGCAGATCCACCGAGTCGGAAAGGGGAAGGACACCCAGGAGCAGGCGTTCGGCGCCCTCATGCGCGACCAGCCCGGGGAGCGTGCTTCGACTGGTCACCACGGTCATGCTGCCGGATGAGGCGGGTAGGAGAGGTCGCACCTGCGCCGGATCGAGTACATCGTCGATGACGACCAACAAGCGCTTGCCATGCACCTCGGATCGGTACAGTGCCGAGCGGCCCTCCCTGTCCAGGGGGAATGCGCTCAGTGGCGACCCCGAGTGTCCTCAGGATCGTGTCGAGCGCCTGGGAGGCTTGCGCACGTGCTCCGGGAGCGTGGCCGTGCATGCTGACGTAGAGGTCCCCGTCCGGAAAGCGAACGCGTGCCCGATGGGCCCAGTGCACGGCCAACGCGGTCTTGCCGACGCCGGGTGGCCCGGCCAGGAGCACGACTGGTACACCCTGACCGGACGCCTGTGTCGTCAGTGTGTCCAGCTGCCGTAATTGAGCCTTGCGGTCCACGAACCTGTTGGCGGGTAGCGGAAGTTGGCGAGGAACGAAGGTGGCTCGACGGGCTTTGGGCGTGATGTGGACATCACCGTGCACCGCTCCCGTCTGCAACAGGGCTTCAGGATCGCCGTGCGCGGTGTTGGTGGTCCGATGATTCTCGGTGTTCGTCACAGGGTCGCATGTCGATGTCGAAGCGCTTCTCGTATTCGCTGAACGGAGTGGCCAGATGCAGTGCCCGGTCACGTACGGCGTTGGCCCGTACCAGCTCGTCGGGTTCACTCACCGGTTCAGGGGTGAGCATGGTGCCGTCCGGGGCGTAGTTCATGCGCACCAGGCGCTCTGAGTCGAACAACCAGTAGTCGAATCGAGGGATGCCCTCAGGCCAGGAACCCTCACCGATGGGCAGGATGTTGACGTCTTCGCCCGCTTCGACGTTGGAGCGGTAGGCACAAACGCACTCGAACCGCAGGTAGTCCGTGAGGGGCTCGATGGCCACGTGGCCAGGGCCATCGACGTGGCACCGAGCAGCATCACCAGGTGGGAGGACCCCAGCGGGGCGATTCCTCGTAGGCGTGATCTCCATGCGTTGTTGGAGTACTACGAGGTATCCGAGGGCGAGACCGATCTTTACCTGGAGTTGCGTGAGCGTGCTCGTGGGTCGGGTTGGTGGCAGAGGTACGGCATCAAAGGGGACTACGGCACCTATATCGGTCTCGAAGGGGATGCGCGCAAGATCGAGCGCTATGACGCCATCCACATTCCCGGCCTGTTCCAGACGGAGGACTATCAGCGAGCTCTGGCCGCGGGCAGCATGGCCGACCTCGGTCAGGAGGAGATCGACAGGCGCATCGGGGTGCGTAAAGAGCGCCAACGGGTGTGGATGAGTGCTCGTCCCCAGACTTGGGTCATCGTCGATGAGGCCGCTGTTCATCGGAGGGTGGGAGGAGCCGCGGTCATGCGTGCTCAGCTCGAACACGTGATCGGGCTCATGGCGGAGCCGCATGTGACCGTTCAGCTGCTCCCGTACGAGGTGGGTGTCCATGCGGCAATGGAGACGGGGCCGTTCACCGTCATCGATGTCGGTGCCCTCAGTGTCGTACACGTGGAACAACACAAGAGTGTTCTCTTCCGGGATGATCCTCATGAAGTGGAGGAGTATCTACGCGTACTGGATAAGCTACGCATGGAAGCCCATGGGGACGCGAAGACCAAGGCTGGTCTGCGTAGCGCGCTGAGGTGAGACTTGAGGGAACAGTGGTACAAGAGCAGCTACTCCAAGGCGAGTGGGGAATGCGTTGAAGCTGCTCGCTCGGTCTCGGGAGAGTGCGGCATGCGTGATTCCAGACAACCGGACCTCGGGCACTTGATGTTCTCCTCGATGGAGTGGAGTACCTTCGTCTCCTCCATGAAGGGCACTGACACCCCCGGGTAGCCGCACGGCTTCGAGCCTTGGTCCCCGGCTGAGCCAGGAGATTCGCCCGCCGCTTCACCACATCGCTGAGACACCGAAAGAGGAAGGGCCCCCGCGTCGTTCGGCGATCATGTCGTCGAGGGCGGCGCTCGGGTGCCCCGGGGCGCAAGGTCCGATCGACCTCCCATACCGCCCGCCCCGGCCCCTGCCCGGGGTGGGCTCTTCCTCGTCCCTCCGAGGGTCCTCCACGACTGAGATCGAGGTACCCATCAGATACTCGGTAGGCTGATGGAAGCACACGCGGATGGCAGGATCGAAGTGGGCCCCTCCAGCACGCGC
This sequence comes from Nocardiopsis listeri, assembly GCF_020741345.1. Lineage (GTDB taxonomy): Bacteria > Actinomycetota > Actinomycetes > Streptosporangiales > Streptosporangiaceae > Nocardiopsis > Nocardiopsis listeri_A. The sequence goes on from NZ_DYZD01000308.1 coordinate 4,782, forward strand.
CGAGGTGGAATTCGAGGGAGCGGTGGTGCGGGGCCGGCTATTCCTGCCGTTGGCAGGGGGTGGAGGCAGACCGCCTCCTCTCCGAGTGCCACGGTGTGCGTTATCACAAGCACGCTGAGTCTGGCCGTCCGGGCTTTTCGCGCGTCGAATCGGAGAGTGCGAATTTTCCCCGGGTGACCGCCGGTCGTGATGGTGGGTGCGCGGGCGCGAAGCGGCAAGGTCGACGGAAGAAGTGCCTGGTGAGGATCGACGGGTTCTACCGGATCCGATCCCGTGGACGATGTTCGGGGTCTTTCTGCCGTGTGCCGGGAAAAGTTCCATATCGTTAGAATTTCGAGCGACTCATTTGAGATACTCTGACCTGAACGATAACCCCTTCGATAACCGTCCGAAGCCATCCGGTCGGTTCTCTCGCAGGAACAGGTAAGAGCGCACCGCAACGTTGGGAACGGAAATCACCGTGGAGCGAGAAGAACGCCTGTCGCGACTGGTCGAGTACATTGTCGCGGAAGGCTCGGTGCGTATCGAGGAGATCACCGACAGGTTCGCGGTCTCCATGCCCACCGCCAGGCGGGACCTGGACGCGCTCGCCTCGCAACAACTCATCGTTCGCACCCGTGGTGGGGCGATGGCCAACAGCGGTTCCGGTGACATTCCGCTGCGTTATCGCACCTCGCGTCAGTGGCGCGAGAAGAACATGATCGCCCGCCAGGTCGCGAAGATGGTCGAGCCCGGCAGCGTCATCGCGTTCAACGGCGGCACCACGACCACCGCCGCGGCGTTCGAAGTGGGGGTTCGCGCCGCCGCCGACAAGAGTTTCTCCGACACCGAGACGACCGTGGTCACGAACGCGATCAACATCGCCAACGACCTCATCGTTCGACCCCAATTGCGCATCGTGGTGCTCGGCGGGGTGGCCCGACTGCGGTCCTATGAACTCATCGGCCCGCTGACCTCGCTCATTCTCCCCGAGATCACCGTCGACACGCTCTTCCTCGGGGTCAACTCCATCGACCCCGGAAACGGCCTGTTCACCCAGGACGACGGTGAGGCCGCGGTCAACGCCGCCCTGACCCGAACCGCTCGACGCGTGGTCGTGGTGGCGGACTCGACGAAGTTCCAGTCCACGGCCTTCGCGAGGATCTGTGAGCTCGACGCCGTGCACGGTCTGGTGACCGACTCCGGGGTGGCCCCCGAGATGGTCGAGGAACTCGAAGGCAGGAAGGTCGAGGTCACCGTCGTGTGACCCCGACCTTTCGGATCAAGCGGGTCGGGGAACCTCACGTCCCTCGACCCAGACCGCGCGCACGCGCAACCCCTCGTCCAACAGGACCGCGTCCGAGACGGCACCGACCCGCAACGTACCCAGATCGGGCCGACCGATCGCCCTGGCGGGGATGGTGGTCAAAGAGGCCACCGCCTCGGGCAACGACATTCCGCTGCGCGTGGTCGCGATCCGCAGGGCGACGTCGGTGGTGAGGGTCGAACCGGCGATGGAGTCACCCTCGCTCAGCCGGGCCACCCCCTCGCGTACCCGTACCGGAAGTGAACCGAGTACGTACTCCCCGTCGGCGCAACCCGTCGCGGCCATCGCGTCGGTGACCAGTGCGATCCGCCCGGGGGCCAACGCGTGGAGGAACCCGATCATCGTCGGGTCGACGTGCACGCCGTCCGCGATGACCTCCAACGTGGCCCCGGACTCGACGGCGGCGGCGACGGGTCCCGGAGCGCGATGGTGCAGCCCGCGCATCCCGTTGAACGCGTGGGTGAGGACGCTCGCACCCGCGGCGAAGGCGTCACGGACGACGTCGGCGTCGGCCCCGGTGTGCCCCACCGCCACGGTGATCCCCTCGCCGACCAGGGTGTCGATCGCCCACAGCGCCCCGGGGAGCTCGGGGGCGATGGTGACCTGGCGGATGTTGCCCCGACCCGCCCCGAGCAGGGCGTCGACGGAGGCACGGTCGGGCTCGGTCAGATGGGCGGGATCGTGCGCACCACGATGCGAGTCCGCCAGGAACGGTCCCTCCAGGTGCACGCCCAGCACGGTGGGACGCAGGGACACGTATTCGTGCAGGGCCTTCAGGCGGTCCGTGATCTGCGGGATCGGAGCCGAGACCAGGGAGAGGACGACGCGGGTCGTGCCGTGCGCGGCGTGCACGGCGAGGGCCTCGTCCAGAGCGGCGGCGCGAGCCTCGGCGTCGTCGAAGCCGGTACCGGCCGCCCCATGGCAGTGGATGTCGACGAAGCCCGGGGTGAGGATCGCTCCCGTGCCGTCGCGCAGCGTGCGGGCGGTGCGTTCACTCCAGCTCCCTCCGCGGCCCCGAGCGTGTACTCGCCCGTTCCGGAAGGCGATCCAGGCGTCTTCGAGGCGCACCCCCTGGTCCACGAGCGCGACGGAGTGGATCAGCACGTCGTCCGCGTCGGGGTCGCCGAAGCCCGACAGGGCGCTCATGCGGCCACCACTTCCTGCTCGGCGATGACCCGGAGCAGTCGTGCCGACTCCGCCGCCATCGCCTCGCGGGCGGGACCGAGGTACTTGCGCGGATCGACCATGCGGGGGTCGTCCCCCAGACGCTCACGGACGGTTCCGGTGAAGACGCCGTTGAGGTGGGTGGACACGTTCACCTTGACGATCCCCGATCTGACCGCCTCGCGAAGTCCGCAGTCCGGGACCCCGGAGGAACCGTGCAGGACCAGCGGGACGGGAACGGAGTCGCGCAGGTCACGGATGAGCCCGTTGTCGAGAATGGTCTCGCGTCGGGTCATCGCGTGGGTGGAACCCACGGCCACGGCCAGGGCGTCCACCCCGGTCTCTTGCACGAAGGAGAAGGCCTGGTCGGGGTCGGTACGGACCCCGGGCCTGTGGGCGCCGTCCTTGCCGCCGATCTCCCCGAGTTCGGCCTCGACCATGACCCCCGCGGCGCGCGCGTACTCGACGACGGCCCGCGTGGTGGCCACGTTCTCCTCGTAGGGCAGGGCCGCTCCGTCGTACATGACCGAACCGAACCCGAGGTCCACCGCGGCGCGGGTGAGGTCGGCGTCCTCGGCGTGGTCGAGGTGGAGCGCGAGGGTGGCGGTCGACTCCTCGGCGAGCTGGGCCACGGCCTTGGCCAGCGGGCCCATACGGCCCTGGTGGTAGACGACGCAGTTCTGTGAGATCTGCAGGACGAGGGGGAGACCGCTGGACTCGGCGGCGCCGACGAGGGCCTGGGCCGTCTCCAGGTTGACGAGGTTGAACGCCCCCACACCCACACCGCGTGCGGCGGCGTCGGCGAGAAGGGGGGCGGTGGGGCGAAGCGGCACGGGTTCTTCCTTCAGGTCTGGGAGACGACGACCTCGTGGAGGAGGTCGGGGTGGCTCTGGTGGAGTGTTCCGGCGAGCGGGGTGAGCACCGCGGCCGCGGACCAGGCGACCGCCCGGCGCAGCGCCTCGGCCGGCGCCTCGTCGTTCGCGCCGATCGAGATGGCGGCGACCGCGGCGTCTCCCGCACCGGTGGGGTTGCCGCGCAGTACCCGCCCCAGGCGGGCGTGCAGCACGGCCTCGGACGGGTCGGCGGGGACGGCGAGCATCCCCTCCTCGCCGAGCGAGACGAACACGAGCCGGGCGCCTTCGCGCTGCAACGTCCGCGCACCTTCGATCGGGTCGGCGACGCCGGTGGCCGTGCGCAGTTCGTCGAGGTTCGGTTTGAGGACGTCGGCCCCGGCACGGGCCGCCGAGAGGAGGGCACGCTTGCTCAGGTCGGCGATGACGCGTACCCCCGCGGCCCGGCCGAGCCCGACGACGTCGGAGACCAGGTCCTCGGGATGTGAGGGAGGCAGCGAGCCGCTCATCACCAGGGTGCGCGCCTCGGAGGTGTTGCGCTCCACCAGGTCGACCAGGCCGTTCCATTCGTCACGAGTGCGAGCGGGACCGGTCTCGGTGATCATCGAGGTGCGTCCGGTCTCGGACTCGACGATCGCGTAGGTGCACCGCGTGGCCCCTTCACAGGAGAGGAAGTCGGTTTCCAGGCCGTCGCCGAGGTCGGCGGCGAACCATCCGGCCTCCTCCTTGCCGACGGGGGCGATGGCCCGCGTGGCGTGCCCGGTCTGGGCCAGCACACGGGCCACGTTCAGGCCCTTGCCCCCAGCGCGTCGGCGCGCGGGAGGGACCACCTGCGTGGTGCCGGGGTCGAACATCGGGGTGGTGATCGTGAGATCGACCGCCGGGTTGGGGGTGACGGTCACGATCATGGCCGCGGACCTCCCTCACGCCCTCGCGATGGGATGGCGCATTCCCTCGCTCCGATGGCGGCGCCGATCACCCCGGCGTCCTCGCCCAGACGCGCTCGTGACAGCCGCGTCGGACGAAGACGGAAACGAGCGTCCACGCCCACCTGGAGGGGGCCGAACAGGTCCTCGCCGGCCTCGGAGAGGCCACCGCCCACGACGATCGCCTGCGGTGCCATCGCGGCGCTCAAGTGCGCGATCCCCGAGGCGAGGGCGTCCACGGCCGACGACCAGATCATCTTGGCCGCCCGGTCACCGGAGCGGGCGCGTTCGAGCACCTCCCGCGCACCGGTGACCGCTTCGCCGGAGGCCTTGCCATAGCGACGCGCGATCGCCGCCGCGGACGCGGTCGCCTCCAGGCAACCGCGATTCCCGCACGGGCACGGCTCCCCGGCCGGGTCGACGACGACGTGGCCGATCTCCCCGGCGTAACCACCGCGAACGTGGGGTCGGCCGTCGACGAAGATCGCCGCGGCGATCCCGGTCCCCACGGTCAGGACGGCGACGTCCCGCAGGCCACGGGCCGCCCCGAGCCGTAGTTCGGCCAACGCGGCCGCGCGTACGTCATGGGCGCAGACGGCGGGTAGACGGAAGTGCTCCCGAACGAGGGACCCGAAGTCGACGTCGCGCCAACCCAGGTTCTCCGACCAGACCCCGACCTCGCGGTCTTCGTCGAAGACTCCGGGAAGGGCCACCCCGACGGCCTCCACCCGATCGAACCCGGGAAGGTCCCGGGCCGCCTCGGAGATGGTCTTCAGGATCGCGGTCGGGGTGTCGGGGTCGCCCGGCGGGGTCGGGACGCGCACGGGAGGGCCGATGTGGCCGGACTCGTCCACCACACCGATCTTCGTCTCGGTCCCTCCCACGTCGGCGGCGAGAACCGGGGCCCCCGGCCCGAGGCCGACCTGTTCGGTCATGGGTCAGTCTCCGGAGAGGACGACGGAGCGGGTGAGCGAACGCGGGTGGTCGGGGTCGAGCCCTCTGTCCTGGGCCAGGGCCACGGCGAAGCGCTGCGCGACGACCAGGGCCGCCATCGCGTCGAGTTCGTGGTGCACGAAGTCGGCTCCGGCGCCGGCGACCTCCTCCGCGAGCCCTTCGGGCACCTCGCCCAGCGCCCACACGAGCCGGCCCGGTTCGGCGATGGCGAAGGGGCCGTGGCGGTAGTCCATGGCCGGGTAGGCCTCGGCCCAGAACCGAGCCGCCTCGCGGGTCTTCAGCGCGGCCTCCGAGGCCAGCCCCACGCTCCAGCCACGGCCGAGGAAGGTGACCTGTTCGGCGGTCAGGAGCGTGGACAGGTCGATCTCCAGCGCTCGGCGACCGTGTTCGGCCACCGCGGCGATGTCCTCACCGAGGTGGGCCCGCAGCAACGCCAACGTCGTCGTCGCGAAGCGCGTCTGCACCACGGACTGTTCGTCGGCGAAGGCCAGGACGATGGTCTCGCCGGCCAGGGCGGCGGCGGGGGAGTCCTCCACCCCGGTGATGAGCAGGCTCGGCGCCCCGCCGAGGGCGCGGAGCAGGTCGATGACCTCCGTGGTCGTCCCCGATCGGGACAGCGCCACGACCCGGTCGTAGTCGCGGCCGGCCGGGAACTCCGAGGCGACGAAGGCGTCGGTGACCCCGGCTCCCCGGGCTTCGCGCAGGGCCGCGTAGCTCTGGGCGACGAACCAGCTCGTGCCGCAGCCGACGACGGCGACACGTTCCCCGTCACGGGGGAGGCGACTCTCGACCTCCGGAAGGAGCGACGACGCGTGCTCCCACAGGTCGGGCTGGGAAGCGATCTCTACATCGACGAAGGTGCCTGGCATGTTCCCACTTCTCTTGGCAGTGCGACGCCATCAAGCGATGACGTCTCATGATCCTAATAGAGAGAAACGATCAAAATCAATCAGATGATCCGTGCTCGTGATCGTCCCGGCCCGATGGCCGTTCAGTGGCGGCTCACAGGTTCTCGACGTACTCCTCGGTGGGGCCCAGATCCGGGCGGTCGCGCAGCTCGACCTCCGCGCCGCGACGTTCCAGTTCGAGCACCACGATCTCGTTGTCGCCCGTCCGGAGCAGGGGCCGTGGCACGTAGAGGGTCCGCTGGGGGCCGACCTCCCAGTAACGGCCGAGGAGGAAGTCGTTGACCCACACGAACCCCTTCCCGAACCCGGGCAGGGCCAGATGGGCGTCGGCGGGTTCGGGCAGGGTGACGGTCGCGAACGCGAAACCCGCGCCGCGGGGGTCGGTGTCGCCGGCCTCGGTGACCGCCCGCCGGTCCCAGGAGTCGAAGGGGAGCTCCGAGACGTTCCATCGCTGGATCATCCGACGACCATCGACGAGCACGGGTCCGACGAGCCCCTTGCGTTCGCCCAGCCGGGGGCCGTAGTTGATCTGACCGAGGGCCTCCACGAGCAGGGTCACCCGGCTCGGACCGCCGTGCCCCGACACGGTGACCGAACCCGAAGCGGTGACCGAGCCGACGAAGACCCCGTCCACGTACACCAGAACACGGTCCCTGACCTCCTGAAGCGTCAGCTCGACCGGGTGGTCGGGCAGGAGGACCTTCGCCTCGTAACGGACGATGGGGCCCTCGAAGCCGAGTTCCTCGAACGAACCCGTCGAGTACGTGGGCACCGGTGCGGAGCAGAGCTCCGTCAGCCCGGCGAGGAGCCCGGTCCCCGCCGCCGCCGGCACCGTCACGGGCGTGACCATCGCCGGTGGTTTCGAACGCACCACCTCGGGTGCCCCGAGGGCCCTGCGGATCGCGTGGAACTTCTCGGTCAGGGTTCCGTCCTCGGCCACCGCCGCGTCCGAGTCGTAGCTGGTCACGGTGGGTCGGAGTTCTCCGTCCACGTCGTTGGCGCCCGCCCAGGTACCGAAGTTGGTGCCGCCGTGGGCCATGTAGAGGCTCACGCTGCCGCCGTCCGCGACGATGTCGGCCACCGTCGCCGCGGCGTCGGAGGCGTCACGCACGTGGTGGGGGTGACCCCAGTGGTCGAACCAACCGTTCCAGAACTCCGCGCAGAAGAACGGCTCCCCGGGCCTTCGCCGACGCCCGACGGACCGGGCCTCGTCCGCGCGCGACCCGAAGTTCAGCGCCATGAGGGCTCCATCGATCGCCCCCGTGTCGAGCATGGGGTCGGTCGGGCCGTCGGCCGTGTAGAGCAGTTCCCGGACGCGTCCACGAACGAGGAGGTCGCGGATGGCCGGCACGTAGTCGGGATCGTCGCCGAAACTTCCGTACTCGTTCTCGACCTGCACGGCGATGACAGGCCCTCCGAAGCAGGCCTGGAGGTCGGTGAACTGGGGCAGGAGGGCGTCGAACCAGGTGGCCACGGGTTCGAGGAAGCGGCCGTCCCCGGTGCGCAGCGAGGTGTGCCCGGCGGTCAGCCAGGTCGGGAGCCCCCCGTTGGTCCACTCCGCGCAGATGTAGGGACCCGGCCGCACGATCGCGTCGAGGCCGACCTCCGCGGCGGTCTGGAGGAAGCGTCGCAGGTCCCGCCATCCCGTGAAGTCCGGTGCCTCGTCCCGACGCGGCTGGTGGAAGTTCCACGCGACGTAGGTGTCGACGGTGTTGAGCCCCAGGTCGACCAGGCGAAGCAGACGGTCCCGCCACTGGTCGGGGTGCACCCGGAAGTAGTGCATCGATCCGGCGAGGATCTGGTGGGGCGAACCGTCCCGCCAGAACCTGCCGTCACGGTGGGTGAGGGTCGGGGCGTTCACGGCCGAATCGACGCCGGATGACGGGTGGCTTGCCATGGGGCTCCTAGCGATGGAAGGGGAAGGCCCGACCTCCTGCGCGCGGTGCGACCCGGGGGAGGCGGACGAGCGGCCCACCTCGGGGCCGACCACTGGGACAGTATGAGCGGTTTCGCTCGCTTGTCCATAGATTCGTTCAGGAAAGTTCACCGTGGGCTGGTCGACCCCAGGGGATGCGGGGCTTCGGTGACCATCCGTGTGATCGCCGTCTCTGTGCGTGAAAGCCATAACGGGTTGATTAATGATGATTGATCTCACGGCATATCGATCGTAATCTCTCATTTCACTAGACACCGTTGCGACGGCGTGGGCGATGGTCACGCAGAGCGACTTCACGAGGAGTGTGGGATGAGAAGGTTCGCCCGGTCCAAGATGGCCACGGCCTGCGCCGTACTCGGTTCGGGGGCACTGCTGCTCACGGGATGCGGCTCCGGCGCCGGCTCCGACGGCGAGGCGGTCACCCTCAGTTACCTCCACCGCCTGCCCGATGGTGAAGGCATGACCCCGGTGAGCGAAATCGTGGCCAAGTGGAACGAGTCCCACCCCGAGATCCAGGTCGAGGCCACCAAGTTCGACGGTGACGCCAGTGAGATGGCCCTGAAACTGGAGACCGACGTCAACGCGGGCACGGGGCCGTGCCTGGCCCAGGTGGGTTACGGCGAGGTGCCCGACCTGTACGTGAAGGGCCTGCTCCAGGACGTGCGGTCGGAGGCCGACCGGTACAAGGACAACTACTCCGAGGGCGCCTACTCCCTGATGAACGTCGGGAACACGGTCGTCGGGCTGCCCCAGGACACCGGTCCCCTCGTCTACTACTACAACGAGGCCGCCTTCGACCAACTCGGCGTCGAGGTGCCGACCACCATCGACGAACTGAGCGAGATCGCGGCGAAGGCCGCGGCCCAGGACCGGTACGCCGTGGCGTTCACGCCCGACGAGGCGCAGTACTGGCTCTCCGGTCAGGCGGCCGCGGCCGGTGACAACTGGTTCACCGCCAACGGTGAGGAGTGGCTCGTCGACACCGGCGGTGCGGGCACCGAGGTGGTGGCCTCCTTCTGGCAGGAGCTGATCGACGACGAGGAGGCACTGGTCCAGGACCGGTGGGGTGACGAGTTCACCCAGGCGCTGACCGACGGTTCCCTCATCGGCCACATCGGCGCCGCGTGGGAGGCCGGCTTCCTCCTGGACCCCCTCGACGGAACCGAGGCCGAGGGTCAGTGGCGCGTCGCGCAGCTCCCCGCCTTCGGTGAATCGGCCACCACCGGTCCCGACGGAGGTTCCGGTGTCGCGGTGATGAAGGACTGCGAGTACGCCGAGGAGGCCATGGCGTTCAACGACTGGTTCAACACCCAGGTCGACGACCTGGCCACCCAGGGACTCGTCGTCGCAGCCACCGGGGCCCCCGAGACCCCTGAGAAGATGACGCGACAGTTCGGTGGACAGGACGTCTTCGAGGAAATGAACGTCGCGAACGCCGCACTCAGCCCCGACTTCGTGTACGTGCCCGGGTTCGCCGCGCTCTCGGCGATGAACACCACGGCGTCGGAGGCCGGCGAAGGATCGGTGCCCGTCGCGGAGATCTTCGAGACCGCGCAGACGACGAGCGTCGAAGCGCTCGACAACCTCGGCATCGCGGTGGCCGACAACTAGGAATCGTTCGGTGCGGATCCGGCCGACGAGCCGGACCGGATCACCCCCGACACCGATCAGGCCGATCCGAGAAGAGCGGTCACCCCTCCTCTCGGGTCGGCCCCCGGAAAAGAGAACCCATGCCACTCACTCTTGCGGCGAAGACCGAGAGTCCCCGCTCGAAGGCGCGGATGAGCGGGAACGGCCTCACAGGTTTCCTGTTCCTGGCCCCCTTCCTCGTCCTGTTCGTCGTCGTCTTCCTCATCCCCATCATCGTCTCGATCCGGTCGGCGCTCTTCGCCCAGGTGGCCTCCGGCGGTGGACTCTACGGTGGCGGTGAGCTCGTCGACCAGTTCGTCGGACTCGACAACCTCGTCGCGGCCGCGACGAACGGTGCCTTCTGGAAGGGCATGGGCAGGGTCACCCTGTTCGGGTTGATCCAGGTCCCGCTCATGATCGGAAGCGGTCTCTTCCTGGCCCTTCTCCTGGACTCCTTCATCGTGCGCCGGGTCGCCTTCTTCCGTCTGGCGTTCTTCCTGCCCTACGCCGTTCCCGGGGTCATCGCGGCGATGATGTGGGCGTACCTGTACACACCACGGCTGTCACCGTTCCTGGAGTACCTCCCGGACGGCACGAATCTCATGGCGCCCAACGTCATCATCCTTTCGATGGCGAACATGACGACGTGGACCTTCACCGGCTACAACATGCTGATCTTCCTCGCGGCTTTGCAGGCGATCCCGCGGGAGCTGTACGAGGCGGCGAGCATGGACGGGGCGACGGGGTTCCAGATCGCGACCCGGATCAAGATCCCGCTGGTGCGCGGTGCCGCGCTCCTGGCGATCCTGTTGTCGATCATCGGGACCGTCCAGTTGTTCAACGAGCCCGTCATCATGCAGACCGTCAACCAGTGGATGGGCAACGACTACACGCCGATGATGCTGGCCTACAACAGCCTCATGGGGCAGGTCACGCCTTCGGGCAGCGGACCGGCTTCGGCCGTCTCGCTGCTGATGGCGGTCATCGCCGGCGCACTCGCCGCGATCTACGCGTTCGCTCAACGACAGAAGGGCGAGTGACCTTGTCCGTCGCCACCACCGCCAAGAAACCCCGTTCGCGTCGGGGCCGGACCGGACCCGGGTTCCCCCCTCCGTCGCTCGGTCCGTCACCGCTCGCCCGCGCGCTGGGCATCATGGTCCTCATCGGGGCCTGCCTGTACTTCCTCGTCCCCGTGTACTGGCTGATCGTCGCCTCGACCAAGAACAACGCCGACCTCGCGTCGACGTTCGGTCTCTGGTTCGCCGACTTCAACCTCGCCCAGAACTACGAGAGCCTGATGCACTGGACCCAGGGCCTGTTCTGGCGCTGGGTCGCCAATTCGGTCCTGTACTCCGGGGCGGCCGGGGCGATCGGCACCCTCCTGGCCGTGATGGCGGGCTACGGGATCGCGAAGTTCGAGTTCCCCGGGAAGAAGGTCTTCGTCGGCGCGATCATGGGAGGTCTCCTCCTTCCCATCGCGCTCCTGACCGTTCCGCTCTACATCGAGTTCGACGCGCTCGGGCTCACGAACACCATCTGGGCGATCATCATCCCGTCCGCGGCCTCGCCCTTCGGTGTGTTCCTGGGCATCGTCTTCGCCAAGACCGCGGTCCCGACCGAGATCATCGAGGCGGCGCGCATCGACGGAGCGAGCGAGGCGCGGATCTTCTTCACGATCGTCCTCCGACTCCTCGGACCGGCGATGGTGACGATCTTCCTCTTCATCTTCGTCGCGACGTGGAACAACTTCCTGCTGTCGCTGCTCATGGTCTCCTCACCCGAACTGAAGCCCGTCACCCTGGGCCTCTACGGGATGATGAGCTACTTCTCCCCGGACAAGGGAGCGGTCATGCTCGGCGCGCTCCTGGGGATCGTCCCCCTCGTCATCCTGTTCTTCACGCTGCAGCGGTACTGGCGTTCGGGGCTGGCCGCCGGCGCGGTCAAGGGGTGACCCTGCTCCCGGCGAACGTCGCCTCACCCCGGCCTCTTTGAGGATCGCCCACGCTAGGCGTGTCCACGAGCCCGCCTCCGCAAAACCCCGGAGGCGGGCTCTTCGGTGTCCCCTGCCCGACCGGTATCGGGAAAGCGTTTTCCGTGCTAGCTTCCCGAACTCGGAGCGCTCCCACCCCCGCTCGGCCCGAGCGGCCCCTCCGTTCGGGCCCGTACAGGAGAGGCACCATGAACGATCCCCGACACACCAGGACCCGCCGCGCGCGACGCGCGGCCACCGGATCCGCGGTCGCCGCGCTGACCCTCGGCGTCGGCCTGGCCACAGCCCTGACCACCACCGACGGTCCCGGACCCGTCGTGCAGGCCGCCGGAGTGAACGCCGACGCCGCCGCCGCGGAGTGCGGTTCCGGTACCTACCGGGCAGAGGTCGTCCAGGACGGTTCCACCTGGACCGTTCGTGTGGGCGCGGACGTCGTCCACGAGGGCGAGGACATGCTCACCGCGATGCGCGCCGGGGTCGAGGGCCTCGACCCCGGACGCAGCGAACAGCAGGGTGTCGTGGTCCACGGATCCGGTTCCATGCCCGGCGACACCTCCCTGGACCTGCCCTCGCACACCCTCCTGGAGGTCTGCGGAACCATCGACGTCACCGGGCCGGTGGCCGCGAACCACGCCGCGGTGCGCATCCGGCGCGTCGAGGACGTCACCGTTCCCCACCTGTCCCTGACCGGAAACCCCTACTTCGGTGTCTTCGTGCAGAGCGCCCAGGACGTGCACTTCGGCCAGGTCGACCTGCGTCTGTCCTCCGGACTGGGCATGCGCATGGACAGCCGCGACGACGACTCCGGCCGCACGGCCCGTGACATCGGCATCGACGACGTGTTCGTCTCCGGTACCGACAACCACGGTGTGGAGACCTACGGCGTCGACGGGTTCACCGTCGGCACGGTGACCGCACGCGACACCGGCTACTCGGGGCTGTTGCTCAACGACACGGAGAACGCCGACATCGGCCTGGTCGACGCCGAGAACACCGGAGCCGGGACCGGGTACGCCGCCTTCCGCATGGCCAACCGCAACGGCCGGGTCGGTGACGCCTACCCCACCAACATCCGGGTCGGTGAGGTCCGTGCCCGTGGAGGTGGACGCGGCGTCTTCTGCGTGTCCGAGAGCGGCGGCGCCGTCATCGACCGGGTCGACATCGCCGACACCGGCGGCAACGCCGTGCTGATCGAGAACTGCCACAACGTGACCATCGCCGCCGAGGGCGGGACCGTCCAGGGCCCCGGCGACATCCGGATCGCCGCCCGGGACGAGTTCGACAACACCTCCGACGTGACCCTGTCCAACCTCACCGTGGTCGACAGCGCCATCAACGAACAACCCTGCGCGGTGAACACCCGCGTGGTCGACGTGGTACTGGACGGGAGCCGGGACGACACCTGCTGACCCGGCCGCGGCCCGCGTCCGGCCCCGGTCCCGAGAGGGTCAACGGGGCCCCGGGCGCGGGTCAATGATTCCCGTGCCGGACCAATAGCAGGATCGGATTCGGTTGGAACTCGCATAAGTCCTGGTGAGAGTATTCGTATCGGCACCTGGTGAGGGTAGGGGGCGAGGGCGATCGGAAGGCGAACCAGCCCCGCCTCCCGCGAACCAGGAAGGGGTTGCGCAGTGACCAGCGAACTCGTACCGGAGAACCTCATCGGGCATCACGTACTCGACCCCGAAGGCAACAACGTCGGGAAGATCAAACAGGTCTTCCTGGACGACCGCACCGGGGAGCCCAGCTGGGTCTCGGTCCACACCGGACTCTTCGGGATGAAGGAGACCCTGGTGCCGCTCCAGGGGGCCCGACCGATGGCGGAGGACATTCAGATCCCCTACGACAAGGCGACGGTCAAGGACGCTCCGCAGGTGGAGGCCGACCGCCACGTCGCTCCCGAGGACGAGGCGATCGTCCGCGACTACTTCGCCAAGCACGGCGGTGTGCCCCGACAGAGCGGGGGCGAGGCCGACAGCATGAGCGGGCCGCCCCCCACGGGCGCGCCGGTCACCACCGACCAGGACCCGACCATGGGAGAGGGGCGCCGCGACACCGACGAGGCGATCCCCATGGGCGAGGGCGGCATGACGACCGAGGACCGCGAGGCCGGCGGACCGGGGCCGATGGCCACGGACGAGGAGACCAACACCTGGACGGAAGAGGGCGACACCGGCACCATGGTCGGCCGTACCCATTCGGGTGAGCGTCTGGGCGGCCCGGTCGACCCGGGTGCCGAAGAGGTCTCGATGATCCGGCACGAGGAGCAGGTGGACATCGGTGTCGAACGCCGAGAGAGCGGGCAGGCGCGGATGCGCCGGCTCGTGGACACCGAGCGCTTCGAGGAGACCGTCCCGGTGCACCACGACGAACTGGAGGTGGAACGTCGGCCGATCACCGACCCCGCCGAGGTGACCGACGAGGATGAGACGGGCACCGACATGGAGGAGGGCGAGCAGGTCTTCACGCTCTACGAGGAGCGCCCGGTGGTCTCCAAGAGGAGGGTTCCGGTGGAGGAGGTCCACGTCCGCAAGCGCGACGTCACCCGTGAGGAGCACGTCGAGGGCGAGCTCCGCAAGGAGCGGTTCGAGTTCGAGGGCGAGGAGGACACGCCGCCCTCCGACTCCAAGTGATCGGAAAGCGCCATCGTGCGCCGGGTGCCTTCGGGCGCCCGGCGCACCGCTTTGTGCGGGGCTCGGTGCCGGAAGGACGAAAGGAAACCGAAAGCCTTGCGCACTAGGTTTCCTGAACGAGGGGTGTCGGGGACGGACGACACCTCGCGGTCAGTCCCTCCCCGTGGCCCGCCGCCCCGGGGAGGGGTGCCTCTCGGGCGGTGGCCGGTGGAGAGCGCCGGCCACCGTCACCCCTTCGACGATCGCCCGCCCGGGTTCTCCCGGGGTGTCCTCCCAGGTCGGAGCCGCACGTGAGCTTAGGCTCGCACTTGTCGGCCGCCGACAGGAGCAGGGGGAACACGATGAGCGAGGACGTGAACGGGGAGAGCGCCCGGGAAGAGGTCACCGGCGAGGAGACCGCCGAGCGCGACGCCGAACCCGAGCCGCGTGGCCGTGACGCCGAAGCCGGCCGCGGCCACACCATCGTCCTCGGGGCGGGCATGTCCGGGCTGGCGGCCGCCGACCGACTCGCCGAACAGGGGGAGAGGGTCACCGTACTGGAGGCCCGTGACCGCACCGGCGGACGGATCCACTCCGTGTACACCTGGGGCGGAGCGGCCCTGGACGTCGGCGCCTCCTGGATGCGCGGTGAGGAGGACAACCCGCTCTCCCGCCTGGTCCGCGAGGCCGGCGTGCGTACGGCGACCTTCAACCGGGCCACCGAGACCGCCTACGACCCCAAGGGGCGGCGTCTCCTCTTCGACCGGCACCGCCGCAACATGGAGGACGTCAACCTCCTTCACGAGCACATGTACTGGGCCACGGTCGCTGCCGGCGAGGAGGAGTCCATGGAGCAGGGCATCGAGCATGCCCTCTACGACGTCAACCTGGTCCGTGCCCGAGCCCGAGACGCCGCGGAGATCGTGCACCGCATGGCCGAGGGCGATCACGGCGCCGACGCCGAGGAGATCGCCTTCACGGCGGTCTCCGCCGGCCACGAATTCAGCGGTGACGACGTCGTCTTCCCCGACGGGATGGGTCGACTCACCGACCATCTGGCCCGAGGACTGGACGTGCGCTTCGAGCACGTCGTGCTGTCGGTGGACCACGACGAGGACGGGGTCCGGGTCCGGGTGGACACCCCGGGCGGAGAGGAGACCCTCACCGCCGACCGCGTCCTGGTGACCCTGCCGCTGGGGGTCCTGCAGGCCGGCCAGGTCGACTTCGATCCGCCGCTGCCCGAGGACAAGCGCGAGTCGTTGAAGCGACTGGGCAACGGTCGCCTGGAGAAGCTGTTCCTGCGCTTCGACGAGGTCTTTTGGGGCGACGCCGAGGTGATCGTGCACCTGGGGACCGAGGAGGGCACCTGGTTCCACTGGTACTCGGGACAGAACGTGTTCGGGGTTCCGGTCCTGGTCTGTCGCAACGGCGGCAACGCGGCGCGCTTCCTGGCCGGCAAGGACGACGCCGAGGTGGTCGAGCACGCCATGGAGTCGCTGCGCGCCATGTTCAAGAAGGCACCGGACCCGATCGACCACTACCTGACGCACTGGATGGACGACCCGTTCGCGCGAGGAGGGTTCTCCTTCACCGCGGTCGGTTCCGGTGACCAGGACCGTTTCGCGTTGAGCGACCCGATCGGGGAACGCGTCTTCTTCGCGGGGGAGGCCACCGTCGTGGAGCACAGCGCCACGGTGCACGGCGCGTTGCTGTCGGGGCTGCGGGAGGCCGAGCGCATCCTGGCCCTGGGCTGATCCCCTCGGCGGGAGATTGTGCCCGGTGACGGGCGGGTAGTGCGATTTCACGGGCCGCGCACCCCTTTGACCAGGGGAGTCGTGCCTACGAGGCCGACGGTGTCATTCATCGAACAAGCAACAGGGGGCCATGATGGGGACCGAACACGGTGTCGAGGGTCTGAAGACGATTCTGGGCCAGGTGCCCTTTCCCGCGGACAAGGAACGGATCCTGGACCGGGCCGCCTCTTTGGGCGCCGACGACGAGATCATGAGGGCGCTGAGGGCGATGCCTCCGGTGGACTACGACCGACCCGACGACGTCCTGCGGTCGGTGCCCATGGACGAGTCCGGCACGGACGCGCGCAAGGAATCCGATCGGGCCCGGCAGCGCCGGGAACACACCAAACCCGGTCTTTCCGAGACGATGAAGGACACCGGGCCGGTGAACCCGATCGAGGAGGAGACCGGGGAGAACCGCAAGTCCTGAGCGGGCGGGGGCAAAGGGACCCGCGACCGCGCCCGGTGACCCGTTCGTCGGTTGAAGCGCCCGAACCGGAAGATGAGTCCGTACAGGCTACGATCAGTGTGCGGCCGTTTCGCCGGGTCACGGGACATCGACGGAACGCGCTGCGGCGGGAGACGAAGATCCCGCCGGTTATCGTGGTCGCCATGGGGCGATCCGCGCAAGAAGGCAGACACGAGGCGGGGGGCAGTGTGGCCGGCCCGGTGGTCACCGACCGCATCTGGACGGTTCCCAACCTGTTGAGCATGCTCCGGTTGTTGGGCGTTCCGCTGTTCCTGTGGCTCATCCTGGGCCCCGAGGCCGACTGGTGGGCGCTGCTCGTGCTCGCCTTCGCCGGGATCAGCGACTGGCTGGACGGCAAGATCGCCCGAGCCTGGAACCAGGCCTCCAAACTGGGGCAGTTCCTCGACCCGGCCGCCGACCGGCTCTACATCTTCGCGGCCCTGCTGGGTCTGGTCATCCGCGGGATCGTGCCGTGGTGGCTGATGGCCATCCTCGTCCTGCGCGACGTCCTCATCATCGGTGCCCTGCCGCTGCTGCGCCACTTCGGCTACGGCCCGCTCCCGGTGAACTTCGCGGGCAAGGCCGCCACCTTGTGCCTGCTCTACTCGTTCCCGTTGTTGTTCGTGGCCGAGTACGCGTCTCTCGTGGGAGATGTGGCCAAAATTGTAGGTTGGGCGTTCGCACTGTGGGGAACGGCTCTTTACTGGTGGGCCGGGTTGCTCTACGCCGTGCAGGGACTACGCCTGATCGGACAGTCCCGCCGTGCCGAACGCGCTGATCACGAGGGTGTGAAAACGGGAGACCCGGACAGCGACGAAGGACACGGCAGGTTCACGGAACGGGACGATTCGACCGCACCGGCGACCGTCGACGGCAAGTCCGGCGCGGCGCCCGAGGGCCCGGAGAGACCGGGCCGTCAGGACCGGGACGGTAACGGGTCCTGATCCGTGACACCGGCGGGCCGGCTCACCTGAGTCCTGTCGGATCGAAAGGGAGTGTCGTCTCCGTCATGAGAACATGTCCCACCGCGCGCGCCGGCGCGCGCTCCGAAGAACACGCATCCCCCATCGCCCCCCACGGCCCGGCCGTTCGGGGGGATCGGGGATGACCGCACCCAACGAAGAACCCAAGCCCACCACGCCTCCCATGAAGGCCGTCGTGATGGCGGGCGGCGAAGGTACCCGCTTGCGCCCCATGACGGCCAACCAGCCCAAACCGCTCCTGCCGGTGGTCAACAAGCCCATCATGGAGCACGTCCTGCGCCTGCTGCGCAAGCACGGATTCACCGAGACGGTCGTCACCGTCCAGTTCCTGGCCACGCTCATCCGCAACTACTTCGGTGACGGCGAGGAGCTCGGGATGAAGCTCCACTACGTCGCCGAGGAGGTCCCCCTCGGGACCGCCGGCAGCGTCAAGAACGCCGAGGAACATCTACGCGGCGAACCGTTCATCGTCATCTCCGGTGACGCGCTCACCGACATCGACCTCACCGACATGCTCCGCTTCCACCGTGAACGCGGCGCCAAGGTCACCATCGCTCTGAAGCGGGTCCCCAACCCGCTGGAGTTCGGCATCATCATCGTCGACGATCAGGGCCGCATCCAGCGGTTCCTGGAAAAACCCACCTGGGGACAGGTCTTCTCCGACACCGTCAACACCGGCATCTACATCATGGAACCGGAGGTCCTGGAAAGGGTCGCCGCCGGCGAGGTGGTCGACTGGTCCGGTGACGTCTTTCCCGAACTCCTGGCCGAGGGCGAACCCCTTTACGGGTATGTCGCCGACGGTTACTGGGAGGACGTGGGCACCCACGAGAGCTACCTGAGCGCCCAGGCCGACGTGCTCTCGGGCAAGGTGGACGTCGACATCGACGGCTTCGAGGTCTCCCCGGGCGTGTGGGTCGGAGAGGGCTCCGAGGTCAGCTCCGAGGCCGTTCTCAAGGGACCGCTCTACATCGGCGACTACGCCAAGGTCGAGGCCGGCGCGGAACTGCGCGAGTACACCGTGGTCGGCAGCAACGCCGTGGTGCGCGCGGAGGCCTTCGCCCACCGCACCGTTCTCCACGACAACGTGTTCATCGGCCGCGGCGCCAACCTGCGCGGCACCGTGATCGGCAAGAACACCGACGTCATGGCGGCCGTGCGGATCGAGGAGGGCGCGGTCATCGGTGAGGACTGCGTCATCGAGTCCGAGGCCTACCTGCACAACGACGTCAAGGTCTACCCGTTCAAGACCATCGAGGCCGGGGCGGTGGTCAGCACCAACGTCGTCTGGGAGTCACGGGGCCAACGCTCCCTGTTCGGTCCCCGCGGCGTGTCCGGCCTGATCAACGTCGAGATCACGCCCGAACTCGCGGTCCGGTTGGCCAACGCCTACGCCACCACCCTGAAGAAGGGTGCGATGGTCACGACCTCCCGAGACGTCTCGCGCGCCGCGCGTACGCTCAAGAGGGCCATCATCAGCGCGCTCACCGCGACCGCCATCGAGGTGCGAGACCTGGAGGTGGTGCCACTGCCGGTGGCGCGCTTCCACACCTCCCAGAGCGGCGTCAGCGGCGGCATCGTCGTGCGCACCAGCCCGGGGGACCCGGAGTCGGTCGACATCATCTTCCTGGACGGCGAGGGGGCCGACCTGTCGCCGGGCGCCCAGCGCAAACTCGACCGGGTCTTCTCCCGCGCCGAGTACCGGCGCGCGTTCCCCGGGGAGATCGGTGAGCTGACCTTCGCCGCCCGCAACATCGAGAACTACTCTCACGACCTCCTACGGTCCGTGGACACCTCCGGGGTGGCCGAGGCCGAGCTGAAGGTGGTCGTGGACTGCGCGGGCGGTACGGGTTCGCTCATCCTGCCCTCGCTGCTGGGCCGGATCGGCGTCGACGTGCTCACCGTCAACAACCGGCTGGACGAGGCCTCGCCCACCGACACGGTCGCCAAGAAGATGCGCGACCTGGAACGTCTGGGCGAGTTGGTGTCGGGTTCGGGCGCGGACTTCGGTGTGCGTTTCGACCCGGTCGCCGAACGTCTGTCCATCGTGGACGAGAACGGCGAGCTGATCGACGACGACCGCGCGCTGCTGGTGGTGCTGGACCTGGTGGCCGCCGAACGCGGTGCGGGCAAGGTGGCGCTGCCGGTGACCACCACCAGGGTGGCCGAGCGGGTGGCCGGCGCCCACGGAGTCGAGGTGCACTGGACGGCCACCGCCACCCACGAGCTCACCAAGGCGGTCCGCGCCGAAGGCGACGCCATCATCTTCGCCGGCGACGGCCGGGGCGGATTCGTCCTCCCCGAGTTCAGCTCCACCAGTGACGGCATCGCCGCGTTCGTGCGGTTGCTGGGGCTGGTGGCGCGGACCCGTCGCCCGATCGTGGAGATCGACCGGGCGATCCCTCAGGCGCACCTGTTGCGCCGTTCGGTGCCCACCCCATGGGCGGTCAAGGGCAGCGTCATGCGCGCGGTCGTGGAGGCCGCCAAGGACCGGGAACTGGACACCACCGACGGCGTCCGCGTGATCGAGTCGGACGGAAGCTGGGCCTTGGTACTCCCGGACACCGCCGAAGCGGTCACCCATCTTTGGGCCGAAGGTCCTGATTCGGACAAGGCTCAGGCCCTGTTGGACGAATGGGCCTCCGTCGTGGAGCGTGCGGAGGGCTGAACCGGCAGGTCGTGGGCGTGGGCGGCGACGGCCGTCCGCGCCCACGGGCTTCGGTCCGCCCGCGGGGAGGGCGGAACCGCCCGACAGGGCGGTCGAGCGGACGAATCGAGCGGAACCCCAGGTCGGCCCACGGGCGGGAGGCCGAAGAAAATCCACTCCGCGTTCAACAGAACCAAACCCCTCGGACGGGCATCTGCTCCAGAACAGGCGTTGATCTCTTCCGAGGTCCGGTGTGGCGGTGCCCCGGGTGCCGACTCCGCCGAGCCCGTCGCGCGCCCGTGCCACGGGGGAGCGAAACCCTGTCTGGACAGGGATATGGTTTAAAGTCGAGTGTTCCCTGAAGCATCTCGTCACCACCGACCGCAGGGGGTTCCGGCAACGGCGGACGCCCGTCGGGGTGACAAGGGGCAGAACATGGGGGATGAGACCTAGCGACCGACCGTGTGGGACGATCCGTTGCCGCGAAAGCGGAACGTCCCACCGAGCTCCGGACGTTGAGCGGGCACAGTGTCCGACCGGCGACCGGAGCCACCGATCAGCCGAATCAAGCACCGCCCCGTGCGGTAGGAGGCCGAGCCGACCTATGTCGAGCGTTTACTGCACGCAGTGCGGTCACGCCGTTGCGGATGATGCCCGTTTCTGCTCCCACTGTGGAACCCCCCTCCGCGGGGCCGACCAGCAGAGCCCGCCGTCCAACACGGGCGGGGAGCCCGGTGGGGGAGACGTCACCTCCACCATCTCCATCTCCGGGATACAGGCCCTGGAGGACGAGGAAGCGGGTGAGGATCTCGGCGGCGACGACCCCGCCAGCGCCGACGCGTTGCCCCCGGGCACCGCACTACTCGTGGTCCGGCGTGGGCCCAACGCCGGAAGTCGTTTCCTTTTGGACAGCGACGTGACCACCGCCGGGCGCCACCCCAACAGTGACATCTTCTTGGACGACGTCACCGTCTCCCGACGCCACGTGGAGTTCTTCCGCAGGGGCAACGGGTTCGGGGTTCGTGACGTCGGTAGTCTCAACGGCACCTACGTCAACCGGGAACCGGTGGACGAGGCCGAGCTGGGCGGTGGGGACGAGATCCAGATCGGCAAGTTCCGGATGATACTGCTGACCAAACCCCGCCGATGACGGATCGGTGACCACGGTCGACGGTGGTGGGAGGGTCGAAGAGGTTTGCGGCCCCCCACCTCCGGAGAGCTTTGTAACGAAGGGTGCCGATTTCGCCCTCGGGTCCTGATCCAACGGGGGAGCAGGGACGAGCGCCCAGCCGGCATGACGACTCGTGGGACGGAGCCGCTGTGAAGCACATGGAGGTCGTCGGCGTCCGGGTTGAGATGCCCTCGAACCAACCGATTGTCCTGCTCAAGGAATCCGAGGGTGACCGCTACCTGCCGATCTGGATCGGTGGGGTGGAGGCCACCGCCATCGCCTTGGCCCAACAGGGGGTCGCGCCCGCCCGACCCCTCACGCACGACCTGTTCCGGGACGTGCTCGACGCTCTGGAGACCGGCCTGGAAACGGTACGGATCACGGGGCTGAGCGATGGCATCTTCTACGCCGAGCTGGTCTTCAGCAACGGTGTCGAGGTCAGATCG
>NZ_DYZD01000309.1 GCF_020741345.1 Nocardiopsis listeri
GACGTGATCCGGTAAGCGGTACCGCCCGGTCCCTCCCCCATCAGCAGGACCGGCACGTGCACCACCCGGGCCAGGGCGAGGGCCAGGGTCGTGAAGATCACGATCTCGCGAACGGGTGGGCTCGGGGCGGCCTCGGTCGCCCTGCCGGGTGGGTTCATCCCCCCGAAGCTACGCCCGCGCCCCACCGCGCTCCCGCCCCCGTGCGACCCTGCGTGACGCCTTTCACCACGTCGGCATCCTGTTCCGTGGGTTCTCGGTCGGGGGATCAGGAGAATTGACCGGAAGCGGTCGCCGTCCACCGGACGGCCACCACGGGCC
This sequence comes from Nocardiopsis listeri, assembly GCF_020741345.1. Taxonomy (GTDB): domain Bacteria; phylum Actinomycetota; class Actinomycetes; order Streptosporangiales; family Streptosporangiaceae; genus Nocardiopsis; species Nocardiopsis listeri_A. The sequence goes on from NZ_DYZD01000309.1 coordinate 319, forward strand.
GGGGCGGCCGGATAGCCTCCCCGGAGAGTTCCGGGGGCATCACGAAGGAGTTTTCGATGAGCGAAGAACACAGGGGAACCGATGCGGCGCGGGAGGCGGCCGGGCGGCTCTGGGCCCTGGCGAGTCCGGTGACTCCGATGGCCATCCGGGCCGTGGCCACCCTGCGGATCGCCGACCACCTGGCCGAGGGACCTCGCACGGCGGAGGAGCTCGGCGAGGAGGTGGGCGCCGACCCGGACGGGCTGGCCCGGGTGCTGCGGTACCTGGCGCGGCAGGGGCTGTTCGACCGGGACGGTGACCGCTTCGCCCTGACCGAGGTGGGCGCGACCCTGCGCGCGGATCACCCGTACTCGCGGCTCGGCTGGTTCGCCGGAGACGGCGCGCACGGACGGGCCGACGAGTGTCTGACCGAGCTGGCCGAAGCGCTGCGCACGGGCAGAAGCGCCTACTCACTGCACTTCCAGGGGTCGGACTTTTGGTCCGACCTGTCCGCCGATCCGGCTCGGTCGCGTTCCTTCGACGAGCTGATGGGCACCCGCATGGTGGAGAAGGCCCGCACCCTCGCCGGGATGTTCGAATGGGACGCCCTGGAACACCTGGTGGACGTCGGTGGTGGGGACGGCACCTTGCTGCGCACCCTGTTGGAGCGTTTCCCCCGCCCCCGCGGGACCGTGCTGGACCTGGCCGGCCCCGCCGAGGCCGCCCGCGCGAACCTCCGTTCGGCCGGTCTGGGCGGACGGGCGGACGCGGTCGACGGCAGCTTCTTCGATCCCCTGCCAGAGGGAGGGGACGCCTACCTGCTGTGCTGGATCCTGCACGACTGGGACGACGCGTCGGCCGTGCGGATCCTGCGCCGGTGCGCGGAGGTGGCCGGGGCGGACGGTCGGGTCCTGGTCGCCGAATACACCGGCGGGGACGAGGTGAGCGAACTCGACCTTCGCATGCTCGCCTACTTCAACGGCAGGGAACGGGACACCTCGGCGCTGACGCGCCTCGCCGAGCAGGCGGGACTCGGTCTCGCGGGGAACCATGTCTCACAAGGCGTCTCCCTGTTGGAGTTCACGACGGGCCGACCCATGTGATCTGCGTCACCCCCCACCTTCGTCACCATTGGTAACGCGAACACCACCCGAACGCCTGCGCTCCACCCATTGACGCGCACTCGCCTCCCCTGGCTCCATGGGTCCACCTCTTCAACCCGCTACTGAGGAGAAGCACGACTCATGATCAATCGCAGGCTCTTCCTGGGCGGAGCGTCGATCGCCGCCGCCACCCCCCTACTGGGCACCGTCGGCTGCGCCGGGCAGCCCCAGGCGGCCAGACCGATCAACAACACCACCAATGTGGGAGCGCTCCCGGTCAGCGTGACCAACAACAGCGGTCGTTACGGAGACGACGAGGTCCTCCTGTACATCGTCGGCACCGACCTGACGACCGACCAACACTGCTGGGTCGACTCCTCCGGAACACCCCACCCCGTCAGCGTCGACGACAACACCGACGACGGCTACACGGACTACTCGATCCCCCTGGGCTCCCTCCCCGCCGACATGACGCTCCCGTACATGTCCGGTCGGATCTACCTGGCCCTGGGCGGCAAACTCGGCATCCGCATCGTGGAGGACGGCGACGGCAACCCCGCCCTCCAGCTGCCCGCCGGCTGGGTCGAGGAGGACGACTCCTTCGACGTCCTGCACGACACCGTGGAGTTCACCCACAACGAGGACGGGATGTTCTGCAACACCTCGATGGTGGACCAGTTCAGCGTGCCGATCGGCATCCGTCTGACCGGTGACGACGACCAGAGCACCGGGTTCCTGCTGCCCGGCGGTCGCGACGCGATCTTCGAGACCCTCGCCGCCGACCCGGACTTCTCTCCGTTGGTCTTCGAGGACCGCATCATCGCCCCGGGGCACGGCATGGACAGCGGTCGCTTCCCGACCGACTACTTCGACCCCTACATCGACCAGGTGTGGTCGCACTACGCGAGCACGGACCTGAGCGTGACCACCAACGCCGGCACCTTCACCGGGCGGGTGGAGGGCGACGAGCTGCTGTTCGACGGCGGTGTCTCGCCCATCGCCAGGCCCAGCACCCGGGACGTGCTGTTCTGCGACGGCGCCCTGGCCGCCCCCAACGACGGGATCACCGGACCGGTCGCCGCCATCGTCGGCGCCGCGCTCAACCGGTCCACCCTGCTGGACTCCGCCGAGCAGCCCACGAACGACCCGGCCCGGTTCTACCTGAACGAGATCGCCAACCACTACGCCGCCGTCTTCCACGAGCACACCGAGGACGGCAAGGCGTACGGGTTCGCCTTCGACGACGTGGAGGACTTCGCCTCCTACGTCCAAGACCACGGGGCCACCGGCCTGGAGATCACCCTGACTCCGTTCTGACCAGGGACAGAACGGAAATGAGGGCGCCCCATCACCCGCTCGCGGGCGGTGGGGCGCCTTTCGTCTACGTCTCCGGCCGTGACCGTTCCCGCACGGTCTCCACGATGGCGGAGAAGTCCCTCGGCTCACCGTCCAGGGCTTCCGCGAAGGCACGGTAGACCTCGGCCGCCCGACCACCGATCCGCGCGTCCACCCCGGTCTGTTCCAGCGCGCTCATGGCCAACCCCAGGTCCTTGTCCATGAGCGCGACCGCGAACCCCGGCTTGTAGTCGTTGTTGGCCGGGCTGGTGGGAACCGGACCCGGAACCGGGCAGTAGGTGGTGAGCGACCAGCACTGTCCGGACGCGGTGGACATGACGTCGTACAACGCCTGGTGGGTCAGACCCAGCCTTTCCCCCAGCACGAACGCCTCGCTCACCGCGAGCATGGACGCGCCCAGGACCATGTTGTTGCAGATCTTCGCGGCCTGACCGCCACCGGGGCCGCCGCAGTGCACGACCCTGCCGGCCATCGCCGACAGCAGCGGTTCGGCGGCGGGCAGGTCGTCCGCCTCGGCTCCCACCATGAACGTGAGCGTTCCGGCCTCGGCCCCGGCCACACCCCCTGAGACGGGGGCGTCCACGGCGCGGTGGCCCGCCTCGACGGCGGCCGCGTTGGCCGCGCGGGCGTCGGCGACGTCCACCGTGGAGCAGTCCACGAAGAGCGTGCCGGGGCGGGCGGCGGCCAGCAGCCCACCGTCGGCCCCTTCGGCGCCTCGGTAGGCGTCGAGCAGGTGGCGTCCGCCGGGCAGCATCGTGATGACCACGTCGGCCCCGGACACCGCCTCGGCGGCCGATGGGGCGACCCGGACCCCGCTCCGCTCGGCGCGGGCCAGGGCGTCGGGAACCAGATCGAACCCGACGACCTCGTGCCCGGCGGCCACCAGGTTGGCGGCCATGGGACCGCCCATGTTGCCCAGTCCCACGAAGGCGACGGTGCTCATGCGTTACCTCCCGGTCCACCGAGGGCGTGGCCGGTGGCGGAAGGCCCGACCAGACCGAGCGGGCCGTCCGGCGCGGGCTCGAACGCCGCCTCGACGACGGCCGCGTCGACCTCCGCCAGGGTGGCCGGAGACCACTTCGGCGAACGGTCCTTGTCGATCACCTGCGCCCGGATGCCCTCCACCAGGTCCGGCCAGGTCAGCGTGGCGCAGGAGACCCGGTACTCCTGCTCCAGGACCTCCTCCAGCGAACCCAGGGCCCGGGCACGGCGCAGCGCGGCCAGAGTGGTCTTGACCGAGGTCGGCGACTTGCCCGCGATGGTGTCGGCGGCCTTGGCCGCCTCGGGGAGATCGG
>NZ_DYZD01000310.1 GCF_020741345.1 Nocardiopsis listeri
TCGCCGGGCAGGATCACGGAGTTGGCGCCCAGCCAGCTCCCGGCGCCGATGCTCACCGGATCGTCCACCGGCCACTGCAGGCCGACGGGGATGTCGGTGTTGGCGTAGGAGTGGTTCTGGTCGGTGATGTAGACGTAGGGCCCGGTGTAGACGTGGTCGCCGATGTCGACGGACCTGTGGGCGACCACGTGCGAGCCGCGGCCGATCGCGCACCCGGATCCGATGCGCACGACGGTACCTTCGCCGAGGTCGTAGTCGGGGCCCATCCCCGCGGCCAGGGTGATGTCCCCGCCCAGGACGGTGTGCACCCCGATCTCGATCCAGGGTTCGCCGTACAGCGTGGCGATGGGAAAGGCGATGGCCGAACCACTGCCGAAGCGGGCGAACTTGCGGGCGGCCTTGGACTCCGCACGGATCTCACCGTGGGTGCGTGCGTACGACCAGACGGAGCGGATGATCCAGTTGAGGAGCCGGGACACGGGTGCACCTACTTATTACCGGCCAGTAAAAACCAACGCGTCGAACATTAGCAGTGTCCGAGTATGCGGCACCCCGTCCGGTACGTGAGAACCGGGCCCCGAACAAGGTTCGAGACCCGGTACACGAAGGCGACCGCGGTCAGCCCGAAAGGTGCGCCAACAGGTCCTGGCGGGTGAGAATCCCCACCGGCTTGCCGTCGCGCAGCACCACCAGGGCGCCCGACCTGCGCAGCAGACGCACACAGTCGCTCACCGGGGTACCGGTGCCCACCGTGGACAGCGGCTTGGCCATGTGGGTCTCCACCAGGTCGTCCAGGTCGGCGCGGCCGTCGAAGAGGGCGTCCAGCAGGTCGCGTTCGGCGATGGACCCCACGACCTCGGCCGCCATGACCGGCGGCTCCTCCTTCATCACGGGCAGCTGGGAGACGCCGTACTCGCGCATGATCGCCACGGCGGTACCGACGGTCTCGTCCGGGTGGCTGTGCACGAAGTCGGGCATCTCGCCCTCCTTGTCGGACAGCACCTTGCCCGCGGTGGCCTCCTCGGTGTCGGCCGACAGGAAGCCGTAGTCGGACATCCACTCGTCATTGAAGATCTTGCCGAGGTAGCCGCGGCCACCGTCCGGCAGCAGCACGACGATGACGTCGTCCGGACCGGCCGTCTCGGCCACGCGCAGCGCCGCCTCCACCGCCAGGCCGCAGGAGCCGCCCACCAGCAGGCCCTCCTCCTTGGCAAGGCGACGGGTCATCAGGAACGAGTCCTTGTCGCTGACCGCGACGATGTCATCGCAGATCGCCGTGTCGTAGGTGCCGGGCCAGATGTCCTCGCCCACGCCCTCGACCAGGTAGGGGCGGCCGGTTCCGCCCGAGTAGACCGAACCCTCGGGGTCGGCGCCCACGACCTGCACGCGTCCCTCGGAGGCCTCCTTGAGGTAGCGGCCGGTGCCGCTGATGGTGCCACCGGTGCCGATGCCGGCCACGAAGTGCGTGATGCGGCCCTCGGTCTGGTCCCAGATCTCCGGGCCCGTGGAGTGGTAGTGCGAGTCGGGGTTGTTCTGGTTCTCGTACTGGTTGGGCTTCCAGGCGTTCGGGAGCTCCTGGGCCAGCCGGTCCGAGACCGAGTAGTAGGACTCGGGGTGCTCCGGCGCGACCGTGGTCGGGCAGACCACGACCTCGGCGCCGTAGGCCCGCAGCACCGACAGCTTGTCCGGACCGACCTTGTCCGGGCAGACGAAGACGCAGCGGTAGCCCTTCTCCTGGGCGACCATCGCCAGCCCGATGCCGGTGTTGCCCGAGGTGGGCTCAACGATCGTGCCGCCCGGCTTGAGCTCACCGCTCTTCTCCGCCGCCTCGACCATGCGCAGCGCGATGCGGTCCTTGACCGATCCGCCCGGGTTGAAGTACTCCACCTTCGCCAGGATCGTCGGGGCCAGCCCCTCGGTGACCTTCCGCAGACGAACCAACGGGGTGTCCCCGACCAGGTCGATGAGTGAGTCGTGTACCCGCAACTTCGCTCCTTCACATAGTGGCGACCGGGTCTTCGGCTCGCCTGTCTCGCGTCCCCGGTGACGCCCGAGGCGGGTGGGGACCGATCCGGTCTCCCCCACCCTGAACTCTAGGGCGTGTTCTCGGGGGTTCGTTCCGCTTCACCTGGCACGGAGTACCGAAGCGGACCGGTCGGCCCGAGCCCCGCGAACGTATCGAACAGGTGGCCCGAAGGCTCGGATTGTGTGCCGCCAAGGTACGTGACCACCGGGTTCCTCGCCGGTAACGTCGGTTGATGACCGGCTCGCCGGTACCTGGGGCGGGTCCTACTCACCGGGGGTGACTTCCGCATGCTGCGAGCCGCGCGAGCCCGTCGCATCGCCGCCGCCACCGCCTTCGGCGGAGGTGGACTCACGCTCGTGGGCGGGGGCACGCTGGCCCTGCTCTACCTCCAGGCCAAGCTGGCCAAGAACGCCATCGGCGTGACCGAGTGGAAGCGGCCCCGCACCGACGGGGTCTACGGCGAAGGGGACGGACCGCCGCTTCGGCTGTTGATGATCGGCGACTCCACCGCGGCCGGGTTCGCCGTGCGGGAGGCTCACGAGACGCCCGGTGCGATGCTGGCCGCGGGGATCGCCGCGGCCTCCGATCGCCCGGTGGGGCTGCGCTGCACGGCCAAGCCCGGCGCCACCTCCGCCGACCTCGACCGCCAACTCGAACGGGCCGGGGCTCGCATGCCCGACCGGCACTTCGACGTCGCGGTGGTCTTCATCGGCGCCAACGACGTGATCCGCCGGGTACGGCCCAACGACGCCGTGGCGGCGCTGCGCGACGTCACCAGGGATCTGGTGGGACTGGGCACTCCGGTGGTGGTGGCGACCTGTCCGGACCTGGGTACGGTGCGCCCCATCGGATGGCCGCTGCGGTCGGTCGCCCGGCGGGCCTCACGCCAACTGGCGGCCGCCCAGACGATCGCGGTCACCGAGGTCGGCGGTCGCACCGTCTCGCTGAGCGACATCCTCAGCGACGATTTCCGGACGGATCCTGTTTCCATGTTCGGACCGGACCGTTTTCATCCGTCGGCTCGCGGGTACGCCCAGGCCGCGTTCGCCGTTCTTCCCTCCGCGTGCGCCGCCTTGGGCCTGCTGCCCGAACTCGACGAGGGCGAACGCACCCAAGGCGTCCTGCCGGTCGAACGCGCGGCCGTGGTCGCCTCCGAGACACCGGGAACCGAGGTCACACGGGCGGACAGCCCCGAACCGAGCGGTTCCCGGTCCGGCTGGGCCGCCCTCATCCGCGGCCCGTTCCGCCCTCGGGACACCGCCCGGGAACGCGGCCGGGAGCCCGACCCGAAGGACACACGAACGAGGACCCCGGATGGCGCACCAGAACGCCCGACGGGTTAACTGGTCAGTAACAAAGTGCCCACGACAAGGACGAGGAACATGCCCGAAGCAGTCATCGTCGCCACCGCGCGCTCCCCGATCGGCCGGGCCTTCAAGGGCTCCCTGAAGGACATGCGCCCGGACGACCTCACCACCCAGATCATCGGCGCAGCCCTCGCCAAGGTCCCCGAGCTCGACCCCAAGAGCATCGACGACCTCATGCTCGGCTGTGGTCTGCCCGGTGGCGACCAGGGATTCAACATGGCCCGCGTCGTGGCCGTGCAGCTGGGACTGGACACCGTTCCGGGCACCACCATCACCCGTTACTGCTCCTCCTCGCTGCAGACCACCCGGATGGCCTACCACGCCATCAAGGCCGGTGAGGGCGACGTCTTCATCTCCGCCGGTGTGGAGACCGTCAGCCGCTTCGTCAACGGCAGCAGCGACAACCCGCAGAACGAGAACCCGCTCTTCGCGGACGCCAAGGCCCGCACCGAGAAGCGCAAGGAGGGCGGCCAGGGCTCCTGGACCGACCCGCGCGAGTCCGGTGCCCTGCCCGACGCCTACATCGAGATGGGCCAGACCGCGGAGAACGTCGCCGAGCTCACCGGCGTCTCCCGTGAGCGCCAGGACGAGTTC
>NZ_DYZD01000311.1 GCF_020741345.1 Nocardiopsis listeri
ACCCGCACCACGTTGGGTTGGGCCACGTCGCACACCCCCGCCTCGACGAACCGCTCGAACTCCTCGACGCCGCGCAGGTTCTCCCCCAGGGCGAAGGGCACCGCGGTGCGAGCCCGCAGGCGTTCGTGCGCGGCCAGGTCCTGGGCCGGCAACGGCTCCTCCACGAAGAGCGGATCGTGTTCGGCCAACCGGTCCAGGGCCCGCACGGCGGTGGGCACGTCCCAACGCTGGTTGGCGTCCACCATCAGCGTCCGATCCGGGCCCAACACACCGCGCACCGCGCCGACCCGTTCGACGTCGCGCGTCACCTCGGCCGATCCCACCTTGATCTTGGCTGCCCGATGCCCGGACCCGACCCAGGAACGCACCTGTTCGAGCAGGTCGGTGGAGTCGTAGTCGAGATTGACCCCGCTGCCGTAGGCGGCGACCCGGTCGCGACGCCGACCGAGCAGGTCCACCAGCGACACCCCGGCCGCCTTGGCCTGGACATCCCACAGGGCGATGTCCACCCCGGCCAGGGCCATCAGGGTCAACCCGGTGGTGCCCGCCTCGCGCAGGTGCCACCGCAACTCCTCCCACCGGCACGGGTGGGCGGACCCGCCCACCACCACCGGCGCCAGGTCGGCGTTGACCAAAGACTCCACCGCCCCCGCCCCGATCAGCGGAGTCCAGGAGAACCCGGTGCCCACCACCCCGGCGTCGGTGGCGACCCGCACCACCACGATGTCGTTGCGGTCCACACCGCCGTCCCAGGCCCGCCGTAGCGGCAGACGGAACGCGCGGGCCGCCACCTCGGTGACACGCACTCGCTCAGCCCTTCTCGACCAGGGACAGGCCGGTCTCGATCAAAGCCGACAGCTCGGCCTCCTCCTTCGAGGTCAGGTCGACGAAGGGGGCGCGCACCGCGCCCGCCCGCACCCCGCGCAGCCGGGCCCCGGCCTTGACCAGCGACACCGCGTACCCCGGGGAACGATCGCGCAGCCGCACCAGCGGGTCGTAGAACTGGCTCACCAATCGCCCGGCGAGCGGGTCGGCGGAGTGGAAGGCCTTGTAGAAGGTGTCGGCCACCTCCGGGACGAACGCGAAGGCCGCCGAGGAGTACAGGGGCACACCCACCCCGGAGTAGGCCGCCACGGTCAACTCCGCGGTCGGCAACCCGTTGAAGAACGTGAAGTCCGCACCGCGCACAGAGCGCACCGCCAACACGATCTGATGCATGTTCCCCAGATCACCGACACCGTCCTTGATGCCCACCACCCGCGGTATGGCCGCCAGCTCGGCCGCCGAATCGGGGGAGAACACCATCGAGCCGCGCTGATAGACGATGATGGGGATCTCCACCGCCTCCGACACCGCCCTGACGTACTCCACCAGACCCCGCTGGGGCGCCGAGACCAGGTAGGGCGGCAACAACAAGATGCCGTCCGCGCCCGACGCCAGCGCGGTCCGCGCCTGCTCGATGGCGGTGCCCACGCTGCCGCCGGCACCGGCCACCACCGGGACGGCGCCGTCGACCACCTGGACCGTACGACGCACCACCGCGGCGTGCTCGTCCGCGGACAGGGCGTGGATCTCACCGGTGCCGCAGGCGGTGAACACCCCACCGGCCCCATGGGCCACACCCGAGGCCACGTGCTCGGCGAGCACCTCCTGGTTCACCGCTCCGGCGTCGTCGAAGGGTGTGAGGGGAAAGAACAGGATCCCGTCGAAGTTCATGCGCGCTTCTCCTTGTCACGAGGGCGCCGCCCCTGGCGGCGGGGTCGGATGTGTTTCACAGGACGTACTGGACGTGGCGGCGGGCCATGGTCGCGATGACGTCGTCACCGTCGGCGGCCCAAACGTCGGCGTTGAACACCTCCCACTCGACGTCGCCCTCGTAACCGGCGGCGCGTACCGCCCGATACAGGGAACGAACGTCGATGTGGCCATCGCCGACCATGCCCCGTCCCAACAGCGGGTCGGCGGGCAGGGGCAGGACCCAGTCGCACACCTGGAAGGAGGCGATGCGCCCACGCGGCCCCGCCCAGGCGATGTGCTCGTACACCGCCGGGTCCCACCACACGTGGTAGGTGTCCACCACCACGCCCACCTGTTCGGCGGGGAAGGGTTCCGCCCACTCCAGGGCCTGCCCCAGGGTGGACAGCACCGCGCGGTCGGCGCAGAACATCGGATGCAGGGGCTCCAACCCCAGCCGCACACCGCGTTCGGCGGCGTAGGGCGCCAGCACCCGCAGGGCCTCGGCCACCCGTTCCCGGGCGCCGGCCAGGTCGCGGTCGCCTTCGGGGAGACCGCCCACCACCATGACCAGGACGGGGGCACCCAGTTCGGCGGCCTCGTCCAGCGCTCGACGGTTGTCGTCCAGCGCCGCCGCGGGGTCGGGATCGGTGAGGAACCCGCCCCGGCAGTAGGTGGACACCCGCAGACCCGAGTCGCGCAGCAGACGCGCGGACGCCGCGAGCCCGGCCTCGGCGACCTGTTCGCGCCAGGGGCCGATGGCGGGCACGCCGGCGCGCAGGCAGCCGTCCACCGCCTGACGCAGGCTCCAGTACTTGGTGGTGGCCTGGTTGAGGGAGAGCCGCGACAGGACCGCGTCGCCCGGGGCCGGGGTGGGCACCGCGGCCTTGAGCCCGGAGGGCACGTCCACGTCGGTGGCCTGGGGGACGATGGTCATCGGTCCACCCCCGAAACGCGCAGCAGCGAACCCATGCGCTCCATCGCCAGGTCGGGGTCGTTGAGCGCCCCGGCCCGATCCGCCAGGCGCAGGATCTGCGCCAGGTGGGGCAGCGAACGCGCGCTGTGCAGCCCACCCACCATGTGGAAGCCCTTCTGGTGGCCGTTGAGCCAGGCCAGGAAGGTGATCCCGGTCTTGTAGTAGAAGGTGGGCGCGGAGAACAGGTGCCGGGCCAGGGGCACGGTGGCGTCCATCAGCTCTCGGTAGCGGGCCGTGTCGCCGCCGTCCAGCGCCGCCAGGGCACGGCCGGCCACCGGGGCGATGGCGGCGAAGACACCCAGCAGGGCGTCGGAGTGACCGTGCTCGTCGCCCTGGATCAGCTCGGGGTAGTGGAAGTCGTCGCCGGTGTACAGGCGCACCCCTTCGGGGAGCAGCCGGCGCAGGCGCACCTCCAGGTCGGCGTCGAGCAGGGACACCTTGATGCCCTCCACGCTCGCGGCGTGGTCGGCGATCAGCTCGGCCACCGGTTCGATCGCCTCGGCCGGATCGCGGTACCCCCAGTAGCCGGCCAGGGCCGGGTCGAAGGCCTCACCGAGCCAGTGCAGGATCACCGGACGCTCGGCCCGCTCCAACAGTGAGGCGTAGACCTTGGTGTAGTCGTCGGGAGCCTGGGCCACCGCGGCCAGTGCGCGCGAGGCCATCAGCACGGGAGCGGCCCCGGCGTCCTGGACGGTGTCGAGTTGTTCGACATACGCCTGGACAACGCTTTCCAAAGACCGTCGAGAAGGCCCCGGTTGGTCGGTGCCCACCCCGCAGGCCAGGGCGGCTCCGCGACCGGCGGCCTCGGCGCCCGAGCGACGGATCAACTCGGCGGTGGCGGGCCAGTCCAGTCCCATGCCGCGCTGGGCGGTGTCCATCGCGTCGGCCACGCCCAGGCCCTGGTCCCACAGGTGGTGTCGAAAGGCCAGGGTGGCGTCCCAGTCCAGACGGGCCGGCTCTCCGGGCGCGTTGACGGCGGTGGGGTCGGCGACCACATGGGCGGCGGCGTAGGCCACACGGGTACGCGCGGGGGACAGGGCAGTGGTCTCGGCGCGGGGGCCGGTGGGGGTGAAGGGGGCGGTGCCGCCTTCGGGGGAGGGCAGCATCAGTTCGGTCATCGGGTCGTCACCTCGCTCAGCTCGACGGTGCGCCCGGTACGGGCCGAGTCCAGCCCCGCCTCGGCCATCTGGATGCCGCGCGCCCCGGAGAGCAGGTCGTGGGGGAAGTCGGTGCCCAGAACCACGTGTGCCAGGAAGGCCTCCCACTGGGCCCGGAAACCGTTGGGGAAGTCGGTGTTGTCGGGGACCCGCTCCCACTGGTCGCGGTAGCCTCCCGCGTCGACGGCGTCGGGGTCCCAGGTCGCCTTGGGGGTGGTGGAACGGTGCTGGACGCGGCAGTGGCGCAGACCCGCCACTGCACTGCCGTGGGTGCCGTCCACCTGGAACTCCACCAGCTCGTCACGGTCCACCCGCACGCTCCAGGAGGAGTTGATCTGGGCGATGGTGCCGTCGGTGAGTTCGAAGATGCCGTAGGCGGCGTCGTCGGCGGTGGCCTCGTAGGCCCGGCCCTGCTCGTCCCAGCGACGGGGGATGTGGGTGGCGGTGCGGGCGGTGACGGTGCGCACCGGGGAGAACAGGTGCTCCAGGACGTAGTGCCAGTGCGGGAACATGTCCAGTACGATGCCGCCTCCCTCCTCGGCCCGGTAGTTCCAGCTGGGCCGCTGTCCGGGCTGCCAGTCGCCCTCGAAGACCCAGTAACCGAACTCGCCGCGGATGGAAAGAATCTTTCCGAAGAAACCGCTGTCCACGAGCCTGCGGAGCTTGAGCAGGCCGGGCAGGAAGAGCTTGTCCTGGACCACGCCGTTGCGCACCCCCGCCTGCTCGGCGAGCTTGGCCAGCTCCAGGGAGGCCTCCAGGGTGTCGGCGGTGGGCTTTTCGACGTAGACGTGCTTGCCCGCGGCGATGGCCGAACGCACCGCCGCCTCACGCGCGTGGGTGATCTGGGCGTCGAAGTAGATCGAGACGCCGTCGTCGGCCAGCACCGCGTCCAGGTCGGTGGACCAGCGTTCGATGTCGTGTCGCCGGGCGATCTCGCGCAGCTTCTGCTCGGAACGTCCCACCAGCACCGGTTCGGGGATGACCCGGGTGCCGTCGGGCAGCTCCAGGCCACCGGCGTCGCGGATCGCCAGGACCGAACGGGTCAGGTGCTGCCGATAGCCCATTCGACCGGTGACGCCGTTCATCGCGACGCCCAGCACGTGGTCTGCCATGGGTTGTTACCACCTCTCTTTGAAAGCGCTTTCCAAAGCGTACGGCAAACACGACGATCACACCAGACCCACCCCGAGCGGGGGAGGGTCCACCGATCCGCCGACGGGCGACCGCACGAGCGGCCGGAACGCACCCCACGCGACATCCCACGAGCAGCACCTCTACGGGGTGGGGCGGGAGATGTCGGCGAGCAAACGCTTGCCAATAATCTCCGAGTGTGATCGACCCTCCACGAATGTGCGCATGCTGGGGGCGCGTGGAAACATCACCCTGACGAACCCGCTTCGACCTGCCATGACATGAGGAAAGAGCGGTCGCGAGCGAATCTTTCACGTTGCCGGCATTGACTTGACTGTAATGGGATCGTAGCTTCTTGTGCACGGAAAGCGTTTGCACGAATACGGGGCACACTCCCGTTCGGCGCACGGGCCCACTCCCGAGACGCCATCGACCGCACACCGTTTCCGTTCAGGGGCGTCCCGCGCTTCCCACCCCCCGATTCCGAAGGAAACCCATCATGCGATCCGTGACCGACAAACCCCGCACCCCCATACGCACCGTCCTGCTGGCCACCAGCGCGGCCGGGGCGCTCGCGCTCGGCCTGCTCGCCGTCACCGACGACCCCGGCTCCACCGTCCACGCCGACCTGGTCAACGCCGCCCAGGAGGCCCCTTCCGGATGGGCCGGTGAGAACGGCGGCACCACCGGCGGTGAGGGCGGCGACGTCGTCACCGTCTCCGACGCCGACGGGCTGCTCTCGGCCCTGTCGAACTCCGGTCCCCAGGTCGTCCAGATCGATGGCTCCATCGAGCTGTCCGGCATGAACGACGTGCCCGCCGACACCACCGTCATCGGACTGGACGGCGCCCAGATCACCGGCGGTGGCCTGGACGTGGACGGTGTGTCCAACGTGATCATCCGTAACATCGCCTTCTCCGGCTGGGACGACGACGCCGTCAACGTCCAGGAGGGCAGCACCAACGTGTGGATCGATCACAACAGCTTCACCAACGGCTACGACGGTGCCGTGGACGTCAAGCGTGAGTCGGACTTCGTGACCATCTCCTGGAACCACTTCTTCGACCACGACAAGACGTCCCTGGTCGGGCACTCCGACGACCACACCGAAGACATCGGGCACCTGCGGGTGACCTACCACCACAACTACTTCGACGGCACCGACACCCGTCATCCCCGGGTGCGCTTCGGCAACCCGGTGCACGTGTACAACAACTACTACCGCGACAACGACGAGTACGGCGTGGCCTCCACCATGGGTGGCGGCGTGCTCGTTGAGGGCAACTACTTCGAGGACGTGGACAACCCCACCCACACCGGTTACGCCGATTCCGACGTCGGTGCCGTGGAGGAGAGCGGCAACGTCTTCGACGGCTCCGGCGAGCCCGAGACCGGAGGTGGGACCGTGGAGTCGGTCCCCTACTCCTACAGCCTGGACCCGGCCGAGGACGTGCCCTCCATCGTCGGCGAGGGTGCCGGCCCCGGCAACCTGTGACCCGCGGGTAAGCCCCTGAGGGCCGTCGTCCCACCCCGGAGTTCAAGGTCGGTGGGGCGGCGGCCCTTGCGATGTGCGCTTCGAGCAGGTGGGCCGGCGCCCGGTGCGTCTCAGGCCGAGGCCATGCCCAGACGGGCCATCAGCTCCGAGCCGGTGATGATGTCGATGCGCTGGCCCTTGGCGATGTAGGTCTCCGCCTGACGGTGCTTGGAGGTCTTGCCTCCGTGGTCGCTGTCACCGACCACCAGCACGTCGGTCTTCTTGGTGACGTTCTTGGCGGGGTGTCCACCGGCCTCGGCGATGCGCTTCCACACCTCGGGCTTGTCCATGCCGTGCAGGTCACCGGACACGCACACCGTGCGCCCGAACAGCGGGCCGGCCGGGTCGGCGTCGGGGGAGGGCTCGGGCAGCGGGGACTGCGCGGCCCGCTGCCAACGACCGAACCGGTCCTCGGTGGACGCCGCGCGCACCGTCGCCGGGGCGATGGGTGCGGGCAACGGGGTGGCGGCGACCGCTTCGGCCCGGCGCAACGGCATCCGAGAGGCCCGTGCCAGTTCCGGCAGTGAGGTGGTGCCGTAGTTGCGCATGGCGGCGATCATGATGTGGGCGGCCGCCTCGGCGTCGGCGTCGGCCTGGTGGTGCCGGGTGATCTCGTGGCCGATGTGCGCGCACACCGTGGGCAGACGGTGGTCGGGCAACTCCCAGGTGCGTCGGGACAGGGCCAGGGTGCAGGCGTAGTCCAGGGCGGGAAGCTCCTGGCCGGTGTGGGAGCAGGCCTGACGCAGCGCACCCATGTCGAAGGCGGCGTTGTGCGCCACCAGTGCCCCGCCTTGGGCGAACTCCAGGATCCGGTCGCGCACGCTGTGCCAGGTGGGCGCCCCGACCACGTCCGCGGCGGTGATGCCGTGCACCGCGGTGTTGTGCCGGGAGAAGTACGAGACCTGCTCCGGTGGGCGGATCAGGGTGCTGTAGCGGTCCACGACCCGGCCCTGGTCGACGCGCACCAGACCCACCGCGCAGACACTGCCGCGGTCGGCGTTGGCGGTCTCGAAGTCGATCGCGGTCCAGGTGTGGGTCACCCCGGCCCCTCCTTCTGCGCTCAGGGACGAACGCATCGAGGGTACCGCCGCACGCCCACCGCCGTGGTCACAACGGATCGAAGGAGGTGATGGCGTTCTCCCGCAGGTCGCCCTGCCGGGTCCAGCGGCTCTCCTCGGCGGCGAACAGCACCGTGTAGTAGTCACCGCTGGTCACCGTGATGTTGCGGGCCAGCAGGTGCCGGGACACTCCGTTCTGGGACCAGACGAACTCCCAGTCGGCGGCCGAGTGGAAGTCGGTGACGTCGGTGACGTCCTCCACCCGGACCCGCTCATAACCGGGGAAGCGTTCGGCGCCGCCGGAGACGTCCTCTTGGTCGAGCACGTGTTGGTACTGGTCGTCGGTGGGGTGGGTGGTGCTGTCCACCTGCAGGTAGGAGTTGTCGGTGTGGGAGTCGTAGAAGACGCTGTCGCCCTCGACCCGGCGGACCCAACCGTCGGGAACGAGTATCGAGAAGCCCTCGGGGTCCTGGGTCCAGGTCATGCCCGGGGCGGTGGGGTCGCCTTCCGCGTCGGTCTCCACCACGGGGGTGGAGGGCGAGGCCTGGGGCTCCTCGGCCTGGGTGGGTTCGTCGTCGGCCTCCTCCTCGGAGGTGTCGGTACCGGCCGAGACGATGTCCTGCTCGCTCCAGGGGTTGAACACGACCAGGGAGGCGGCCACCACCAGGGACGCCAGTCCCAGGGTGAGCACGACCACCGGCCAGGACAGGCGACGCGGGCTCTGTGGGGCAACGGGCATGGTTCCCGCGCCGGCCACCGGGGTGGTGGGGGTCGAAAAGGGCGGGCCCGCCTGTTGGTGCCCCACCCGCGGCGGGGGCGGCCCATAGGGTTGCGGCGGTCTGGTGCCCGTGGGCGGGGTGCCCGGGGGGAGCATGGCGGTGGCGGGTGCGCCCGCACCGAGCGCGGCCGTGCCGGCCTGAGGGCCGGTGGCGGGTCGTGGTCCGTTGTCGCCACCGTGTTCGGCCCCCTGTGCCGCGGCCTCCAGCAGGGCCCGGCAGCCGGCCTCGTCCAACCGTCGGGCGGGGTCCTTGACCAGCATTCCCTGGATCGCCCGGCCCAGCGGCCCGGGCAGGACTCCGGGAGGTTCGGAGTTGAGCACCGCGTGCAGTGTGGCCGGGATGCCCTCGCGTTGGAAGGGGGAGACGCCGGTGGCGGCCTGGTAGAGGGTGGCTCCCAGCGACCACAGGTCACCGGCGGGGCTGGCCGGGGACGAGGCCAGGCGTTCGGGGGCCAGGTAGGCCGGTGAGCCCATCACCCCGGCGGTCTGGGTGACCGCGGCGGTGTCGGCGATCGTGGCGATGCCGAAGTCGGTCAGGACCACCCGTCCGGAGTCGGTGACCATGACGTTCTCGGGTTTGACGTCGCGGTGGGTGATGCCCTGGGCGTGGGCCGTGCCCAACGCGTCGAGCAGGGACAATCCCCAGGTGGCGGTGTGCTCGGGGCCCAGCGGGCCCTGGTCGCGCACGATCCGGTGCAGGGATTCCCCTTCCAGGAACTCCATGACGATCCAGGGTCGGCCGTCGTCCTCGAGGATGTCGTGGACGGTCACGATGTTGGGGTGCTGGCCCATGGCGGTGGCCTGGGCCTCACGGCGGGCCCTGGCGGCCATGCGGGTGCGGTCGTCCTCGTCCAGCCCGGGGCCCAGGAGGATCTCCTTGACGGCCACGGTGCGGTTGAGTCGTGTGTCGTGGGCCTTCCACACCCGCCCCATGCCGCCCCGGCCGACCTCTGCACGCAGTTCGTAGCGTTCATACAGCGTGCGCTGGGAATCGGCCACCGGTTACTCCTGACGGGGGTTGTGGGGCGTGGGGCCCGAGGGGAAGGG
Source organism: Nocardiopsis listeri (assembly GCF_020741345.1). Taxonomy (GTDB): domain Bacteria; phylum Actinomycetota; class Actinomycetes; order Streptosporangiales; family Streptosporangiaceae; genus Nocardiopsis; species Nocardiopsis listeri_A. Next base: position 9,416 of record NZ_DYZD01000311.1, read on the forward strand.
AAGGGGTCGCGCGGGGGCGCGGCGCGGTGGAAAGGTCCAGTTTACGGATTATCGGCCCTGCCTTGCCCAACGATCCCATGAGCCCCTGGCCTCCCGTGGGCACCGGACCTCACGAACCGGGTGCGATCGGGTCCCCTACGGGGGCGGAGGGGGCCGGCCTCGTGCTGCGCCGGAGGCGGCGCTGGGAGGCGTGGATGTCATCATCCCTGCGAGGGCCGGGTGTGAGCGGCCGAGAGCTCCCTCACACCCGGCATGGCCGGTCCGGCTCGGTGAGGAACTCGCGTACCAGGCGGCCGACCCACTCGGGGGATTGGCGGTTGGCCCAGTGTCCCTGACCGGCGAGCAGTTCGACGCGGGCTCCGGGGACCGCGCGGGCGGCGGCGATGGTGGTGGCGGGTTTGACGCCGACGTCCTTCGCGCCGGCGATGAACAGGGCGGGGCAGCGGATCTCGCCCAGGCGTGGGCGCAGGTCCACGTTCATGCGCCAGGGGCCGATGGAGGTGTTCTGCCAGTCCGAGGAACCGGCCCCGTTGGCCTCGATCTCGGCCATGACCTCGTCGATGACCTGTTCCTGGTCGGGTGCGGGGCCGGCGAACAACATCTTGCGGACGAAGAGATCGACCTTGCGCCGATCGCCGACCATCAGGCCGGGCAGCGTGGTGTTGAGCAGTCGGCTCTTGGCGGTGAGCCACAGGAGTTGGTGGTGGACGGGGGCGAAGGAGAGCACACCGCCGGGGTTGATGGCCACGATGCGTTCCACCCGCTCAGGGTGTTCGATGGCGGTGTCCAGGGTCATCGCCCCGCCCTGGGACATGCCCACCACGCTGACCCGATCCACGTCGTAGTGGTCCAGGACCGCCGTGACGCAGCGGCGCAGGGCGGCGTGGTGGGCGGTCCCGTCCCAGTCACGGCTGTGTCCCTGCTTGGGCCAGTCGGGGGCGATGACCCGGTGGTCGCGGGCCAGGTCGGGGATGAGGTGGCACCAGCTCAGGGTGGCGCTGTCCGCCCCGCCCCCGCTCAGTAAAAGCACCGGTGGGGCGTGTTCGGGGCCCTCGACGATGACGCTCAGGCGCCCCTCGGGCATGTCGATGTGGTCACGGTGGAAGTCACGGGTCTTCGGGCCGGTCTCGCTCATGAGGTGTCCTCCTGCTGTCGGTCCCGCCAGCGGTCGAGCAGGGCGGGTAGTTCGGTCTCCAGGAACCCGTAGAGCTCGTGCACGTTCTCCAGGCGTTCGCGTCGCTGCGGTGAGGCGTCCTGCAGCGCGGCGAGCCCGCGTTCGGTGACGCGACGAAAGTCCGTGGTCTGTGCGTAGCGGCGTTGGAGCATGCGGCTCCAGCCGTCGGCGGCGATACGGAAGTACTCCTGGCGGTGGCCGCGTTTGCGCACCCCCTCCACGAGCCCGCTGGGGGTGAGCATCCGGGTGGCGCTGCTGATGGAGCTGCGGCTGACCTGGAGCACCTCCGCCAGGCGCGCGGCGCTCTGTTCGGGCGGGTCGCAGACCAACAGCCAGCCGATGACGCGTCCGGCGATCAGCGGCATGCCTTCGCGTTCGAAGAAGACCGCGAGGTCGTCGACGAAGGCGAGTTCGGCTTCGGTGGGTTCACTCATGGCCTTCACAGTACAGTCGTTGCAGTTGTGACTGCAATGACTGTACTGACTGCATGAATCGCGACCACCTCGGGCGTCGTGGAACGGTCGCGCCCCACATCGAAAAGTCGACAGCGACATGTGTGGGTTCGTCTCGACTGTGGTAAAAGTTAGGCGTGCCGAACATTAGAGATGGGCTGCCCTCAAAGACCTGGTTGGTCATGGTTTGTGCCCTCATCCCCACTCTCACCCTGACCGCCTGCACCTCCTCCAACGGGCAGGCCTCCAACGACGGACGCCCCCTGGTCCTGACCACCTTCACCGTTCTGGCCGACATGACCGAGAACATCGCCGCCGACCGCGTACGCGTGGCCTCCCTGACCCGCCCCGGAGCCGAGATCCACGGCTACGAACCCACCCCCGACGACCTCGTCCGCGGCCAGGACGCCGACCTCATCCTGGAGAACGGCCTGGGCCTGGAGGCCTGGTTCGCCCAGTTCACCGAACGCGTCGAGGCGCCCACCGCCGTGCTCACCGAGGACGTCGAGACCATCCCCATCTCCTCCGGCGACCACCAGGGCGAACCCAACCCCCACGCCTGGATGTCACCCGCCAACGCCCTGACCTACGTCGACAACATCCAGGCCGCCCTGACCGAACTCGACCCCGAGGGCGCCGACGACTTCGCCCGAGCCGCCCAGGACTACAAGGACCAGATCCGCGAGGTCTCCACCTACCTGGACAGCGAACTGGCCGAGGTACCCGACAACGCCCGCGCCCTGGTCACCTGTGAGGGCGCCTTCTCCTACCTGGCCCGCGACGCCGACCTGACCGAGCGGTATTTGTGGCCGGTCAACGCCGAACGCGAAGGCACCCCCCAACAGATCGCCGCCGTGGCCGACTTCGTCCGCGACAACGACGTGCCCACCGTCTTCTGCGAGAGCACCGTCAACGACGGCGCCCAACAGTCGGTGATCCGCGAGACCGGCGCACGAATGGGACGGACCCTCTACGTCGACTCCCTCTCGGAGGCCGACGGCCCCGTCCCCACCTACCTGGACCTGCTGCGCCACGACGCCGAGGCCATCGTCGAGGGACTGACCACCACATGAGCCGTCCACCCGCACAAGGCAAGGAGGAGGCCGTGACCGCCGCCATCGAGGTCGAGGGCGCCACCGTCCGCTACGGCGACGTCCTGGCCCTGGACGACGTGAGCGTGTTCCTGCGACCAGGACGGGTCTGCGGCCTGCTCGGTATGAACGGCTCGGGCAAGTCCACCCTGTTCAAGACCGTGCTCGGCCTGGTCGCACCCGACCGCGGCCGCGTGCGCATCCTCGGCATGAAGAGCGCCACCGCCCGCCGCAAAGGACTGGTCGGCTACGTCCCCCAGTCCGAACAGGTCGACTGGGCCTTCCCCGTCCGGGTCCGCGACGTGGTCATGATGGGCCGCTACGGCCACATGGGACGCCGGCGCCGTCCGCGCCCCGCCGACCGTGAGGCCGTCGACCACGCCCTGGCCCGCACCGACCTGACCGACCTGGCCGACCGCCAGATCGGCGCGCTCTCCGGCGGCCAGCGCAAACGCGCCTTCGTCGCCCGCGCCATCGCCCAGGACGCCGACGTGCTGCTGTTGGACGAGCCCTTCGCCGGGGTGGACAAACGCTCCGAGGCCACCATCACCGAACTGCTCCTCCAGTTGCGCCGAGCCGGACACACCCTGCTGGTGTCCACCCACGACCTGTCCCAGGTGCCCGCCCTGTGCGACGAGGCCCTCCTGCTGCAGGGCCGGGTCATCGCCCACGGCTCACCCGAACAGGTACTCGAACCGGACGTCCTGCTGGAGGCGTTCGGCATCCAGGCCACGGAGGGGGCCACATGGACACGATGACCGCGCTCGTGGAGTGGTTCACGGTGCCGATGCAGTTCGAGTTCGTCCAACGCGCCCTGCTGGTCAGCGTGGTCGCCGGGCTGGTGTGCGCCGTCCTGTCCTGCTGGATGACCCTGGTGGGCTGGTCCCTGATGGGTGACGCGGTCTCCCACGCCGTCCTGCCCGGGGTGGTGCTCTCCTACATGTTGGGGCTGCCCTTCGCACTGGGGGCCCTGGCCTTCGGCGCCGGTTCGGTGGCGTTGATCGGGGTGGTCAACCGCACCTCCCGGGTCAAGGAGGACGCCGTCATCGGGGTGGTCTTCACCGCCCTGTTCGCCCTGGGGCTGGTCCTGGTCTCCCGGGTGCCCAGTCAGACCGACCTGAGCCACATCCTCTTCGGCAACGTCCTGGGGGTCTCCGACACCGACATCCTCCAGGTGCTGGTCCTGGCCGCGGTGGTGTTGGCGGTGGTCTGGTACAAGCACCGCGACCTGACCATGTACGCCTTCGACCCGGTCCACGCCCACGCCATCGGCGTCAACCCGCGCCTGCTGGAGACCCTGCTGCTCGGCCTGTTGTCGGTGACCGTGGTGGTGGCGTTGCAGGCGGTGGGCATCGTCCTGGTCGTGGCCATGGTGATCATCCCCGGCGCGACCGCCTACCTGCTCACCGACCGCTTCGAGCGGATGCTGCTCATCGCCATGGCGGTGTCGGTCACGGCCGCGGTGGTGGGGGTCTTCACCAGCTTCCACCTGAACGTGTCCACCGGCGGGTGCATCGTGCTCGCCCAAGCCGCCCTGTTCACCCTGGCCTACCTGTTCTCCCCCCGCCAGGGAGTGCTCTGGCGGGGCCGCACCGCACGAGCCCTGCGCGGTCGCACGTGAACAATCCGCTTTGAACAATCTGTTGACAACAAATAAATGTCAACGCATAGTTGAACCATGAGCGCAGAACAGCATCCCTTCAGCCGACCCGACCCCGAACAGGCCCGCCGCGCCCGCGCCCACGAGGCCCTCTTCCGCATCACCGAACGCCACGCCAGTGGAGCGGCCCGAGCCCTGTGGCAGGAGCGTCGCCTGCCCATGTCCGCCCACGAGGCCATCCGACGCGTGTCCGATCTGGCCGCCGGCAGCGTCGTCCCCGAGGAGGGCGCCCCGGACGTGGACGAGGCCGACCTGGCCGCGGCCCTCACCCTGGTGCCACTGGCCCGCGCCGAGTTCGATCAGATGGAGGTCGGTCTGCTCACCATGGCCAAGGGGCGCGGAATGACCTGGCAGGAACTGGCCTACGGACTGGGCCTGGGCACCGCCCAGGCCGCCCGCCAACGCCACGAACGCCTCCGGTCCCGCACTGAACACTGACCTCACCCGGGTCCCACCACGAACGGGCGGGGTCCGCCCCCGATGCTGGCGGGAGCGGGCCCCGAGCGGCGCCCGTCATCACACGCGGGCGGCCCTCAGATCAGCATGGCCAACTGGCGGGCCTGGGCGACCAGGGCCCCCTGGCTGTCCCAGATCTCCATGTCCTCCTCGTGCAGGCCATGGGAGAGGTGCTTGGTGAACACCCGGCAGGCCAGCCAGCCCGAAGCCGGTCGGGCGCGCACGTGGGTGCTCAGCTCCACGGTGATCGTGCCGAACTCGCCGATCTCCAGCACCGCCGGGACCGCGAAGTCCACCATGGCGGGCAGGGAGTGCGTGTCGGCGTCGCGGCCGTCGGCGAAGCGCATCCAGAACTCGACCTCGGGGCGACCGTCCTTCTCACCGTCCAGCCAGGCGGGGCGCTTCGGGTAGCGGTACTCCACGCGCCGGGCGATCGTGACGCCCTCCACCTCGCCGGAGAACTCACCCGGCACCTGGCACTCCTCGGGGGCCGGCAGCTCCGGTGGGCCCTGCAGGTGCAGCTCGCGGCCCTCCACGCTCAGGTCACCGTAGGTGGCGGTGGCGCGCAGGATCTCCTTGCCGCCCTGCTCGACCACGACGGCGCCGGTGGCCGTGCGGCGCCCCTCGCGGATGGTCTCGGTGCGCAGACTCACCGGCCCGGGGGCGGCGGGGCGCAGGTAGAAGGCGGAGACCGCCAAGGGGTCGGGTTGGGCGAGGGTCTGTCCCAGGGCGTTGAGGGCGGTGCCCAGGACGTAGCCGCCGTTGGGGTGTGAGGTGAAGGTGGTCCACCCGTCGGTGAGGGTGGCGGTGAACCCGCCATCGGCGTTCTTGTCGACACGGGTGTCCCGGTCGAACTCGTACTCGTCGGCGGGGTGATCTTGGCTCATGCACACATGTTACCGGCGAGTAGCTTTGCTGACCACAACAACCAGAATCCTATTCGGTCATCCGGTGGTGGCTCCATTCCCATGGAACCACCACCGGACACGGTGTGTTCACCCCTCGAACACGCCCCCGGTCAGCCCCGGGGCATCAGGACGAAGGTGAACCCGGCGATCGTCGAACGACGCAACGAGGCGTCGCACTTGACCCGAGACCGCACTTCGTTGCGGCTCAGCCCCAGCCCTTGGGCGATGAGCCGATCACGGCGCACCGGCACCGGATCCTGAAAGCGGACCTGGATTCGGACCGGCCACGTTTCATCGAACCCGGCCTGTGGGACCTCCAACCGCCAGGCCCCCTTCCAGTCCAGGGCGAACCGGTGGCGCCGGGCCATGAACGGATCCAACAGCCAGGACGCCACCAGCGCCGGATCGTTGGCGAGGTAGCCGTCGAGCAGTGCCGGATCGAAGGACCCGACCGCCGCCCGCTCGTGCACGGTCAGCTTGCTCGTGTGATCACACGCAAGACAGCGGACCAACAGCCACACGTCCAGCAGCTTGCCATTGGCGTTGACACGGAACCTGCCCTGGCCGGTGGTGAACGACCCGGCCCGACAATCCGGACACCGCGTCGACAGCAGTGGCAACCGGGTACGACGAACCACCCAGGGCAGCACGATATGAGGTTGAGAAGACACAGCACTCTCTAGACCTGACACGAGGCCGATTACGCGCGGCCTCGAACGCTGATTCACCGGGCGCGCGAGGGCGACCCGGCAGAGCCGACGCCAGGGTCGGCTTCAAGACGAGCGAAAGATGTCAGGTCTGAAGGGCAGGCGGGGTCACGTGGCGCCGTCTCCTCCGTTGTCCTCACGACGGTGGGTTTTCACGAGCAACATACAAAGGCACACGAGCAACACACAAAGGGTTTTTGCACCGAACGACCCGTGAGGGGCTCGACCGCGGGATCGAGCCCCTCACGCTGTGGGAACACCTGACCGGAATCGGGGGTGCACGGACCTTCGCCCGGGGCCGTGACACCCGGCTGACGTATCTGTCCGCAGGGTCGGCGCGGCATCGTCCACCTGGGCGCACACCCTGACCACAGCGCCCACACCCGAACGCGCCGACGCCCTGCACACCGCGTTGCAGGCCCTGGGCCCGGCTTCCCACGCCGTCCCCGAAGCCCTCGCCACCGTGCTCGACCTCGCACAGGTGCGGGGCCGGCCACCCTGGCCTACCTGCGCGAAGGCGACTTCCGGCCCGTTCCCGCGCCCACCGTCACACGGATACCCGCCCAAAACCCGGCCGTTGGGGCACTGTTGGGCCGGACCGGAGGAAACGGGGAGAGTGATCCGGCCGCCCTGTCCCACCCCCTGTTCGTCCACCTGGAGCAGGGCCGAGCCCTAGCCGAAGGACGTGGCCCACCCGCCGGTGCTCACCGCCCCGACCACAGGGTCCGCGGTCCGGCCACACGGGCGGCCTGAGCCGCGTTCAGCCCTCGCGGCGCCGGGTCCCGTCGTTGTACCGGGTGCCGATGATGCCCCCCTGGGCCTGGGAACCGTGCACGTCGATGTGGTCTCCGTCGTACTTGTGCACGCCACCACGCACTTCCCGGGCCTGGATCACGAAGCCGCCACCGGAGATGTCACGGGCGGTGTTGATGATGGTGTCCCCACCCCGTTGGGGCGCCACCTCGTCCAGCAGGGCGCGCAGCTCGGTCGCGGCCCGGGGGTCCTCGCGCAACAGGCGACGCAGCCGGGTCTTCCATTCCTGCTGCACGTCGTCCAGGAGCGTGGGGTCATCCTCCAGGTCCGCGCGGGAACGCTCCAGCTCGCCCAGGGCCTCCTGCCTCTTGGTCGCATCACCCTTGAACAGGCGGGTGACCCAGGCCTGCACCACCGTCCAGCCGCCCTTGACCATCTCCTGCGTCAGGACCTTGGCGCCCTCTTCGAACAACTCCACCGCGTCATCCTCCACCGTTGTCACAAGGACCCTCACCGACCCGGAAAGCCCTACGGATAAGACACGGTAGCCCCTCGAGTGGTTCCGCACCGGGCGGGAAAAGGCACGGCGCATGGGGAGAACCTCGCCCTGGTGCCGGGGCACGCCGACCACCACCCCGGGTACGGGTTCGCCCCGGCCTCCGGGTTCGGCGCGCGCCCCCTTCGAGGTGCCCGACGCGGCCATGGCGGCCCTGCCCCGGACGTCTTCGGCGTCTGATCCGCCACGCGGCCCCGCCCCGAAAGAAGGGGCGGGGCCGCCTTGGTCTCACCGGGCCAAAGAGAGCTTCCCGGTCAGCTTGTCGACGTCCTTCCTCGGCCCGAACACGGCCAGGCCCACATACTCCATGTCGTCCGGTTCGGTCACCGCCAACGCGTCCAGGTACTCCACGTGGGTGCGTGAGCGGCGTGCCACCTCGTTGAACCCCACCACGGTCGGGTCGCGTTCGTCGGCCAGCGCCTTGAACCGGCGCAGCTGCAAGCCACCGGCGACCAGGGTCGGGACAGGGTGCGGGTTGATACCGGCATGCACCTGGCCGCCCGCGTCCTTACCGTCAACGACCAGGGAGTTCTCCAGCCGTGCTCCCATCGCGAGTCCGAGTACCACCGCGGCGTTGGCGGCCACCGCCGGGTCCAGCCCCTCACGTAGCACGACGACCGGTTTCGTGGACAGACCCATGGCACCTCTTCGTTCATACGTCGCGTGTACACCGGGAAAACCAGCCAGACGGGAGGGTCGATCGGGTTGCATCCGAACACTGTTCGCGAGGGTGGTCGAGGTTGCGATCATGGACGAACCAGATTCGGCGATCGTCGCCGAACTCCAACAGGATGCACGGCGGACCAACCGTTGCCTGGCCCACAAACTCGGTGTGGCGCCCTCCACCGGTCTGGAGCGGGTGCGCCTGCTGCACCGGCGCGGGGTCATCCGCGGGTACCACGCCGATATCGACCCGGGTGCGCTCAACCGCGAAGTGGAGGCGTTCGTTTCGGTGGAACTGCGCCCGCCCAGCCGACGCGCCATTGAGGGCTTCAAGTCCGCCATGTTCGCGCTGCCCGAGGTCCTGTCCGTGTACGTGGTCGCGGGGGAGCAGGACTTCCTGGTGCACGTGTCCGTTCCCGACCTGGACTCGTTGCACAGCCTCCTCATCGACCGCCTCACCGAACGACGCGAAGTGGCCTCCTTCCGACGCCAGATCATCTACGACGGCGTGCGCAAGCAGGTGGCCGCGGCGTTGGGGAACCCGACTGAGGCCGATAACGTCGGATAGGCGACACTGAGCGAAAGAGGGAACATGAGCAGCAAATACGGGCAGAGCACGGGTCTGATCCTGGGAGTGGCCCTGGGCCTGTCCTTCGGCCTGCTCTTCGACAACATGGCCCTGGGCATCGTCTTCGGTGTGGCGTTCGCGCTGTGCTTCGGCGCCTTCGGGTCCAAGAAGAACCAGGGCTGACCCCGGCCCCGGCCACTCGTGCCCTCAGCCCACGAGCAGACTCTCCTCCACCAGCAATCGCTCGGCCACCCGCTTGTACATCAACGACCGGTTGACCGCCAACATCGCCGCGTTCTCCTGGTTGATGGTCACCGCCAGCGCCTGCACATGCGGAAACAGATCATGCACCCGCAACGCCTGGGTGGCCTTGACCCGACTGGCCAACTTCCGACGGCGATGGGCCGGCATCACCGCGGTGTCGTGCTGATCGGCCACCACCCCACCGGTGACCGTGCACACGGTGGCCGCCACCACCTGATCCGACATCCGATCCAGCGCCGCGCCCACCACCAGTCGTGAACCGTCCTCGGTGATCTTGCGCTCCCACTCGCGCACCTGCGCCGGCCCCCAGGGACGGGCCCTCATCTGCAGGGCCGCTCCCGGCGCGTCCAACAGGTGGCCCATCACCCGCCCGAACGAACGCACCAACCCGTCGGGGGCGGGCCCCTCCCAGTGGGTGAGCCGGTAACCGCGCGCCGGGGTGGCCGCCAACGACCAACAGCGCCGCAGCGTGGCCTCGTCCAGGTACTGCTTTTGCAACTCCAATCGCAACAGGGTGCGCAGGTAGGGGCTGGCCCGGGCGAAGGGCTCACCCGGCTCACCGGCGAGCACGGTGCTCTGGATCCGCTCCATGCCCAGCGCCCGAGCCCGCTCGACCACCGTCTCGCGCAGCTCACGCCCCATACCCTTACGGCGGGCCGCGGGGGCCACGAACAATCGTAGGAACCCGATCCGCTCATCATGGGGTTGTCGTCGCAGCTCGGCCACCCCCAGCACCGGTTCCGCCGCCGACAGGCGCGCCGCCCACCTCCATCCCTGACCGGCCCGCCGCGAGCGCAACCGCACCGCCAGGTCCTCGGCCCGAGGCGCCCCGCCCGACAGCTCACTCTGCCCGGCGGTGAGGATCGCCGTCCAGGCGGCAAGATCGGGGTGTGGGGCCGTGACGGGATCGAAGATTTCCACGAGTGGACTCACCCCGACACCGTTTCACAACCCCGCCCGCCCTGTCCCCTCCCTCCGCCGGGGCGTGCCGCCCCACCACCTGGACCACACGGGGGTTTCGGCCCGCCCTGGCGATGGTCGAAGTCCTCTCTCAGTGCAGGGAGAGCCCCACCACGCAGCACACCAGAGCGGCCACCCCCATCAGGGCGCGCACATGGTTCCACCGCACCCACACCGATTCGAAGGCGGCCCGCGCCGCCGCCATGTCCGCCGCCTCGGAGGTGGCCCTCACCGCGTCCAAGGCGTTGTTGCGCGGAACGTTCACCGTGAAGGTGATGGCCACCGTCACCACCAACGCCACCAGTCCCACCCCCGTCCAGACCGCCGAGGGGTGCGCGCCGGCCGCGAGGAAAAGCGCCGCCGACCCCAGTACCGCCACCGGCGCACCCACGAACACCAGCGCGAACAGCGGGTTGAGGATGGCGGAGTTGATGCGCTGCATCGACTCCACCATCGCCCGGTCCTCCACCCTCGCCAGCCCGGGCATCACCGCCATCGAAAAACTCAGGAACAACCCCGCGAACAGGCCCGTCAACACCACCGCCAGCACCGGAACGAACCCGAACACCACCTGTGTCACATCCACACGCCCACTCTCCCTCGCCGGGGCCGGCCCCACCCGGGGCGAACCACCCCACAACATCGAAGCACCTCCCCGTCCGGCGCGCTACGGCTCACCACCACCGTCCACCCCCGGGTTGCGGCCGAAGCCGGTCACCCTCCCCACCCGATACCGGGCCTTCGGTGTCGGCCCCGACCCACCACCGGCCGGGTCCGCCTTTCCCACCGACCGAACCAGAACCGCCTCCCAAGCGTCTGAGCAGCAAAGCGATCCAAAACCCCCGGCCCTCCCCAGTGGCCGAAGAACGCACAAGGAGCCCCCGCACATGTCCCAACGAGCCCTCGGCGCGATCGGCGCGGCTCTGGCACTGAGCCTGGCCCTCAGCTCCTGTGGACTGGTCCGCGACCTCACCGGCGGTGAGACCGAGCCCCCGACGGAGGAGAACTCCGAACAGGCACGGGAGAGCCCCGCAGCGGAGCTGCCCTACACCCGCCAGGGCCGCATGTTCGTCGAAGACGGCAACGACGTCGCCTTCGAGGTCGTCATCAACGCGCTCGAGTCCAACGGCGAGTACATGATGATCGACGTCACCCACAACATCCTCGAACCCCTGCCGGGCACCGTCACCAGCACCGTGGCCCCCATCCGCATGGTCGACCCGCTCTCCGGCGAGGTCCTGCGGGTGTTGAACAACGAAGAGCACGGCGAGAACTACGGCACCTACTTCGTGGAGGGCGACCCCTTCCTGCCCACCCACGAGGGCCTGCCCCTACCCATGCGCCGCTACTTCCCCGCCCCCGGCGAGGACGTGGAGACCCTCACCTTCACCGGCTCCGGACTGGGTTACGTCCCCGGGGTCCCCGTCACCTACGTCGACGAGTTCACCGAGGCCCCCGAACCCAACGTCTACGACCACATCGACCCCGACACCTGGGAACAGGGCGAGCTGCCCGACGAGATCTTCTACCCCGAGGACGTACCCGAACCGGGCCTGGACGTGGACCCCTACCGCCAGTCCATGGAGAGCTTCGTCGACAGCCCCATCGCCTCCACCACCCGCGCCGGTGACAAGGAGACCATCGCCCTGCACTCGGACAACATGTTCGAGGTCGACCAGGCCGACCCCACCGACGAGGCGGCCGAGACCATCCGCCAGACCGCGGCCTCCCTGCGCGAGAACCTGGCGGAGGGCACCGAGATCACCGTCATCGGCCACACCGACTCCACCGGCTCCGACGGCCACAACCAGACCCTGTCCGAGCAGCGGGCCGAGGCCGCCCGCGAACTCATCGAAGAGGAACTGGGGGAGGGCTTCACCTTCAGCACCGAAGGCCGCGGCGCCGACGAACTCCTCGCCGAGGAGGGCGAGGACGACGACGAGGAGGCCCGCGCCCGCAACCGCCGCGTGGAGTTCTTCTACGAGGTGCCCATGGACGCCACCGACAGCGAGGACACCGAGGGCCTGGACGCCGCCCAACGGCACGTGGCCGACCCGGCCCCGTACTTCGATGAGATGGACGTGCACACCACCGTCTCCCACAACGACATCGACCTGAACGTCTACCCGCTGGTGCGCGACGGCGCCTACCTGTTCCAGGTGGTGGGGTTCCAAAACTCCACCCTGAGCGACCTGGAAGCGGACCTGGACGGGGACGAGGCACGCCTGCCGGGCAGCCCCGCCCAGTACGCCGAGGGCACCATGGGCGGTTTCCGTCTGGAGGAGACCGACTCCGGGTTGATCCGCTACGTGATCCGCATCAGCACCGACGAGGACGAGTACGAGGACTTCGCCGACGAGATCCACACCCTCAGCCCCGGCGAGGAGTACCTGGCCCTGGCGGTCTTTCCCGCCCCCTCCGCCGAGGTCACCGAAATGACCCTGTACGCGGGCGCCTTCGGTGAGGTCCCCCGGATCCCGATCCAGTAGGGACCCCCGACCACGAACCGGTGCCCCGCCTTCCCGCACAGGGGCGGGGCACCGGCCCCTCAAGGAGGGGACCACCGCCCGTCAACGCACCCCTTCCCCGGCCGGGTCGGCCACCGGCACCGGCCAGGCTTCCGGCAGCCCCCTCCCGCACACCCCGCACTCGACGCGTCGACGCACCGCGTAGGCGGCCGTGGCCACCCCCAGCGCCGCACCCCACAGGCCCATGGACACGAACACCACCGAGTGCACGTTCAACGCGGACCCGGGCAGGGTCACCACCTGTAGCAGGGCACCGCGCCCGATCGCCACCAGGGCGATGGCCACCACAGTGGCCGGCAACACCGCCAAGGGCACCGGAACCCGCCGACCGGCCAGACCCACCATCCACCGGGGGAAGCGCACACCCCACCCCTGGACCAGGCCCAGCATGAGCACCGCCCCGACCACCCCGGCCGAGCCCAACCCCACCCCGACCAGGACGCTCTGGGGGTCGGACATGAGGGCCTGGGCGTCCTGCGGGCTCATCCCGACCACGACCCCGAACAGCCACGGCAGCCGCAACGCCGGATAGAGCAGGGCCGTCACGCACGCCACCGCCACCGCGCCCCGGCCCACCCGCAGCGCCCGCGCCCTGGTCCTTCGTTCCACGTGCGTGTTCCAGCCATGGCCGCGCCCGCACCGAACACAGCGGGCGTTGACCGAACGCCGGTGTCGCAGAGCCAGGACCACCCAGATCCCCACACCCAGGACGAAGAAGAGCATGGTCAGGTGGACCGGGTCCAAGGTGAGGGTCAGCCAGGTCGCGGCCAGGCCCGGCACCACCCAACCCACCACCGGCATGATCATGCAATAGCCCAACCAGGCCAGCATCTGCCCGTCGACGAACAGCGCCAGCGTCGTGGCGGCCATGCTCCAGGCGCCGACCTCCACCGGGCGACCCCAGCGGGAGTGCGGGGCCCACGTGGCCAGGGAGAGCAGCACTCCCACCACGGCCAGGGTCAGGGCGCACACCGTGGCAGCCAGGGGACCGGCCACCACGAACACCGACCCGAACCCCTTCTCGGTGGGCACGGTCAGCGGCAGCGCGCCACAGGCCCAGCCGATGCCCATTGCCGACAGGGCCGTGGACCAGGCCAGGGCCGCCCAGGACACCACCCGCCGGTGGGGCGCGAACGTCGCGATCTCGGGTGGATCGGTGGGAGAGGTCATGACGGACTCCTCGGCTCGAAGGACTGTGGTTCCAGCCTGCTCACCCGGGCCGGTGAGCACCTCCCCGACAAGGACGGTTCGACCTCCCCCACGGGAGGGGGAGCACCCGCCATCGTTCGGGGGAGACCTTCGAACACGACGAAGGGGGCCGGCGCCCCGTTGTGGGCACCGCCCCCCTTTCACGACCCGAGGGGAACCCCTCGATCAGCCCTTCTGGGCGTGGGCCTTCTCCAGCGCCGCGCTGAAGACCTCCAGCGGCTGAGCGCCGGAGATGCCCAAAGCCCGGTCCAGCACGAAGAAGGGCACACCCGTGGCACCCAGACGACGGGCGTCGTCGATGTCGGCGCGCACCTGGTCGGCGTATTCGTCGCCCTCCAGCACGGTGCGGGCCCGCTCGGTTTCCAGACCGATCTCGCCGGCCAACTCCACCAGGGTGTCCACGTCGTTGAGCACGCGCCCCTGTACCAGTTGGGCGTTCATCAGCCGCTCGTGCGCCGCATCGCCCAGACCGTGTTCACGGGCCAGGTGGGTCAGTCGGTGGGCGTCGAAGGTGTTGACCATGACCCCGCCGGCGAAGTCATAGCGCAACCCCTCCTGGGCGGCGACCTGCTGGACCTGCTCGGTCATGGCCTGGACCTGCTCGCGTGGGGCGTTCATCTTCTTGGCCAGGGAGTCATAGACCGGCTCGCTCACCCCCTGGGGGAAGGTGGGGTCCAGCTGGAAGCTACGCCAGAGGACCTCGACCTCGTCGGCGTGCTCGAAGTCCGCCAACGCCCGTTCCAGACGACGCTTGCCGATGTAGCACCAAGGGCAGACGATGTCGGACCACACTTCGATTCTCAATGTCATCCCCGCTCAGAAACAGATCCCGTCCGAGCACACGGGCGCGTCCTCGGAACCCAACGTCACCAGACCCTCGACCGAAGGCAGGGCCCGTGCCCGCTCCTGGTCTTCGGGGGCCGGTTCGACCGGCCCCCGCTCATCCTGTTCGGGCTCGCCATCGTCCAATTCCAAGGCCCCTTCCCGGTCGATGAGCGCCGACTTCGACGATGCCGGACCGACCGCCGCGACACACGCTCGATTCTGCGATCACAACACCGAGCAGAGCCGGTTGCTTCCCGCTGCTCACCCCATTTGTAACTTTTCCTAGGGTACCTGCCCTGTGGTTCGCGCCTGGTGGCGCGCCGCCGCCCGACGCCAGGCCGCACCCACCAGTTCACGCAACCGGTCACCGGTACGCGGGCCCGGGCACAGCACCGACACCCACCCCTGCACGGCGTAGAGCGGATGCGGCAACAACCGATCCAACTCGGTGAAGTCGACGTCGGCGCCGGCCGCGGCGTGCTCTGCGGGGGAGTGGCCCACCACCTCGGTGAACAGGGCCCCTCCCACCGCGACGTTGACCCGGAACACCCCTTCCCGGCCCAGGTCGGAGGCGGTGTCGAAACCCGGGTGGTCCTTGGTCACCACCGTCACGAACGGCTGGAATCCCCGCCCGCTCACCCGACCACCGGGTTCGTAGGTGAGGAAGGTGTCGCCCCAGGCCACCTCGGGCGCCCCACTGTCCTTACCCGCCCGATCCACCCGCACCGACCCCAGACCGGCCACCAGCGCGATGATCTCCTCTTCGTCCATCAGCACACCCCTACCTCACGGGCACAGGGCCGACCCGGATGTCCGCCCCACTCCTACCTTCGAGTGTGTCATTGAACCGCTTCGTGAGACCTGACAGCGTAACCCCCCTTGCCAGCAGAAAGCAGAGAAGGACAACCCTCAAATCACCTCATCCGCCCTCCATGCCCCGAGAACCCGCTTCGCGCACCGAGACCGCGCCGCCGTGGACCACCACCCATGGCCACAACCGGCAACCTCCGATCGAGCACCCCGCCCCGGGGCACACACCCCAAGGGACCGGCCCACCCCTGAAGCGAGGACGACCATGCCCCCACACCCCGACCCCAAGCGCGATTACCGACACCCCGAACCCGACCGTGCGGCCGGCGCCCTCCTGGGCCCACTGGTCGCGGCCGCCCTGATGGGCGCCCCACCCACCACCGACCCGACCCTGACCCACCTGATCCACACCGCCCTGCAGGACGCACTCACCACCGCCGCCCCCGCAGACCTTCCCCAAGACCCCACCGCCCGCGCCTGGGCCCACACCCTGCGCACCCTGGTACGCACCGGGCAAAGGCCCGCCCGCCCCGAAGCCCTGGAACACACCCCCGACCAGGACCCCCACGGCATCTCCTGGCAGGCCCTGAGCCGCACCCCGCTCCCAGCACACGACCCCGCCCGCGGCGCCTTCGCCTGCGCCCACCTGGTCGACGCCATCGGGGCCGCCCACCGCACCGGCGGCGACACCGCCGCCCTGTACACCGGAGCCCTGGCCGGAGCCCGCTGGGGCGCCTCGGCCCTACCCCTGCAAGCGCTGCGCCGCCTCAGCGAACACACCGACCCCCACACCCTGATCACCACCGCCCTACAGGCGATCACCACCCGCTCCGACCCCGCCCAATGGCCACACGCACCCCTGACCCGAGAGGACCGCCAACGCTTCACCCCCTTCGCCGTCCCCCACCCCCTGGACCCCCACGTACTACTGGGCAACCTGGCCCACCTACGCCACCACCCCACCGCGACCGACGCCGTGGTCTCCCTGTGCCGCACCCACCCCCACGACGCACCCCACCTGCCCGGACCCGACTGGGTACGCGTATGGCTGCACGATTCCCCCGGCGCCAACCCCAACCTGCACTACACCCTGGACCAGGCCGCCGCGGCCGTGGCCACCCTGCGCGCCGAAGGAAAAAGCGTCCTGCTGCACTGCTGGGCCGGAGCCTCCCGCACCCCCGCGGTGGCCGCCCGCTACGCCATCACCGCCCTGGGCGCACCACCCCTGCCCACCATGACCACCCTCATCACCGCCGTGGGCGGACACCTGGACAACCCCACCCTGTCCCAGGCCGTGGCCCACCTCAGCGGCATCGACCTGCCCGACCCCGCCCACACCCTCTTCGACGGACACCCGCCCCAACGACGCCCCGACCTGCGCACCGACACCACCCACCCCTGAAAAACCCCACCTCACACCACCCGCACCCCACCGGATCCCCCGGCCCACACCGGTGAGAAGTTCCACAAACCTCCCCTTTCCGGTACCGTTACCCTCGCGTTACTCCTAAGCTCTGCGCTCAGACCCCGTGCAACGCCATTGACACCGGCGGTCCCCACTCCGCCCCGTGCCGCCCCCGTCCCCGGGGGCCCACGCAGGCAGGCGCACCACGCACCTGCCCCTCGCCGTGCCCCGCAGGCACCAGGAGAGGGCCCGCCCTGAACTGTTCCCGTTCGAAGGACTGCGTCGTGGGCAAACACCAGCCCCAGAACCCACCGGTGGACGACCACCTCGACGACGGCACGGCCACCTACGCCGACGCCTACACCCCAGCGGCCCCCGCGCCGCTGGGCCCACGTCGAGCGGCCGCACGCTCGCGCAAAAAGCGCGCCCTGATCGTGGCCTCGGCCGCCGGCCTGACCCTGGTCGTGGGCGGCGGCGCCGCGGCCGCCGTCATCTCCTCCGGCGCCGGCCCCGAAGAGGCCACCACCGCCGTGGGCATCCCCCAGGCCCAACCCGACCCGCTACAGGCCTCCGCCGACGACGCAGAGGTCACCCCCGAACTACGCGAGCGCGCCGAAAACGCCCGCCAGGGGGCCACCCAATCCCAGTCGGCCGCCGGCACCACCATCGCCGAAGAACCCGAGCCCGAAGAGGAGGAGGAAGGGGAGGAGTCCACCACCGAATCCCCCTCGGAAGGCTCCGGCGAGGGCGGCACCTGCCAGGCCTCCTTCTACGGCGACGGCTTCCACGGCGCCACCACCGCCAACGGCGAAACCTTCGACACCAACGCCATGACGGCCGCGCACAAGACCCTGCCCTTCGACACCATGGTCCAGGTCACCAACCCCGGCAACGGCAAGTCGGTGACCGTGCGCATCAACGACCGCGGACCCTACGTCGACGGCCGCTGCCTGGACCTGTCCACGGCCGCCTTCGACGAGATCATCGGCACCGGCTCCGGTGTGGGCACCGTCTCCTGGCAGGTCGTGGGCTGAAACACCCACCACCACCTTCAAGGGGCGCCCGGGATTCGATTCCCGGGCGCCCCTTGCCCATGTCGACCCCCGCCCACCCCACCTTCGGCGGCGTACAATTCCCGCCCGGGGACCCCACCTCACCAGCGGGCGAGCCCCACACGTCACCCCCACGTGACACAATCCCGCACCACCACCGACACCGAAACGCACAGGGGAGCGCAGGGCCTTGTTCCGCACCACCTCCGGATGGGTCGTCTCACCCACCGACCTGGTCGACACCCTCGAATGCGACCACCGCACCGCGCTCAAGAGCGCCCTGGCCGCCCACGTGCCCGGCGCACCCCGCCCCGAACCCGTCGACGCCCTCATCGCCCAACACGGCCACGCCCACGAAAAGGCCGAACTCGACCGCCTACGCCAGGTGTTCGGCCACATCACCACCATCGCCGACCCCGAACCCGACGACCACGACCTGGCCCGCGCCGCCCACGAGACCGCCCAGGCCATGGGGTCAGGCGTCCCCGTCATCTACCAGGGCGCCTTCCACCACCGCCTCACCGACCGCGTCGCCTTCCACGGACGCGCCGACTTCCTCATCCGCTCCGACCTGGACCCCACCACCGGCCGGCCCCGCCCCGACCACACCGGCGAGCCCGCCTACGAACCCTGGGACACCAAACTCGCCCGCCGCCCCGGCCCCGCCGCCATCGTCCAACTGGCCGCCTACGCCCAGGCCGTACCCCACCTGCACGGCCCCGCCCCCCACCACATGCACCTGCTCACCGGCGACGGACACACCCACACCCTGCCCACCGCCGAATTCACCCCCATCCTGACCACCATCACCACCCGCCTGCTCGACCACCTGGCCACCGAACCCGCCCTGCCCACACCCACCTGGGGGCAGCCCCGCCCCACCTGCGAGGGCTGCGGCTACAACACCTGGTGCTCCCAAGGACGCGTGGCCGCCCGCCACCTGTCCCTGGTCGCGGGCCTGCGCACCGACCAGGCCGCCAAACTCACCGACGCCGGACTGAACACCATCGACGCCCTGGCCACCGCCACCGAACAGGACCGTCCCCCCACCCTGCCCCGCCGCTCCTTCGACCAACTACGCGCCCAAGCCCTGCTGCAGGTACGCCAGGACACCACCCGCACCCCCAGCGACCCCCAAGGCACCGTCACCGCCGAGGTCTTCTCACCCGACGGACTGGCCACCCTGCCCGCGCCCGCCCCCGGCGACCTGTTCTTCGACATGGAGGGCTACCCCTACCACTCCACCCAGGGCGGGCGAGGCCTGGAATACCTCTTCGGTGCCACCACCGAGGACTCCCAGGGCAACGAGACCTTCCACGCCTTCTGGGCCCACGACCGCGCCCAGGAGAAGAAGGCGCTGGAGGACTTCGTCGACTTCGCCCTGGCCCGTATCGACGCCGACGAGGGCGCCCACATCTACCACTACGCCTCCTACGAAGTGGACCGCCTCAAACACCTCAGCTCCGAGTACGGCACCCGCGAAGAGGAAGTCGACCGGCTCCTGCGCGAACACCGCCTCATCGACCTGTACACCGTGGTCCGCAAAAGCCTGCGCGTGTCCCAACGCTCCTACTCCATCAAGTACCTCGAACCCCTCTACCTGGACACCACCCGCTCGGGCGACGTCAAGACCGCCGCCTCCAGCATCGACGCCTACGCCGCCTACCTGGCCGCCGTGCAAGAGCACGACCCCACCACCGCACAACGGGTCCTGGACGACATCGCCGCCTACAACCGCGACGACTGCCACTCCACCGCACGCCTGCGCGACTGGCTCGAAGAGCACCGCACCCACCAGGGCATCACCACCCGGCCCCTGATCCAGACCGAACTCACCGAGGAGGAGGCCGAACGCGCCCGCAAAAGGGCCGAGAAGGCCGCCCGCCACGCCGCCCTGACCGACCCCCTCCTGGACGGGGTGCCCCAAGACCCCGAACAGCGCACCGAAGACGACCACCCCCGCGCCGCCCTGGCCGCCCTGGTGGGCTACTACCGGCGCGAGAACTCCCCGCCCTGGCGTGAACACTTCCAACGCCAAAGCGCACCCCTGCAGGAGCTGGAGACCGACACCAACTGCGCCGTGCCCTGGCAGGTCCACGTGGGTCGATGGGAGGAGCCCACCGGCCGTCAAAAGACCGCCCGTCGTGAGGTGGCCATGCGCCTGGACCGCGCCCACCCCAACCCCTTCGGTGTCGGCGACAGCGTCCACCTGCTCCACCCCGGAGCCCCCGGACAGGCCGCCACCACCCACCCCGCCAAGGTCCTGGCCGCCGAACCCGACTCCCTCGAACTGCTGGAGACCGCCCCACCGGAACAGACCATCTCCTCGGCCCCCGTGGCCGTCCTGCCCGGATCCCCGATCGACCCCAAACCCAAGGACGGCGCCCTGGAAGGGGTCGCCCACACCGCAGCCCAGGAACTGCCCGCCTGGCCGCCACACCCCGGCCTGGACGCCCTACGCCGCATCCCCCCACGCCTGAACCCCCCGGGCCCCCTCCCACAACCCACCGACGGCGGCGACCTCATCGACGCCGCCATCCGCGCCGTGGACCGCCTGGACCACTCCTACCTGGCCGTCCAAGGCCCACCCGGAGCCGGCAAAACCTACCTGGCCGCCCAGCTCATCACCCACCTGATCAAACAAGGACGCAGCGTGGGCGTATGCTCCACCGGACACAAGGCCGTGGAGAACGTCATGTCCGCCGCCCTGCGCGCCGCCCAGGACCAAGGCCTGACCCTGGCCGCCGCCAAACGCCCCCGCGGCGGCAAGAAGGACCCCGACGCCCCCTGGTACCAACCCTCCAGCCAACAGGTCCTGGCCAACTGGCGCACCAAACACACCGCCAAGGGCGAACCCGTCCTCATCGGCGGCACCGCCTGGGGCATGTCCGGCGCCGACACCATCGCCGACCCCCTGGACGTACTCATCATCGACGAAGCAGGACAATTCGCCCTGGCCGACACCCTGGCCGTATCCGCCTCCGCCCACAACCTCGTCCTGCTCGGCGACCCACAACAACTGCCCCAGGTCGTCCAAGGCGTGCACACCGACGGCGCCGACGCCTCCGCCCTGCAACACCTCATGGCCGACCAGGCCATCATCGACCCCGCCCTGGGCTACTTCCTGGACCAGACCAGGCGCATGCACCCGGCCGTGTGCGCCCCCGTCTCCGCCCTTTCCTACCAAGGACGCCTCCAAGCCCACCCCGCCACCACCACCCGCGCCCTGAGCACCCTGCGGCCGGGGGTGTACTCACTACCCATCACCCACACCGGCCGCACCACCCACAGCCCCGAAGAGATCGACGCCGTCCTACAGGCCGCCCTACGCCTGACCCACCAACACCTGACCACCGACCCCGAACAAGGCCCACGCCCCCTGACCGGCACCGACATCCTGGTGGTGGCCCCCTACAACCTGCAGGTGCGCGCCCTACGCCGAGCCCTGACCCGAGCAAGCGAGGACCACCCCGCCCTGGAAGGGGTACGCGTGGGCACCGTCGACAAGTTCCAGGGCCAAGAGGCCGCCGCCGTCATCTGCTCCATGACCACCTCCAACGCAGCCGAGACCAGCCGCGGCCCCTCCTTCGTCCTGGACCGCAACCGCCTCAACGTGGCCCTCTCCCGCGCCCAGCTCACCGCCCTGGTCATCCACTCGCCCGACCTGCTCACCACCACCCCCCGCACCGTGGACGAACTACGCCTGCTGGCCTCCTTCACCGGCCTGGTCGGCACCGCCCTGCCCTGGCCCCGAGAGTGAGGCACGCGCCCCCTCCCAGGTTTCGGACACATCCCTGGTGGAGTACGTTTTAGATGGCACACCACGCCCCGGCTCACCCCCGTGACGGGTACGCGGTATGCCCGCGGGCCGCGACGCCGCGCGCCGCGCCCCCTTGACCCGGACCACCACCCGCATTTGTCGAAAGGCCGAACGGCCCCCGTGTCTGAACGACCCTCCGCCCCCGAGGGCGGCCGCAACACCCGTCACCCCACCGGGATCCGCGTCGTCATCGCCATCCTGGCCCTCTTGGCCCTGGCCCTGGGCCCCGTCGGCTACCTGATGGGCCTGGACGCCCAAGCCCACGCCGGATCGGCCGCCGAATGGTTCACCCTGGCCTTCGGCGCCGCCGTCGGGCTCCCCTTCCTGGCCGCCGCCGTGGCCACCGTCGCCGGCGACCGCCGCGCCGCCCTGTGGTCCCTGGCCCTGCTGGCCTGGCCGGTGGTGTTCGTGGTGATCGTTCACCTGCTGGGCATGGCCGGGTAGGCTCCGGCCCGTGTCACCCAAGAAGCGCAAACGCCGCAAACCCCAGGAACAGTCGGCCACCACCCCTGCGCGGGAAGCCGAGCAGGGACGCGTCCTACCGGGAACCACACCCGAAAAACGCCCCCTCAAACGCACCCCCGTGGTGGTGGCCTCCCCACCCGACCGGCGCGTCACCGCGCTGTGGGTGATCCTGTGGATCGCCTGGGCCCTGGGCACCCCCCTGGCCCTGGCCGGGTTGCTCTTCACCGGACTGGACACGGGCCCGGCCCCCGGCGACCCCCGCATGGACGCCCCCGAGACCGCCGCCCACCTGATCGCCGAACAACAACAGCAAGCGGTGCGCGCCATGGGCAACGCCCTGGTGTGGCTGCTGGTCATGGCCTGGGGGGTGCCCGCCCTGGGCACCGTCCTGGCCCTGGCACTACGCCGCAAGATGGCCGCCCTGTGCTTCGTCGTGGCCCTGGCCCTCTCGGTCACCCTGCTGTTCCTGGTCGCCCCGCCCACCGAGATCTGGGACGCTCTGAGCGCCCACCTGTTCGGCTGAAACCCCTCCCACCCGGCCACGCCTGGCACGACCCTGATCCACCACCGGCCACAATGGAACACGTGGACACCACCGAACCACCCACCATCGACACCGACGGCGCACTGCCCGTCACCGTACGCAGCCGCCTGCGCCACGTCGACCACGGCGTACTCGTGGACACCCGCGCCCTGGAACGCGTACGCGAACGCTTCGACGCCGACCAGGCCCACCTGCTGGGCACCTTCCTGGCCGGAGCCCAATCCCCGGCCACCTTGCGTGCCTACCGCGCCGACTGGACCTCCTTTTGCGCCTGGTGCCTGGCCGAGGGCCGCACCTCCCTGCCCGCCGACCCCACCGACGTGGCCGTCTACCTGGCCGTGTGCGCCCGCGCCCGCACCCCCGACGACACCGACTGGGCACTGGCCCCCTCCACCCTGGAGCGACGCGCCGCGGCCATCGCCGCCGTCCACGGCGCCCACGGCCTGGACTCGCCCACCCGCGCCGAAGTCGTACGCATGACCCTGCGCGGCATCCGCCGCACCCGCAAAAGGCGCCCACGCCGCAAGGCCCCCGTCATCCTGTCCACCCTGGAAGGCCTGCTGGCCGCACGCCCGGCCGAAGGACACCCCGGGGGAGTGGCCCGGCGCCGCGACGCCCTACTGCTGCTGACCGGGTTCGCCGGAGCCCTGCGCCGCTCGGAACTGGCCGCGCTCACCTTCGACGACCTGACCTTGGCCACCGATCCCACCACCGGCGCCCCCACCCTGGTGGTGGCCCTGCACACCACCAAGACCGACCAGGAGGGCCGCAAACACCAGCAGGTGGCCCTGCCCCAGGGCCGGCGCCGCACCACCTGCTGCGTATGCGCCCTGACCGACTGGTCGCACCTGGTGCGACTGCACGCCGAACAGGGGGCCCACGCCCTTCGCTCCCACCTGCAAGGGCTGCAAGGCGCACCCGAGCCCATCGCGCACAGCTGCACCACCCTCAAAAGCCTGGACCTGGCCGATGGCACGGGGCGCCCGCTGCTGCCCTCGGTGGACCGCCACGGCCGTATCGGCGAGCGCTCCATGTCCCCACGCGCCGTGGGCGACCTGGTCAAACGCTACGCCCAGCGCGCCGGACTGGACCCGGACGACTTCGGCGGACACTCCCTACGCGCCGGGTTCGCCACCCAGGCGGCTCTGAGCGGGGCCGCCGACCGCGAGATCATGCGCCAGGGCAGATGGACCAACCCGGCCACGGTGCACGACTACATCCGCACCGCCAACCCCCTGGACGACAACGCCGTCACCCGCCTGGGGCTGTGAGGACCCCATCTCGAATCACCAACAAACCCACCAGTAACACCCGAAATAGCCCGTTAACGTGCGATCCTTCCCTGATGAGACATTAGGTTGGTTGCGTGAGAAAGGGGACGTAGCCATGGTCGACGAGTTTCGCACCGCATTCCAAGAACTGATCGACGCCTCCGTCGCCACAGATCCCCACCGCTTCCCACCGGCCGTCCACAAGGTCTACCTCCTGGCCTCCCAGATCCCCGTCTCCGAACGCGAACTGGCCCTGGAAGCCCTCACCCCCCTGCTCGCCGGCGACCACGCCGCCCCCGGAGTCCTGGCCGACCTGGCCGTCGTCGCCGGCGCCCTGGTCGAAATGGGCACCCACCCCGGCCCCGCCGGCATCGAAATCCTCCACCTGCTGCGCACCATGGGCAACGGCGCCGTCGCCTTCCTGGAGGCCTGGGACCGCACCGGCGGCGACACCCCGCCCGACCCCGACCACGTCACCGCCGACGCCGAAGCCCGCGTGGCCGCACACCTGGGCAACGACGCCCCCGCCGCCACCATGTGCTGGTGGACCAGCCGCCGACTGGGCCTGGCCGGCAAGACCATGCTCAGCCACTCCGAGGTACGCGCCCACCTGCGCCGCGACCCCACCCTGCACGCCCAACTGGTGGCCATCACCAACCAACTCAGCGACCTGCTCTACGAATTCGACGAGGTCCGCACCCTACTGCGCATGGCCGAGGCCACCTCCGCCCTGGTCATGGACCGCGCCTCACGCCGAGCCTTCCGTGTCCTCTTCGACGGCATCGGCGACAACTTCCAACTCCACACCCTGCTCGCCGCCGCCCTCATCGGCCCCCACGCCCAAGGCCTGGCGGGAACGCCCCCCGACCCGCGCTGGGCCGCCGCCTACCGTTCCTCCGACACCGACCCCCAAGCCCAGACCGTGTGGGGCTGGTGGAACCTGGTGGCCCACGACGGCTCCTGGGTGTGGAACGAGGGCCTGCCCGCGGAGATCCCCAGGATCGACGGCGAACACGTCATCATCCTGGACGAGCAGCCCTACCCCCGCTCCTGGAACGCCGAACGCCGCCACCCCCAGGTCAGCGGCTGGCTGGAAGTGGACTGCGAACTGGAGTCCGAAGAGGCACTCCTGTGGTGGAAGCGCGTCGCACCGGCCGAGACCCTGCCCTCCCACACCACCGAGCAGGACGAGCCACCCCTGCCCGAACCGGTGGTGCTGAAGCCCGAGACCGAATCCGCCGGTCGGGTGCGCGGCTTCGTACCCCCACCCGAGAGCACCGACACCGCGACGCCCGAGCCCGGAGAGCCCCAGGAAGGGCTCGAAGACCCGAAGACGAGCGACCATGCGGGTGAGGAGACACCCTCACCCCGGCCACTCGAAGACCCAAAGCCCGAGCGGGACGACGTCGAAGCCGACGAACCGGCCCCCCGGCCCGCGACGCCCGAGCCCGAACCGCAGCGCTCCACCACGGGCACGGCCCTGTCACCACTGCCGCCACTGCCGCCCGGGGTCTCCCACTCCAAAGGGTGGGGACCCACCTGGCGCTGAGACGACCTGCGGCCCCCGCACCCGAGGAAGATCGGATGCAAGGGGCCGCAGAGCGTGGGGGAGTGGCCAGGGCTCCTCTCAGTCGTCCTCCAGGCGGTGCCGAGGCTCGTGCACGGCCGCAACCGGCTCCGAACGCAGCGCACTGCGCCGATCGGAGCCGCCCTCACCGTCCTCGTAGAGCCCCTCGAAGTACTCCTCCTTGCTGAGACCGTCCTCCTCCGAGCGCACCCAGCGACCGCCCACGAACAACGGGGCGAACAACACCAGCGCCAAGGGCACGAACACGCCCAACGGCAGCAGCACCAGGGCGCCCTCACTACCCGGAACCACGGGCAAACGCTCCACCAGGTGCGGGCGCAACAGGGAGAGCACGCTCAGCCCGGCCAACACCAGGGCCGCACCGAAGGGCAGCATCGGGGTCAAACGCGGGGGCACGGCCACCAGGGCCAACAGGAGTCCCACGCCCACCAGCCCGGCCAGAGCGACCGGTCCGGTGCCCGACAGCACGCTCAGGTCGGCGGCGTGCAGGCCCCGCAGATGCGCGAAGGCCCAGCCGCACACCAGCAGCAGGACCGGGCCCAAAATAAGGCCCGACAGGAAGCCGACGAAATGTCGCACGGGGGTGCTCCTCTCAGGGGTTGGCAGCACGATAGCGACAAAAACCGACCAAGGCACCCTTGCCCCCCCCCC
>NZ_DYZD01000312.1 GCF_020741345.1 Nocardiopsis listeri
CACGTGGACCTGGACCACGGTCCGGGCGGCAAGTTCGACCCGCGCCCCCTGGACCTGGTCCGACTCAAGGCCTCGCTCGACCACTGGCAGGCGGGGCTCAACGACCGGGGATGGAACAGCCTGTACTGGAACAACCACGACCAGCCGCGCGTGGTCTCGAGGTTCGGGGACGACGGCCGGTACCGGGTGGAGTCGGCGACCGCGATCGCGACCACCCTGCACATGATGCAGGGCACCCCGTACGTCTACCAGGGTGAGGAACTGGGCATGACCAACGCCCACCTGGACGACATCGCCGACTACCGCGACCTGGAGACCCTCAACTACCACCGCACCATGGTGGAGACGGGCAAGGTCGACGCGAAGGCGGCCATGGCCGGGATCGCCCGGATGAGCCGGGACAACGCGCGCACCCCCATGCAGTGGACCGCGGGGCACAACGCCGGGTTCACGAGCGGGACGCCGTGGATCGGGGTCAACCCCAACCACGTCGGGATCAACGCCGAGGCCGCCGTCGCCGACCAGGGTTCGGTCTTCCACTACTACCGTCGCCTGATCGAGCTGCGCAAGAAGCACCCGATCATCGTGCACGGCCGCTACGCGCCGCTGTTGGAGGACGACCCCCGGGTCTACGCCTACACCCGCACGCTCAACGGCCGGGTGCTGCTGGTGCTGGCCAACTGGAGCGACCGGACGGTCGAGGTGGACCTGCCCGAGGACGTGGTGGGACCGGACCCGGAGCTGCTCATCGGTAACCTTCCCGACCCAGGCCCGGCCCCGGCCCCGCTGCGCCCCTGGGAGACCCGCGTCCACCTGGCCCGCTGACCACCACCCCGACCTGTGGGTTCGCGGAGCCCCTCGGATAGTTCCCGAAGGCCATTCCTGACCGGATGCGGCCCCGACTGGAAATCACTTCGAGGGACGCCCTAGCGTGTGGGCGACCGGGGGGAACTACAACGGGGGAATCTCCTCAAGGAGGATCATGTTCAAGCGTGCTCTCAACGTGACGGCGGCGGCCGCCTTCGTCGCCCTGGGCCTGTTCGCGGCCCCTGCCGCGGCTGATCACCATGGGTCCTCGGTTCCGGGCGACTACCAGGGGTCCTCGGTTCCGGGCGAGAACCACGGCAGCGGCGTCCAGAGCAGCTCGGCCGAGGACGTCTCGGCCAACAAGAACATCTGGATGTAGTACATACGAACCCGCCCGGTGGCACGGCCGCACCGGGTGAACCCACAGCACCGACGCCCCGCTGACCCCGTGGGCGCGAACACGGTCGGCGGCGCGGTCCTTCGTGGTCGACCGCCGAGCAGAGCCCGTCCCGGGAACGTTCCCGGGACGGGCTTC
Organism: Nocardiopsis listeri; assembly: GCF_020741345.1. Classification (GTDB taxonomy): domain Bacteria; phylum Actinomycetota; class Actinomycetes; order Streptosporangiales; family Streptosporangiaceae; genus Nocardiopsis; species Nocardiopsis listeri_A. The sequence continues at coordinate 1,343 of NZ_DYZD01000312.1, forward strand.
TCGCGTTGGGCCACGGGTCGCGGGCTCTCGCTCCCACCCCGCGGCCCGCCGTTCCGTTATGTTCGGTCTGTCGGTAACGTGCTGGCAGCCGAACGTTCAGGGGTGGGTCTTTGATGCGTGTCGTCATCGTTGGTGCCGGTGTGGGCGGACTCGCCCTGGCTCGAGGGCTCACCGGGCTGGGGCACGAGGTCGAGGTCCACGAACGTGCGCCCGAACCACGCTCCGGGGGAGCCGGGCTCGGCCTGTACGCCAACGGCACCGCCGCCCTCAAGGCCCTGGGTGTGGACATCGGGGGGATCGGGCGCCGCCTCGATGGTCTGGAGAACCGCGATCCCTCCGGCCGTGTGCGCTACACCCTGGACGTGGACGCGGTCCGCGAACACTACGGCTTCGAGGCGCGCACCGTGCCTCGCAGGGACCTGTTGGCGCTGCTCGCCGCGGGTCTGCCCGAGGGCACCATCCGCTACGGGCGGATCTGCACCCGGGTGCGGGTGAACCCGGACGGGTCGGTGAGCGCGTTGTTCGGCGACGGTGTCTCCGCCGACGGTGATGTGGTGGTGGGCGCCGACGGGGTGCGTTCGGCCGCCCGACGCGACCTGTGGGACGGCGACCCGGCCCGCCCCACCGGGTGGGCCAGCTGGCAGGCGCTGACCGAGGTGCCCATGGACGCCTCCGCGGGCACGGTCGCCGCGGTGGTCCAGGGCCGCCAGGGCACGTGCGGGATCATGCCGGCAGGGGACGGCCTGGTGCAGTGGTGGTTCGACGTGCGCTGGCGTTCGGGCATGCGGCGCCCGGTGTCCCCGGCGAGTGTGCTGCGCAGACTCTTCGGTGACTGGAAGGACCCCTGGGTGCGCGCGGTCCTGGAGCACACCGCCGACGACGACCCCGAACTGTTCGAGCACGTCCGGCACCGGGTTCCGAGGGTCTGGGGCGAGGGCGGGGCGACCCTGCTGGGCGACGCCGCGCACACGTTCCCTCCCTCCACCGCGCAGGGGGCGAACCAGGCCCTGGAGGACGCCTGGGCGCTCACCCGGGTGCTGGGGGAGGAGGGAGCCGAACGCGATCCCGCGCAGGCGCTGCGCCGGTACGAAAGGGCCCGCCGCGGCCCTGCCTCCCTCGCATCGGTGACCTCCGGAGCGGAGGCGGTCATGCGTTGGTCCCCACCGCGTTTCCCGGGTCGTGAACGGCTCGGCGCCATGGCCACCCGGCACTTCATCGGCTATCTGGGCGGCGTGAGCAACGTGCTGACCGACCGCGCTCCTTGACCTGCGTTCCATCCCGGGGTGCCCGCGAATCCGAACGGGCGCCCTTTTATGTGCGGACCGATTCCATTAAGGTTTTGTGGGTGGCATGAAGAAGTGCATGTCGGTGTGGGGCGGCCTGGGGTAGTCCTTGATCTGGCTGTTCGTGGTGTTCTTTCCGTGCTGCGTGGAAGGAAATCCCCCTGCGAATTCGAGATCGGACATGGCATGGCTCGTGCTTCTCTGCCCACCCCGATGATCACACGCCCGAGTGTTCGGGAGGCCCTACGGGCACAGCTTCGTCCGCTCCCGAAGAACTCTGCGCGCGACGCCAGGAAAATCGTTCTCCTACACGGTGAACGGGGCTCCGGTCGAAGCTCGGTCCTCGATTCCCTGCGCGCCGAACTCGATGGTGAAACGGCTGTGGCCTGGCTCGACGCGGAGAATCCGCAATACCGTGGAGTTCCCGCCAAGTTGACGGTTCTGGCCGAACAACTCGCCGGACGCGCCAAAGGTCGCGAAAGCCTGTCCTTTCCCCGCCTGCTGGTGGGTCTCGCCGCGCTTCGAGCAGGGGAGGACGCGCGTTCCGAGTCCAAGCGTCCCGGTGTTGAGCAGTCCGTGGTCCTCGGCGGCGAGCAGATCGAGAAGGCGTTGGAGGGGATACGTCGCGTGTCCCGCTGGGGGCGGGTGGTGTCGGAGACCATCGGTGGCGTCGAGCTGCGGGTGGACCTGGGCCTGGTGGTCACGGAGGGCGTCAAACTGCCCATCGCGTCGATCGGTGGCCTGGTCAAGCGGTCGGCCCTGCGTCCCTTCGTGGAGTGGTACGCCGAGTCCGCGGGCTCGGACAAGGGCAAGGGGACCGGGGTCCTCGCCGATCTGGTCCGCGACGATCGGGACGCCTCCGGGCGGGGCATGGACGTCGCGCTGTGCGAGGCGTTCCTGGCCGACCTGCACCACTCCCGTCGTGGCCGGGAGCGCCATTCGGCCCCGGTGGTACTGCTGGACAACGCCGACGCCGTCGACCCGGACGAATCGACCGAGGCCGGGACGTCCTCGCGCGCGGCGGGCAGGTCATTCCTGCGGCTGTTGAAGGACTCCCGTCCCATCCGGTCCGAGGACGACACCGGCGGATTCGTCCTTCCCGTGGCGGTGGTCGCCACCGCCCGAAAGTCCCGTCCGGACCACCACCTTCTGGAACAGTCGAGGCTGCCGTCCTTCGGCGTGGACGACTGCGGCAAGCTCATGTCGTGGCGTGGTCGCAGACCGGAGGTGGTCGACTCCGAGACCGCCCGCCTGGTCCACGAGTTCTCCGGGGGCAACCCCTCGGTGGCCGCCGAGGTGGTGCGCGTGAGCGCTGAGCATCCGGAGGACGCAGGCGTCCTGGACCGGGTGCTGGGACGGAACGACCTCGAGTCGTCCCTGTTGACCCGGCTGCTCGACTGGTCAGGGGCACCCGAGAGCGACCGTGCCGCGTTGGAGATCTGTGCCCTGTCCCGTGACCTGGGGTGCGCGGAACGGCTCGCCAGGGAGGAGGGTCGTCGCCTGAACCGGGTCGCTCCCCTGTTCTTCGGCGAGGACGCCCCCGACTGGACGATCCCCTTGCGTCACCTCCTGGTGCGGCGCTTCGCCCGTGACGACACCGGTGGGGACCGCTGGGTGCGCTACCACGAGGCCCTGGCCGGATACTGTGAGCGCTCCGGTGACCCCATCGGGGCCCTCTACCACCGGTTGGCGTTGGGAGGCCTGGGGACGGTCGCGGACGAACTCCTCACCGTCTTGACCGACGAAGGGGCCACGGATTCGTGGGAGGTCATGCTCGACGAGGTCACCCGTGCTCCGTGTCCGCACGTCGAGCACTGGGGTGAGGCCCCCGACGAACGCTTCGTTCGGCTGGAACGGGAGTCCATCAGGGCCGGGTTGGAACCCCACCGTAGGGAGGCCCGGCGTTTGGTCGCCGCGTTGTGGTCCCTGTCCGACCCCTTCGGCGGACCCGAACGGGTGGACGCGCAGGATCAGGCCGCCTACGCCCTGATCGGGCTGCGCGGCCGGGTCACGAACACGGGTGTGCTCTCCAAACGGGAGGCCCGACACCGTGGGATCGCCGACGAACTTCGTCGACGAGACGTCACCTACCGCAGATCCGTGCGGGACGACTCCCTCGTGTCGTCGGGCCCACGACGCCGCGGACTCCTGGTCGGCACCGTGGTCGTCTCCCTGCTGGTGGCCCTGGGCGGGGGAGGCGCGGTGGCCTTCGGACCGCACCTGGCCTGTGGGGGGCCGTTCTCCGGCCTGGTCCTCGTGGAGGGCGAGTGCGTCGGGGTCAACGATGGATCACACGTGTTCGACCCCGCCTTCACCGAGGTTCAGGGGCTGATCGAGCGGGAGAACACACGGGTGGCCGCCGTCGCGGAGGAGGAGGGCACCCCCGTGGCCCGGATCGCCCTGATGACGACGCTCACCCCCGACGGACGCAGCCCCTTGGACACCGATCGGGTCCGGGCCGCCATGGAAGGGGCGCACGTGGCCCAGGTTCGGGCCAACCAGGACCAGACCTTCCACGGTGACCGCCCCTTGATGCAGTTGTACCTGGCCAACGAGGGCAGCCGTCAGCAGCACTGGCGGTACGCCGTCGACCGGCTGGTGTCGGTGACCGAGGACGACGTTCCGCTGTTGGCGGTGGCGGGTCCCGGTCTGAGCAGCGACAGCGCCGAGCGGGCCGCCCTGGAGCTGTCCGGTCACCGGATCCCCATGGTCGGTGGCATCGTTACCGCCGACGGCCTGGACGCCTCCACCGCCCCGGGTCTGATGCGCGCTTCGCCGAACAACTCCGAGTACGTCGCCTCATTGGTGGACTACATCGAGTCCGAGCACCCCACCGCCGCGGGAATCCTGCTCTACGACAACACCGAGGACGACACCTACACCGCGACGTTGCGCGAGGCCTACGCCGAGCAGTTCGCGGACCACCTGCCCCGCAACGAGCTGGAGTTCACCGGGACGACCATGGGACAGACCGCTCCCACGGCCTTCGCCAGTGCGGTCAACCACATCTGCTCCCAACACCAGGACCTGGACCTGGTGTTCTTCGCCGGGCGCGAGGACGACCTGGACGTGTTCGTCAATGCCTTGGCCGGGGAGAGATGCATTCCGCAGGACCCGTTGACCATCGTGTACGCCGCGACAGGGATCACCGGTGACGCCGAGCTCCATCGGGACCTCGACGACGGCAACCTCGACCTGGCCATGGCCTCCTCCACACACCCGGGATGGGGCAGGGGCGACGTGGCGCCCCCGGCCGGGTTCGACGGTTTCCACGAGACGTTCGTCGAACGGATCGACGCCGACCCCGAGAGGCTCGACGACGGGTACGCGATCATGCACCATGACGCCGTGGCGGTGGCCGTGCACGCGGTGCGTCTGGCGTTGGAGGAGGTCGGGGGTGAGCGGTTGCCCACTCCGGAGGAGGTCCGCAACCAGCTCTACTACCTGCACGGTGCGATGGCGGTCTCCGGGGCGGGAGGGGACCTGGAGTACGTGGCCGGCAGGGAGGGCAACCCCCTGGGCAAGCCGGTACCGGTCGTCCTGTTGGGCCACAGCCATGGTGGAGTCGTGGAGGAGGCCGGGAGCCCTCCGGGTGAGCCCTACCTCACCGGGGAATCCGTGGTCCCCTGAGCTTGGGAGCAGGTCCGCGCACGGTTTCAGATTTTTTGAAATCGTATGAGGTGAGGTTAGACTAACCTTCGTTATGGTCGGGTTCGTCCTGATCCGCCCGGCTTTCGTGCTGCCCGGTCTCGGGCGCTCCCCCCGTACGAAACGGCCCGCCGAGTACGACGAGGCCGCATCCCGTGACGAAGAAAGCAGTGAGCATGAACCCCACTCTGCGCCGTTTCGGCGGTCTCGGACTCACCGCGGCCCTGGCCCTGGGCCTGGTCGCCTGCGGTAGCGACGACAACGGCGGTGCCGGCGACGCGGGAGCCGCCGACGGCACCTTCCCGATCGAGATGGAGAGCGCGCTCGGGACCGCCGAGATCCCCGAACAGCCCGAACGCGTGGTCACCCTCGGCCAGGGTTCGGCCGAGACCTCCATCGCCCTGGGCGTGGTCCCGGTGGGCATCGAGAGCTACGAGTGGGGCGCCGACGACACCGGCTACCTGCCCTGGATCCACGAGGCCGTCAGCGAGTCCGGCGAGGAACTCCCCGAACAGTTCGCGGGCGCCGCCGACATCGACTTCGAGGCGATCATCGAACTCGCCCCCGACGTCATCCTCGCCCCCTGGTCCGGCATCACCCAGGAGGACTTCGACATCCTCAACGACATCGCCCCCACGGTCGCCTACCCCGACCTGCCGTGGAGCACCGACTGGGACCAGCAGATCGAGATCATCGGTGAGGCGCTCGGGAAGCCGGAGGAGGCCGCCGACCTCGTCACCGAGATCGAGGACACCTTCGAACAGGCCGCCGCGGACCACCCCGAGTTCGCCGACCTGTCCTTCTCCTACATCTACACCGACGGCCCCGGCACCCTCGGTGTCTTCCTGCCCGACGAGCAGCGCGTGGCCATGGTCCGCGGCCTGGGTCTGGAGGTCGACCCGATCGTCGAGACCTTCCCCGAGACCGAGGGCACCGACTCCGCCCTCATCGGGCTGGAGAACGCCGACCAGCTCTCCGACAGCGACCTGATCTTCACCTTCTACAGTGACCCCGAGTCGCGCGCCGAGATCGAGGAGCAGGAGCTGTACGCGGCCATCCCCGCCGTCGAGAACGGCGCGGTGGTCGCCGGCGAGGACAACTCCTTCGTCACCGCCTCCTCCCTGATCACCCCGCTCACCGTTCCGTGGACCCTCGACCGGTACGTGCCCCTCATCGAAGAGGCCGTCGCCGAGATCGACGACTGATCCGTCGACAGGTGAACGTGAAGACACGCACGACGGCACCGCCCAAGGCCGGGCCCGTCCGCGCCACGCTCATGTTGGGCGTGGGCGTGGCCGCCCTGGCCGGGGCGGTTCTGCTCAGCCTCGTGGCGGGCAGCAGGCCCACGCCTCCGCTGGAGGTGCTGAGCGTGTTCACCGGCGGTGCCGACTCCTACACCGTCACCGTGGTGGAGAGCCGGATCCCCCGGACGATCGTCGGGGTACTGGCCGGTGCGGCGCTGGCGCTGGCCGGCACGCTCATGCAGGGCGTCACCCGCAACCCGCTGGCCGACCCGGGCCTGCTGGGCGTGAACGCGGGGGCCGCGGCGGCCGTGGTGACCGCCACCGCCCTGCTCGGCCCCACCTCGGTCACCGGAACGGTCTGGTGGGCGCTGCCCGGCGCCCTGTTGGCCGGGCTGGCCGCCCACACCGTGGGAACCCGCGGCGGCGACGGGGGAATGGTGCGTCTGCTGCTGGCCGGCGCGGTCGTCTCGGCCGTCCTCACCGCCTACGTGCAGGCGGTGGCGCTCAGCATGCCCGATGTCTTCGACAGCTACCGTTACTGGGTGGTGGGCTCTTTGGCCGGGCGCGGCATGGACGTGGTCCTCGCGGTCCTGCCGGTCGTGGGTCTGGGGCTGGTCCTGGCCCTGTTCGTCATGGGCGGCCTCAACGCCCTGGCCCTGGGGGACGAGGCGGCCGTGGCCACCGGGGCCAACGTCACCGCCACCCGGGCCGGCGGTCTGGTCGCCGGGGTCCTGTTGGCCTCCGGAGCGACCGCCGCGGCGGGCCCCATCGCCTTCGTCGGCCTGGCCGTGCCGCACGTGGTGCGCTCCCTGGTGGGGGTGGACTTCCGCGTCCAGGTGCCCTTCGCGGCGCTGGTCGGACCCACCCTGCTGTTGGTGGCCGACGTGGTGGGTCGCACGGTGGTGCGACCCATGGAACTCATGGTCGGTGTCGTCACCGCGTTCGTGGGCGCTCCGGTACTGCTGTACGTGCTGCGCAGGACGAAGGGGGCCTCATGAGCCGCACGATCTCCGAGCCCGCGCCGGTGCCACGCGAGACCGCCTCCACGGAGCCTCCCAGGCCCACCCGAAGGGTGCTGCGGGTCGGGCGGCTGTTCGCCCTCCCCGTCCACCTGCGTTCCGTCATCATCGGC
>NZ_DYZD01000313.1 GCF_020741345.1 Nocardiopsis listeri
CCGCAGCGGTAGACCCTTGCGGAATGCGAAGTAGCCCAGGGACAGGCCCAAAGCGATGTAGATCGCCCACGGGTGGAAGCTCCAGTGGAAGAAGCTCGACGCGAGCGAGGTGCTGGCGGCCTCGGCCTGGGGGATCGCCTCACCGCCGCCCTCGGGGACGACGGGGGCCAGCGCGGCGTCACGTGGCTCGTGCAGGTGGGTGACCGGTTCGGCCACCCCCCAAAAGACCAGGCCGATACCCATGCCGGTGGTGAAGAGCATCGCGAACCAGGCGATGGTGCCGAACTCCGGCCGGGAGTCGTCCGGCCCGAGCCGGATGCCCCCGAAGCGGCTCAGCATCAGGAAGATCGCCGAGCCCAGGAAGAAGGTGGTCGCCAGGACGTAGAACCACCCCAGCCGCGAACCGATCCAGTCACGGGCCGCCTCCGCGCCGTCCAACAGGGGTTGGGTGAAGGCGATCCCCAAGATCACGAAGACGACGACCACGAGCCCGGAGATCGCGAAGACAGGGGGGTTCGTATGTTCTCGGATGTACCTGCGCAGGGTTGAGATGGTCACTCCTTCCCAGCCCCGTCGGTCGGGGGTCGGGGTGCCGGCTCCTGCCTCCGGCCATGGATGGGTCCCGTGGGATGGTAGAGGCTTTCGTACCAGGTAGTAAAGCAACCGTCACAACACGGAGAGCTCCGACAAAGGGAATGATGTCGGACTTGCCGGAATCCAGGCGGGATGGGGGAGGGGGCGGAGCGGGTGGGCGGGGTCAGCCCGAGCGGCGCGGGGAGCGCTGGGTGATGAGGCCCTCCAAGGTCTCGTTCACCCTGTTCATCCAGTTCAGGATGGTTTCGAGTTCCTCCAGTGAGTAGTCCTCGTGCATGGCGCTCATGGCGTCGCCGATCCCCACGGCGGTGCTGGTGGCCAACTTTTCGGCCCCCGCCATCAGGCGCACCGCCACCTTGCGCCGGTCCAGCGGATGCGGGGTGCGTTCGACCAGGCCGTGCGCCTCCATCCGGTCGATCACGCCGGTCACCGATCCCGTGGACAGGCACAGGCTGTCCGCGATCTCTCCGGGGGTCATGGAACCGGCCACGCGCAGCAGCGTGTAGCACTGGAAGTCGGTGGGGTTCATGCCCGAGCGTTGCGACATCCGGTGCAGCAGTCGCACCAGCTGGACCGCCAGCTGTTGACCGTCGGACTGCAGGGCGGAGTACAGGTCCGCGCGGGAGGCGGCCGTCTCGCTGCGGGGTGCGTGCTTGTCCATGGTGGCCGTTTCCGTCATCGACGCCTCCACCTCGGCGGCCTTTGGACCCTCGGGCCCGTCGAGGCGGATTCTGGGCGCGGTGTTCATCCATCTCCCAGGGTCACGATGATCGGGCCTTCCGGTCACTGTGATCGAGTTTACGGGGGCTCGAAGTGTTGGGTGGCCCAAAGTCTACGCGATGTGTAATAGTTCGCTTGACAAGAATCACGGAAATCGAGACAAATCGTACATGCGCCTTTCCTAGAGGAGAGTGTCATCGTCGACTTCAAGACGGAAGCACTGCGATCGGAGTGGCGACCATCGTCGATGGACCTCGGCGGGGTTCGCGCGGCCGTCGGCGATCTCCTGCGCCGGCACCTGGACCCCCGGGTTCGGGAGGTGGCCCTCCTCGATCCGGACTGCGCCCATGAACTGGCCGAACGCGTCGTCTCCTTCACCCTGGGCGGCAAACGGCTCCGGTCCACACTGGCCTGGTGGGGCTGGCTCGCCGGCGGCGGTCCGTCCCACGGGCCCGAGGCGCACGCGGCACTGTCCGCGGCCTCCGCCCTGGAAGTGCTCCAGACCTTCGCCCTGATCCACGACGACGTGATGGACTCCGCCCCCATCAGGCGCGGAGCCCCCTCCGTGCACGCCGCTCACGGTGACGACCACCGGTCACGCGACTACCGGGGATCATCGGTGCGTTACGGCGAGTCCATGGCGGTCCTGACCGGAGACCTCGCCCTGGCCTGGGCCGATGACCTGCTCCACGAAGCCCTCGACGCACTCCCGGGCAGGGGTGAGGCTCATCGGGTGTGGCGCGAGATGCGCACCGAGGTGATGGTCGGCCAGTACCTCGACCTGCGTTCCCGGGCGAGCGCGGAACGTTCGGTGAGCGTCGCCCTGCGGACAGACCGGCTCAAGACCGCCTCCTACACCGTCGAGCGTCCCCTTCACCTGGGCGCCGTCCTGGCGGGAGCCCCTTCCGAGACGGTCTCGGCGCTGCGCCACTACGGCGCCGACGTCGGCGTCGCCTTCCAACTCCGCGACGACCTCATGGACCTCCAGGGTGATGCCTCCCGAACCGGGAGACCACCCGGGGAGGACCTCCGGCAGGGCACCAACACCATGCTCCTCGCGGTCGGCGTCGACCTGGCGAGAGAACACGGCGACACCGCGGCCTTGGACCTGTTGAAGCGTGTCGGTACCGACCCGGTGCCCACTACCGAGGTCGAATGTGTCCTCGACCGCCTGGGCGCGTGCGATCTGGTGCGACGGCACTGCCGGGAACTGGCCGACCGGGGCGTGGACCACCTCGCCCCCCTCGACCTCGACCCGGCAGTGCGCGATGGACTGATCGGCTTCGCCGACGCCGCGGCGCGTACCTGAGCCCGAACCCGAACACGCTCGGAAGTGGAACCGTGAAAACCGACCCGACCCCGAGCCGGACCTCGGGCCGCTCACGAACCGACCGCGCACCAGTGGTCGTCGTGGGCGCCGGACTGTCCGGACTTTCGTGCGCCCTGCACCTGCTGGGCGCGGGCCGTGACGTGGTGATCGTCGAACGCGAGGAGCACCCGGGCGGACGCGCGGGCCGCCTCGACATGGACGGCTTCCGGGTGGACACCGGACCCACCGTCCTGACCATGCCCGAACTCCTGGACGAGGCCTTCGCCGCGGTCGGCGAGAGCCTGTGCGACCGACTCGACCTCGTCGCGCTGGCTCCCGCCTACCGTGCGAACTTCGCCGACGGGTCCACCATCGACGTGCACACCGACCGACGTCGTATGACCGCCGAGGTGGCCCGGGTCGCCGGGACACGCGAAGCCGTGGGCTACCTGCGTCTGCGCGAGTGGCTCACCCGCCTCCACGAGGTGGAGATGCGCTCGTTCATCGACGCCGACTTCGACTCGCCCCTGGACCTGCTCGGCCCCGACCTTGTCCGATTGGCCGCGCTGGGCGGTTTCGGTCGCCTGGCGCCCGCGATCGGCCGGCACATCAAGGACGAGCGCCTGCGTCGCGTCTTCTCGTTCCAGTCCCTCTACGCCGGGGTGGCGCCCGAGCGGGCCTTGGCCGCCTACGCCGTCATCGCCTACATGGACACCATCGCGGGCGTCCACTTCCCGAGGGGCGGGATGCGAGCGATCGGGGAGGCCATGGCCGGTGCCGCGGCCAAGGCGGGTGCGCGCCTGCGTTACGGCGAGTCCGTCACGAGCCTGGAACGTTCGGGGGATCGGATCACGGCGGTGATGACCGACAGGGAGGAACGCCTGGCCTGCGACCAGGTCGTGCTGACCGTCGACCTGCCCAACGCCCAGAGCCTCCTGGGTCGCAGGCCCCGACGCCTGGTCCCGCACCGCTTCTCACCCTCTGCGGTCGTGCTCCATCTGGGCACCGACCGCACGTGGGACCACCTGTCCCACCACACCATCTCCTTCGGCCACAGGTGGGAGCGCACCTTCACCGAGATCATCGACCAGGGGCGCACGATGAGCGACCCCTCGCTGCTGGTCACCCAACCCACGCTCACCGACCCCTCCCTGGCTCCGGACGGCCACCACCTGCTCTACGTCCTGGCGCCGGCACCCAACCTCGACGCGGGCGACATCGACTGGGACGGGGAGGGTAGGCGCTACCGGGACAGCGTCATCGGCACCCTCGAAGAACGCGGGCTGACCGGGCTGGACGCCTCCATCCGCGCCGAGCGGGTGATCACCCCCGCCGACTGGGCCCGCCAGGGCATGGCCCACGGCACCCCGTTCTCCCTGGCGCACACCTTCGCCCAGACCGGCCCGTTCCGGCCCCGCAACGTCCTGGCCGGCACCTCCAACGCCGTCCTCGCCGGTTGTGGCACCACCCCTGGCGTGGGGCTGCCCACGGTGCTGATCTCGGGAAAACTGGCGGCCGCGCGAGTGCTGGCCGCGTCGACGCGACGGGGGCGACGATGAGCAGGGCCACCACCGAACTGAACGCGGCGGGGATCACCTCCGAACGTCTGCGTGACGACTACCTGCGCTGCCGCGACCTGCACGCCCACCACGGCCGTACCTACTACACGGCCACCCGGGTGCTGCCGCCCGAACGCCGTCCCGGCATCCACGCCCTCTACGGCTTCGCCCGCTGGGTGGACGACATCGTCGACGAACCCGAGCCCGGAGCCACCGTCGAGGAACAACGCTCGCTGCTGGACCGCATCGACGCCGATCTCGCCCTCCTCCAGGCCGGAGGCGAACCGGAGGAACCCGTGCTGCGCGCCCTGGCGCACACCGTGGACCGCTATGGACTGCCGGCCGACCACTTCACCGCCTTCATGTCCTCCATGCGCATGGACCTGGAGGTGACCGAATACCGCGACCTCGACCACCTGCGCGAATACATGTACGGCTCTGCCGCGGTGATCGGACTCCAGGTCCTGCCGGTCCTGGGCACGGTCACGCCCCGAGACGAGGCCGAGCCGCACGCCGCCGCCCTGGGCGAGGCCTTCCAGCTCACCAACTTCCTGCGCGATGTGGCCGAGGACCTCGGGCGCGGGCGGGTGTACCTGCCCACCGACGTCCTCGCCGGACACGGGGTCGACCGCGCCCTTCTGGAGCACTGCGCCCGGGCGAGAACCCCGGACCCACGGGTGTGTCGGGCCATCGCCGAACTGGTGGAGGTCAACCGGGACCTCTATCGCCTGGCCGAACCCGGGGTGGCGATGCTCGAACCCGTCGCCCGTCCGTGTGTCGCCACCGCCTTCCGGCTCTATCGCGCCATTCTGGACGAGATCGGTGCGGCGGGCTTCGACGTGTGGAGTGTCCGCCACCGGGTGTCCGACACGCGCAAGATGGCCTCGGCCGTGCCCGCTCTGGCCCGCTCACTGTGGGCGAGGGCCGTTCCGCGACCCCGAGACGGTGGGTCCGCCCCCTGAGGAGAACGCAGATGACCCTGCCCGACCCCGAACCTCGACGGATCCCTCTGCGCCGTATGCCCAAGGGCACCTGGTCCCGTCAGGAACCGACCTGGCGGGAGGCGTCCCCGGGTGTGATCCGGGCTGCCCTCGAACGCGCTCTGGCCCGGCCCTCCGGCAACTGGTACGTGCTGGCGGGGTCCGAGGAGGTGCGCACCGACCGTCCCTTCGGCCGGATGGTGGCCGGTACCGAACTGGTGGCCTGGCGTACCTCCGGGGGTGCCGTGCACGCGGGTCCGGGAGCCTGCCCGCACCTGGGCGCTCCCCTGTGCCGGGGCGCGGTGGACCGGGGGCGCCTGGTGTGCCGCTGGCACGGGTTGTCCCTGGGCCCCGAGGGCTTCGCGGGCTGGAACCCCTACCCCGCCCACGACGACGGGGTGCTGGTGTGGGTGCGCCTGGACCACGTGGGCGGTGAGGAACCCCTGGACGCGCCCGTGGTGCCCGAACGCCCCACGTCGGCCCGCAGCATCGCCGCGGTGGAGAGCATGGCCGGTCGGTGCGAACCCGAGGACGTGGTCGCCAACCGGCTCGACCCCTGGCACGGGTCCTGGTTCCACCCCTACTCCTTCGTCGGGTTGAGGGTCACCGAGGTGCCGAGCGGCCCCGATCCCGAGCCGGACCGCATGGTGGTGGACGTGGGCTTCAAGGTGGCCGGGCGATGGGGTGTGCCGGTGCGCGCGGAGTTCGTCTGCCCCGAACCGCGCACGGTGGTCATGCGGATCATCGAGGGCGAAGGGGAGGGCAGCGTGGTGGAGACCCACGCCACGCCGCTGGGCGTGGACGAGCGGGGGGTACCGCGCACCGCCGTCATCGAGGCGACGGTCGCGGCCTCCGACCGCACCGGCTTCACGTTCGCGCGCAGGGTCGCCGGTGCGGTCCGTCCGGTGATGCGAATGGCCGCCCGCCGCCTGTGGCGCGACGACCTCGCCTACGCCGAACGCCGCTACCTGCTGCGCTCCTCCGGGCGGTGGCCCGGCTGACGTAGGGCCCCGGCCAGGGCGCGCAACGGCGCGAACCGGCCTCGCCGGGGGACACTCCACACGGTGTGCCCCCGCCGTCCCCACCGGGTGAGCAGGGCGTTGGCGGCCAGTACGCCGCTGGTGGCCGCGCGTTCCATCAACGCCACCGGTAGGTCCACCCGCACGTGGTCCCCGGCCACCACCAACCACGGATCGGAGGTGGTCACCGCGCAACGTTCGGTATGGCCTCCCGGTGGGAACAGCGGACAGTCCTGACGCAGTTCGTGGCGGGCGTCCACGACCCTCGCCTCGCGAAGTTCGGGGTAGACCGCCGCAGCCTGCTTCCACAACGACGCCTGTTCGGCCGCCGGATCACAGCCTCGGGGCAGGGCGTAGGCGTGCAGTTCCACGACCGAACCACCGGTGCGCCGCGCCCAAGAGGCCGCCTGGTCCTCGTAGCGTTCCAACACGCTGATGTTGTCCAGCGTGGCGTGTCCGGCGGTGCCCAGGAACGCCTGCCGGTGCGCGCGCACCGGCAGGTCCAGCCAATAGCGGGAGACCAGGAACGGCGGTGCCGACGGCAGTGCGGCCACCCGCTGCCGCCAGGCCCCGTCACCGAGTCCGGGGGAGCGGGCCACCACCTCGCGCAGGCCACCAGGGTCGGTGGCCAGCACCACCCCGTCGAAGCGCCCGCTTCGCTCCCCACCCTGGTCGGTCCAGGTCACGGTGGCCCCGCCCGGCTCTTCGGGGACGATCCCCTCCACCCGTGCCCCCTGGCGCAGGACCGCCCCGGCTGTGCGCAGACGTTCGGCGAGGGGATCCCACAGCGCCTGCGGGAAGGGGGAGCGCGGCACGTCGAACACCAGGCCCTCGGAGGAACCCAGGAAGTAGATGTGGAACATCACCGCCATCTCCGCCGCCGACAGGTGCTCGGGCTCGGCGAAGAAACTACGGCTGAACACCTCGAAGGCCAGGTGGCGGGCGCTGCGCGGGAAGCGGGTCACCTCCAACAGGTCACGGGCGCTCAGGTGGTCGAGGCGCTCGTACACACCCGGCACGTCCACGTCCAGTAGTTGGAGGGCGGCGGGCAGGTTCACCCCGGCCAGCTCCCGGATCGGGAAACTGCGGCTGGTGGCGGTGAGCACGGCGGCGTTCCACGGAGGGGTGCTGGGAAGCCCGGAGAAACGGTCGGCGGCCCCCGAGGCGTGCACCAGCGGGTAGTCCGTCAAGGGCACCAGACCGGACAGTTCGGGGTCGCCATGACGTAGCAACGAGCGCAGGTTGTAGTACTGCCGGAAGAACGCGTGGAAGCCGCGGCTCATCGTCGCCGTGGAACCGTCGGCCAGGGTGGTGTCCCACCCGCGCAGCCGCCCGCCCAGGCCCTCCTCGCGTTCGAGGACCGTCACCTCGATCCCGCGTTCGACCAGGGCGCGAGCGGCGGCGAGCCCGGCGATGCCACCGCCCACCACCGCCACCCGGGGGGTGTGCTCCGGGCGAGGCCCCACGGGTTCGGGTGCCGGGAGCGCCTCGGCGGCCGGGTCGTGGACGTCACCGCTCACCAGGCACCCCCCGGACGGGAACCGACGAAGGTGTGCGTGATCCCGTACTGCCAGCCCGGCAAAGGGGCGTCGGCCACCGACTCCAACCCGGTGGCCCGCATACGCGCGAGCAACTCCCGCCTGCCGTCGAACTCCAGCACACTGCGCCACAGGTAGCGGAACAGGTCCGCCCGTCCGGTCAGCGCCCTGCCGGAGGGGATGATGACCCCCCAGCACACCGCCGTCCACACCGCCCGCGCGGACGGTGAATCGGCCACCGAGTACTCGTGCAGGGCCAACCGACCACCGGGACGCAGCACCTCGAGGATCGACCACAGAAGTGCGTCGGGGTCGGGCACGTTACGGATCAGGTAGGCGCCGAACACCGCGTCCGCCGGCCCTCCCAACCGTTCACACACCCAGGCGGGGGAGAGTTCCTCGGCCCGGGACCGGTGGAAGACGACGTCACCGTCCCAGGCCTTGGCCCGTGCGGCGTCGAGCATGCCCTGGGAGGCGTCCACCGCCACGATCCGGGCCTTGGGCGCGGCGTCGAGCAGCGCCGCCGTGGAGGCACCGGTTCCACATCCCAGATCCAGCAGACGCATTCCCTCGCCCCGGTCCGGCAGCCGCAGCCGCCGCACTGACGTGCGCAGATCCCGGTGGTAACCCGGGTTGGCGCCGACCAGTCGGTCGTAGGCTCCCGCGGCGTGATCGAACTCGTCGGTGACCGTTGCGGTCTTCATCCGACCCGTCGTGGTGGTCATGGTGCTCCCACGTGTGTTCGTCGGTGTCCTCGCGTTCTCCCGAGAGCCCCGGCAAGCTGGGGCCATGACCGACTACGACGTGGTGATCATCGGCGGGGGAGCCGCGGGGCTCACCCTCTCCCATCGCATGGGCACGGTCAACGAACGACGCGGGCGGCCCCTGCGCACGGCTCTGTTGGAGCCCCCGGTGGGAGAGCACACGCCGCCGCCACGCACCTGGTGCTTCTGGGAACCGGACGGAGGGCTCTGGGACGACCTGTTGACGGCGCGGTGGCGCGACCTGACCGTGGTGGGGTCCGACGGCGCGGAGTACCGTTCCCCGGCCGATCCGTACGTGTACAAGATGCTGCGCTCGGTCGACATGGCCGCCCATGTGCGGGAGCGGGCAGACGAGCACCTCCGGGCGCGGGCGCTGTACGTGACCGGGCTGGTCGACGGGCCCGAGCAAGCCACGGTCCACGCCACCGAACCCGATGGGACCGAGACGACCCTGACCGCTCGCTGGGTCTTCGACTCCCGTCCTTGCGCCATGCCTCAGGGCGGGCGCACCACACTGCTCCAGCACTTCCGGGGCTGGTTCGTGCGCTCGCCGCACGAGACCTTCGATCCGGGGTCGGCCATCCTCATGGACCTGCGCCCGGAGCAACCCCGCACCGGCGTCGCCTTCGGCTACGTATTGCCGTTGTCCACACGCGAGGCACTCGTGGAGTACACCGAGTTCGGTCGTACCGCCCTGAGCACGGCGGAGTACGAAAAGGCGCTCACCGTCTACTGCGCACAGGCCGGTCTGGCGGAGGTCGAGGTCACCGCCACGGAACAGGGCGTCATCCCCATGACCGACGCGCCCTTTCCCACCCGGTCCGGACGGCGGTTGTTCCGTATCGGTACCGCGGGCGGCGCGACCCGACCCTCCACCGGCTACACCTTCAGCGGGGTGGCCCGACAGACCGCGGCGGTGGCCGAGGCCTTGGCCACCGACCGGACACCGCTGCCCCCGGTTCCGTACCGTTCCCGCCACCTGGCCATGGACGCCATCATGCTCGCGGCGTTGGACAGCGGCCGGGTGGAGGGCGCCGACTTCTTCGAGCGGCTCTTCGCCGGTAACCGACTCGGTGACGTGCTGGCCTTCCTGGACGGAACCTCCCGTCTGCCGAAGGAGTTGCGTATGGGGCTGACCACTCCGGTGGCGGCCATGTCCCGCACCACTCTCGACCATCTTTGGCGCACCCTGCGCGCCCGCGTCGGCGTGCCCGCGCGGGCCGAGGGAGGGAGCGACGGGTGACCCCACCGTCGTGACCTGCGGTTTCTCCAAGGGGTGGGTGTGCTTTCGTCCGGTTGGGAAGGGTGCGTTCGGGGAATCCTGGGATCACACGGCGGCGGACCTGGGACGGCCCGCCCGGAACTTGCGGGGCCGTGCTCCCGGATCCGGCACCGGCCTGCTCCGGCCGAGCGGTGGGATCGGTTCGATCCCGAAGGTGGTCCGCGGTACCCCGAGGTGAGTGCGCGATACACGGCGCTCCGCACGTCGCCGATACGGGACGAGACGTACCGAGCGTCGCCGGTTCCTTCCGACACGGGTCGGAAGGACACACCGAAAGGGGCGGCAACATGCGATTGCACACCGAACGACGGGCGGATCGACGGCTCGATCTCGTCTACCGGATCGGCGCCGGGCTCACCGGACTGGTCCTGATCGGGTTCGGTATCGCGGGGATGATGACCAGACTTCCGCTGTTCGATACCCAGGGCGAGGTGATCGCCGGACTTTCCACCAACGGGGCGCTGAGCTTCATCTCGATCGCCATCGGCTCGTTGTTGGTGGGCGCGATGGTGTTGGGCGGAACCTTCGCCTCCACCGTGTGCGTCGTGGTCGGTATCGCATTCGTCGTCAGCGGTCTCGTCAACCTCTTCCTGATGAGCACCGACTTCAACATCCTGGCCTTCTCGATGCCCAACGTCATCTTCAGCTTCGTCGTAGGCCTACTGGTGATGACCTTCGGTATGTACGGCCGGTTCAGTGGCGGTCTGGACGACGACAACCCCTTCCACCGGTACCGGGAGGCCCGCCACCAGGAAAGGGGAACTCGTCAACGGGGTCGGGACGCCCATCACGAGGATCGGCTCCCGGCCCCGCGAACCGAGGACGAGGGGGCGTCCACCCGGGCCGAGGACGGTGTGCCGCGCGCGCGGCAGGGTGATGACGGCGTCTACCGGGCCGCGCACGAGGCCGGGAGCCGGGGTGCGACCGGAGGCGCGAGCTCGCTGAAAACGCCCGGTCGCCACCGTCGAAACCGTCCCGGCGAGTGAACGCCGTGGCCGAGCGAGGACGTCTGGCGCTGGTCACCGGTGCCAGCGGATACATCGGTGGCCGGCTGGTCCCCGAACTGCTGGAGGCCGGTTACCGGGTGCGCTGTCTGGCCCGGAGCCCGGAGAAACTCCGTGACCATCCCTGGCGGGAACGGGTCGAGGTGGCGCGTGGGGACGTGGTCTCGGGGGAGGGGCTCGACGAGGCTCTGCACGGGGTCGACGTCGCCTACTACCTTGTGCACTCCATGGGCAGGGGAGGCGACTTCGAGAGCGTCGACGCCCAGGGGGCCCGCACCTTCTCGCGGGCGGCGGGGGAGGCGGGCGTGGGCCGGGTGGTCTACCTGGGCGGGCTCGCTCCACAAGGGCAGGAGCTGTCCGCGCACATGGCCTCGCGCAAGGAGGTCGCCGATCTACTTCAGGCCGGGCCGGTGCCCACCGTGGTACTGCGAGCCGCGGTGATCCTCGGTTCGGGGTCGGCGTCCTTCGAGATGCTGCGGCACCTCACCGAACGATTGCCGGTCATGACCACGCCCCGGTGGGTGCGCAGCCGGGTACAGCCGATCGCCGTCCGCGACGTGCTGCGACTGTTGGTTCTGGCCGACACGCTGCCGGCCGACACCGACCGCGCCTTCGACATCGGTGGACCCGAGGTACTCGACTACGCGGAGATGATCCAGCGTTTCGCCGCCGAGGCGGGCCTGGCCCGTCGACTCGTCCTCCCGGTGCCCGTCCTGTCGCCCGGGCTTTCGAGTCTGTGGGTGGGCCTGATCACGCCGGTTCCACCCGCCGTGGCGCGCCCCCTGGTGGAGTCGCTGCGCCATGACGCGGTGGTCGAACAGGACGAGCTGTCCGATCTGGTGGACGACCACGGGCGGATCGGGTTCGATCGTGCGGTGGCGCTGGCCCTGCGCAGGATCGACGAGGACAGGGTGGACACCCGTTGGTCGTCGGCGTCCTGGCCCAGCGCTCCCTCGGACCCGTTGCCCACCGACCCCGACTGGTCCGGGGGCAGCCTGTACACCGATCGTCGTGCCCGGTTCGTGGACGCTTCGGTCGAGGACGTGTGGAGGGTGATCGAGGGGATCGGTGGGAGCCGGGGCTGGTACTCGTGGCCGCTCGCCTGGGCGGCCCGAGGCTGGATCGACCTGGCCGTGGGCGGGGTGGGACCGCGTCGCGGTCGCCGGGATCCTCGACACCTGCGGGTGGGGGACCCACTGGACTTCTGGCGTGTGGAGGAGATGGTTCCCGGCAGGCTGCTGCGGT
>NZ_DYZD01000314.1 GCF_020741345.1 Nocardiopsis listeri
CAACAATCACGCGGCGGGGAAGGAGGAAGAACCCACCCCACCCCGCCCAACAACCAGCAGCTTCTCTAGCCGAGGCGCCCCACCAACCCACCCCTTGGCAGCACAAAACCGGCGAAACCAGCGGCTCCCCCAAGATCAATGGGATCACGCCCACCGACCCCACCACCAGCCCGAACTCCCCGCCTGTGGATAACTCGCACCCACTGCTCGGCGTAGAAGCGTCACCAGGGGACCGGGCAGATCCGGTGACCCTTTGCGGTCATGGCACTAGAGAGAACCGCGGGTGGCACGTCCGCACAGATCGTAGAGGTGCGCCGCCCAATCGTCATCCGAGGTCGGGTGGAAGTGGTTGTGCTCGCCCCAGGAACGGTTCGGCTTGTGGAACCGGCACGCCCGCAAGTCCTTCAGGTCACCGAACAGGCCACTGCCCTCGAAGACCGTGTTCCCCTGGTCCCAGCCCACACCGAAGTCCGTGAGCACGAGGGAGGGCACCCGGGCCGCGATGGCCTCCAGCACCGGTAGTGAACCGAGGGCCGCCAACCCCCGGGCCCGTTCGAACTGGTCGTGCAACGGCCCCGACTCCACGACCAGGGCACCCCGTGGGGCACGCCCGGCCGCCACCATGGACTCCCAGGTCTGTGTCAGTTCGGGGTGGCCCTCCTCGCCCACGTGCAGGACGACTTCGAGATCCCGACGGTCGGCGGCGAGTTCGGTCAGCGCCGAGAGCAGAGCCTCGCACCCCAGGGCCCCGGCCGGCTGCCCCGGTCGCGCGGCGAACACGATCCGGTTCCGGGAACCTTGGGTCGACCGCACTTGGAGTTCGGAGAACAGGCTCGCCAGCCCGACCCGGCCCTTGAGACCGAGTTTCTCCCCCAGGGTCGTGTACTCGTCCACCTCGCGATGGCTGTGCGCGACCACCAGGTCCACCCTCGACCGGTGCATCCACTCGCCCTCGGACGCGGGCAGCGCGGGTACGGGCAGGGCCGAGGCCACCACCGGCCGGTACCTGCGCAGAAAGGACCGACTCGACCAGGACAGCGCCTCGATGTGCGCACCCGAGCAGTTGAGCAACACGGCGTCGGGGCGTCGCCGCCGGATGAGGCGGCGCACCTGGCCGATGGTCAACAGCGGGATCCGCCGTCCCGCGTGGCGGGTGCCCTCCAGGGCGGCCCGGATCTGCGCGGGTGAGGGTGTGTCGGCCGAACGCAGCACGGCCAGACCCATGGCGCCCCCGGAATCGGGAAGGTCGCCGAGCATCAGGGCCGAGAGGCGTGCGCGCGGAGCGGAGTCGGCGATGGCCAGAACAGCGGGCGTACCGCCGGCGGCCCGACTCCAGGTGGGAACAAGGGACACGGGGTCGCTTCCTGGGAAGAGCTCGCTGGACACCCCCAGATTACACACGCGTCGTCATCTTCCGGACACACCGTCGAAGGCCGAAAGTCCCGGAAACGACGAAGGCGGCCGCCTTCGGGAAAGGACGGCCGCCGTGGCTCTGAGAGGGGCTACTCGCCCTTCCACACGGGAGCACGCTTCTCGGCGAAGGCCACCGCGCCCTCCATCGCGTCCTGACTGACGAACACCGGACCCGCCAGCTCGTTCTGCTTGTCCCACATCTGGTCGGTGGACCAGTCGTCGGAGGACTGGAAGATCTCCTTGGAGACCTTCAGGGCCAGCGGACCGTTGGGCGTGATGCGGGCGGCGAGGGCCTTGGCGCCTTCGAGGGCACCACCGCTCGCGGTGACCTGGTTGACCAGCCCCAGCCTCTCCAGGCGCTCGGCGTCGACGAAGTCACCGGTCAGGGCGAACTCCATCGCGATGTTGCGCGGGATGCGGTGCTGCAGGCGCAGCAGGCCGCCGGCACCGGCGACCAGACCACGCTTGACCTCGGGAATACCGAACTTGGCGTCCTCGGCGGCCACCACCAGGTCACAGGCGAGCACCGCCTCGAAACCACCGGCGAGGGCGTAACCCTCGACCGCGGCGATCAGCGGCTTCTTCGGACCGCGCTCGGCGAAACCGCCGAACCCGCGCCCCTCGACCACCGGGACCTCGCCCTTCATGAAGGCCTTGAGGTCCATACCGGCGCAGAACGTGCCCCCGGCGCCGGTGATGACGGCTACCGAGATGTCCTTACGGGCGTCGACGTCGTCGAGCGCCTCGGCGATCTGCGCGGCGACCGCGGCGTTGACCGCGTTCTTGGCCTTGGGCCGGTTGATGGTGATGACGGCGATGCCGTCCTCAGCGGTGTAGAGAACCTCGTCGGACACGTCGTCTCCTACTTCGGGGGCATCCGGAGGCCGCCGTCGATCCGGACGACCTCACCGTTGATGTAACTGACCTCGAGCAGGGTCCGGGCCAGCTTGCCGAACTCGGCGGCGGTGCCCAGGCGCTTGGGGAAGGGGACCGGGGCGGCCAACTTCTGCTTGAACTCCTCAGAGCCCGGACCATCGCCGTAGATGGGCGTCTCCAGGATGCCGGGGGCGATGGTGTTGACGGTGACGCCGACGGCGGCGAGGTCGCGCGCGGCCGGAAGGGTCATGCCGATCACGCCGCCCTTGGAGGAGGAGTAGGCGATCTGGCCGATCTGGCCCTCGATGCCCGCGAGGGAGGCGGTGTTGACGATCGAGCCGCGCTCGCCGTCCTCGTTGATCGGCTCGGTCTTGGCGATCTCGGCCGCGGCCAGGCGCAGCACGTTGAACGTACCGATCAGGTTGACCTGGATGACCTTCTGGTAGCTGTCCAGGTCGTGGGGGTTTCCGTTCCGGTCCACCGTGCGGGTGGCCCAGCCGATGCCGGCGCAGGACACCGCGACGCGGAAGGGCTTGCCGGTGTCGGCGGCGGCCTGGACGGCGGCCTTGACCTGCTCCTCCTGGGAGACGTCGGTGGAGACGAAGACGCCACCGATCTCCTTGGCGATCGCCTCGCCGCGCTCGGCGTTCAGGTCGGCGATGACGACGGTGGCACCTGCGGAGGCGAGTTCCTTGGCGGTGGCCTCACCCAGGCCACTCGCGCCGCCCGAAACCAGGGCGGAGATTCCGTTGAGATCCATGTGTCGAACTCTACAGAGGATGTGACCCACACACTAGAACCGGGTTCGGTTAATCGCGGGTAGTCCCATGACCGACCACGTCACCGCACCTCACAGGGGTATGGGCGAAGAACCCACAGGCATCGTCACGGAGCGCCACCTTCCCATCATGCGAAGAGCGACGACACCGGAGTGGCCTCAGGAATCGGCCCAGGAGGATTCGATGGCCGAGCCGCTCCCCGATCGGTTCCGCGCCCCGTCCGGGGGGGGTGGACCGCCGAACACATGGACGACCTTCCACCGGAAGCTCCCCGGATGGACCTCATCGATCCGGAGAAGACCGGCGGGCCCCTCACCATCGGCACCGACATGAGGACCCTCATCGGTCGCCGTTGGATCAGCGCCGTTCGGGGGAGCCACCCAGGCGGCGTTGGCGCAGGCCCCTACGGGCACGGGGCAGAGCCTCCCTGGCCAGGTCGGCCGCACCGATCACGCCCGCCTCGTTGCCCAGGGCCGCGGCGACCACGCGGGCCTCGGGGCGGTATCCACGCCCGGTCAGCCCCTTGGCGAAGGCCCGCCGGGCCGGGTCGAGCAACAGCCCACCGGTCTCCGACACTCCCCCGCCGATCACGAACAGCTCCGGATCGAAGGCGGCCGCCAGGTTGGCCAGCCCCACTCCGAGCCAGGTTCCGGTCTCCTCCATCAGCTCCCGGCAGACCCGGTCGCCCTTGCGCGCCAGTTCGCTGACCAACGATCCGGTGATCAGACCCGGGTCACCGCCCACCTCCTGGCACAGCGCCTCGGCCACCGGCGACTCGGCCACCACCAGTTCGCGCGCCTCCCGGGTCAGGGCGTTGCCGCTGGCGTACTGCTCCCAGCAGCCCCGGTTGCCGCACTCGCAACGGTGCCCGCCGGGCACCACCGTCATGTGTCCGAACTCACCGGCCAGGCCGTAGCGGCCCCGGCGCAACCGGCCCTCCGAGACGACCGCCCCGCCGATCCCGGTGCCCAGGTTCACGACCACCACGTCGTCGACGCCTTGGGCCGCACCCGCGCGCACCTCGGCCCAAGCCGAGGCGTTGGCGTCGTTCTCCACCACCACGGGCAGACCCAGACGTACCGCCAGGGCGTCCCTGAGCGGCTCCTCCCGCCACGACAGGTGCGGGGCGAACAGGACCTTGGATCTTCGCTCGTCGACGAACCCCGCGGCACCCACGCCCACGGCCCGCACGGTGAACTCCTGGCGCAGCTCCGACACGACCGCGACGATCGTGTCCTCCACCACGGCGGGGCTCTTGCTGCGTTCGGGGGTCTGGGTGCGCAACCGCGCCAGTACCCGCCCGCCCGGTGTCACCACGGCCGCGGCGACCTTCGTGCCGCCGACGTCCACACCGATCGTCAGTGAGTGCCCATAGCGCGCGTTCGTCGTCATGACCGTTTCACTCCACCGACCCTAGGCGGCCGCTCCTCGGACGGAGCCGCATCAATACGAACGAAAACGCGCACCCGGGCCACTATGTGCCCGGATGCGCGCGAAAACCCGAAAAATCCCCGGAAGGGATGACTTGCAGTGTTGCTCTATCCGAGGGCGGATCGCACCACGCCGGCGAGCCGCTCGGCGACCGCGGTGGCCTGTTCCTGCGCGGGCGCCTCCACCATCACGCGGACCTTCGGTTCGGTGCCGCTGGGACGGATCAACACCCGACCGGTGTCGCCCAGTTCGGCCTCGGCCTCGCGCACGGCCGCGGCCAGTTCCTCGGAGTCGGCCGCACGGTCCTTGTCCACGTCCGGCACGTTGATGAGCACCTGCGGGAGCCGGGTCATGACCTTGGACAGCTCCGCCAGGCCCTGCTTGTGGTGGGCCATCGCGGCCAGCAGGTGCAGACCGGTGAGGAGCCCGTCGCCGGTGGTGGCGTGGTCCAGCAGGATCACGTGACCGGACTGTTCGCCGCCCAGGCCGAACCCGCCGCGCTTCATCTCCTCCAGCACGTAGCGGTCGCCCACCGCGGTCTCCACCACGTCGATGCCCTCGCGACGCATGGCGAGTTTGAGCCCCAGGTTGGACATGACCGTCACCACGAGGGTGTCCTCGACCAGCCGTCCGGCCTCCTTGGCCTCGGTGGCCAGGATCGCGAGGATCTGGTCGCCGTCGACCACGTCGCCATCGGCGTCCACGGCCAGACACCGGTCGGCGTCACCGTCGTGGGCGATGCCGGCGTCGGCGCCGTGCAGGCGGACCGCCTCCTGGAGCGCGGCCAGACTCGTGGAACCGCAGCCCTGGTTGATGTTGTGACCGTCGGGGGCGTCACCGATGGCGATGACCTCGGCGCCCGCCCGGCGCAGCGCTTCCGGGGCCACCGTGCTGGACGCGCCGTTGGCGCAGTCCACGACGACCTTCAGTCCCTCCAGCCCGTGCGGCAGGGAGTTCAGGACGTGACGGGTGTACAGCTCGGCACCGTCGTGGGACTCGGTGACCCTGCCGACCTCCTCGCCCACGGCGGGGGTGGAGGGCACACCCATCATGCCCTCGATCTCCTCCTCCAGGGCGTCCGCGAGCTTCTGGCCACCCTGGGCGAAGAACTTGATCCCGTTGTCCGGGGCCGCGTTGTGGCTCGCCGAGAGCATCACGCCGAAGTCGGCGTTCAACGCACCGGTGAGGTAGGCGACGGCGGGGGTGGGCAGCACACCCACCTTGACGACGTCCACGCCGGTGCTGGCGAGCCCCGCCACGACGGCGGCCTCCAGGAATTCACCGGAGGCCCGGGGGTCACGACCCACGACGGCCAACGGGCGCCGGTCGCCCTCGGCCCGGGTGAGCACGCGCGCCGCCGCGATGGACAGATCCAGGGTGAGCGAGGCGGTCAGGTCACGACCCGCGAGACCACGTACACCGTCAGTTCCGAACAGCCGTGCCACAGGCGTCAGCCCCTTTCGAAAGCGGCACCGGGCTTCCGGCACCTGTGAAGTTCAGAGTGGCGGAGAGCGCCACCGACGAAAAAGAAAAGCCCGTACGCCGCCCCCTGTTGTGGAGACGACGTACGGGCGAAAGCTCAGCCGAGCGTGTGCCGGCGCATGAGCATTAGCGCTTGGAGAACTGCGGAGCCTTGCGCGCCTTCTTCAGACCGGCCTTCTTCCGCTCGACCTCACGGTCGTCACGGGTCAGGAAACCGGCCTTCTTCAGGGTCGGGCGGTTGTTCTCCGGGTCCAGCGAGGCCAGGGCGCGGGCGATGCCGTGACGCAGGGCGCCGGCCTGTCCGCTGGGACCGCCACCGTCCAGACGGGCGAAGACGTCGTAGGCGCCGTCGAACCCGAGGGAGGTGAAGGGGTCCTTGATGGTCTGCTGGTGGACCTTGTCCGGGAAGTAGTCCTCAAGCGGCTTACCGTTGATCTTCCACTCGCCGGCGCCCGGGGTGATGCGGACGCGGGCCACGGCCTTCTTGCGACGGCCGGTGCCGGCGCTCGGGCCGGAGGCGGTGGGAACGTAAGCGGCGGTCTGCTCATCGGACTCGCTGGTGTACTCGGAGGGGAACTCCTCCGGGTTCTCGGCGTAGTCCTGGGCGACGTCTTCGATGCCGGTGGGCTCGGCCACGGTTAACCTCGTGCTTCCTGTGAAAGTCTGCGAACGCCTACGCGGGCTGCTCGATCTTGGTCATTTCGAACGGGACCGGCTGCTGGGCCTGGTGCGGGTGCTCAGGACCGGCGTACACCTTGAGCTTCTTGGCCATCTGACGGCCGAGGGTGCCCTTGGGCAGCATCCCCTTGATGGCCTTCTCGATGGCCCGCTCGGGGTTCTTCTCCAGCAGGTCGGCGTAGGCGACCGAACGCAGACCACCGGGGTAACCGGAGTGACGGTAGGCGCGCTTCTGCTCGAGCTTGTTACCGGTGAGCGCGACCTTGTCGGCGTTCACGACGATGACGAAGTCGCCGGTGTCGATGTGGGGCGCGTAGTAGGGCTTGTGCTTCCCCCGAAGCAGCGTGGCGATCTGGCCGGCCATACGCCCGAGCACGAGATCGGTAGCGTCGACGACGTGCCACTGACGCTGGACATCGCTTGGTTTGGGGCTGTATGTGCGCACGATCGTTCGCCTTCGCTCTTCATTCGGCTGCCCCATCCCGAACGGGATGGTGGACTCGTATTACGGAACACCCCAACGGGTGCGGGGCCGGAAACAGCCCTCATGTTGCGGGGCTGTTACGTTGGCCGGATGTCCCATGTCCAATCAGGACGACCCGGTCGTGAGTGCGCAGACGATGGTGCGTGGATCGGCACCCAACTTCGGGAGTTTTGGGGCCCACGGCAACTCAACGCACAACGACGAAGTATCCTACCCGCCCACCCTAGCGCAGGTCAAAGCGAGCGCCGGGTCGGACCGGTGGGATCATCGTCTTGGCGGGAAAGCGCCGGGACGGGTTCACATCCGTGACCTCTCCGCCTTTTATTATGCCTGTTGTCGGGAGTGCTTCGTCCTGCCCCCGGCCGCGGGTTGGTTACCCTGGCTCCGAAAGGCCGGTCTCCGCCCGGTACGACGGGCGATGACGTGATCCTTGGAGACGCCCGTCACGGTCGCCGACCCCACACGGACGCCACAAGCGCGGGAAAACGGCGAACCGCGGACCAGTCCCACCCTCAGAGCCTTCGGAGACTCCCATCAGTACGCATCCGAACCCGCCTCATCACGGTTCCGACGGACGCCCCATCCCCCCGGACGGCGAAGGCCAGGACCTGCTCGGAGGACACCGATCCCCTTCTGAGGGACAGCCTTCCACAACGGGTCCCGAGCAACAGCACGGCACGCCGCCGGCACAGGGGTTCGCGCCCCAGCCGCCGCAGCCCGGCGCTCCGAGTGGGCCGCAGTACCCCCAGGGCCCGCAGAACGGCCCCCAGGCGCCTCCCGGACCTCCACCCGGCCCCGGCCGACAGGGCGCCCCTCAGATGCCTCCCGGGCCTCCCCAGGGCCCCGGACCGCAGGGTCCGTTCGGGTTCCCCCAGGGACCCGGGCCGCAAAGCGGCCCCCAGACGCCTCCCGGACCTCCCCAGGGTCCCGGGCCCCAGAGTGGTCCCCAAACGCCCCCCGGACCTCCCCAGGGCCCG
>NZ_DYZD01000315.1 GCF_020741345.1 Nocardiopsis listeri
CCGTCTGTCCGGTGTCGGCCCGCCCTCGCGCGCCATCGGGGTCGCGGGCCCATTCTGCGAGTTCGTCGGGGAGTCGGGAGGCCAGTTCCTCGGCGAGCTCCGGTTCCTCACGATGGATCCCGGAGAGCACGGCACCGGCCAGGCGCACGCCTTGCTCCCGCGGGCAACCGACCCGGCGGGCGACCTCCTCGGACAGTTCACCGCTCTCCATCGCCGGCGCGCCCGGCTGTTGGGGGATGTGGTCGCGCAGCGCGGCGGGCATGAGCCGGCGCAGGTGTTCGCGGGTGTCCGGGTCGGTGTTCCGGGCCAGCGCCTCCGCCGTTGCCTCCAGCGCCAGTCGCGCCTCCTCGTTGTCGGAAGCGCCGCCCTCGCGGGCCGCGTGCTCCATGAGCTCCTGGTAGGCGATCTTGTTCCCCCTCGCGTCGAGCGATGATCGACTTGCATGGTCATCCTGACCTGTGGTTTCGCCACCCGAACTCGAGGTTCCGCCGCCGGGAACGACCGATGGCCCCACCGTCGGTCGAAGACGCCCGAGGGTCACGACCTCTTGTCCGGTTTGGGGACGATGCTGATCATCCCGTTGGGTTCCAGGTAGGCGCGGGCGATCATGTCGAGGTCGCTGTAGCCGTGGAGTCGCAGTTGGGTGAGTACTTCCTCTTCGGTGATGAACTCGCGCCGCATCACCCGGCGGTCGAGTCTGCCGTCCAGGACGAGCGGTCGGGGGCGGGGCTTGACCAGGTGGGCGACGGCCGGCCAGCGGTAGGCGACCGCGTCGAGTGTCACGCTCCAGAACAGCATGGTGGCGGCCAGCACGAGGCCGTCGCCGATCGTGTCGGCGTTGCCGGTCATCCCCGCGCCGGCGGCGTTGGCCATGAGCACGACCACGAGCAGGTCGGTGATACCGAGGCCGCCGGACTCCCGTTGGCCGACGATGCGCAGCAGCAGGGCCAGTACAAGGAAGGTGACGCTGCCGCGCACGATGAGTTCGAGGATCGACTCGCTCGGCGGCACGATCGTGCTCCAGTCCATGGGCGACCTCCTCGGCGACGACGGTGGGGCTGTGGTTCGCGCGCCCTCAGTCTCACCCCGGCGGCCCGAACCGTGCGGAGACGACACGGAGGTTCGTTCACGCGCGTGGGTGGAGGGTCCGTTTCCAGACCATGGTCACTTACGGAGATTTTGCGTGTACCTAACGTTCGATCGGGTATTTCGATGCGACCCGACGTGGTCTGGGGCCGGACCGACGCGGGTCGAGGGGAAGTTCCACGGGGCTGCCGCCGGAGGTGGAGATTATGGGCGACACCGGTGGACCACCGGAGACCGACATGCTGCGCGCGGTGTTCGACGGGGTGGGGGCGGGGTTGTTCGTCATCGACTCCACCGGCCGCATCACCGCGTCCAACCCGTACGCGCGACAGATCGTGGGCCGCGACGAGGAACAACTGCTCGGCGCCGACGTACACGATCTGCTGCATCGGGACGCCGATGGCAAAGACCTTCCTCGTGAGGAGTGTCCGGCCCAGATCGTGTTGAACAGCGGTCGGCCCGCCGAGGGCAGCGAGGAGTTCTACCTGCGGGGGGACGGCACGCTCGTGCCCATCATCTGGGCGGCTACCCCGCTCCAGGACGTGGGCAGCCCGGAGGGCGCCGTCATCGTCTTCCACAACTTCAAGAAGCACCGGGACGCCATGGAGCAGACCGCGGCGCACCTGGCGGCGTTGGAGGAGCTCACCGCACGGCTGACCATGGTCGCGGAGAGCTCCGTCCTGCTCATCTCCACCTCCGACATGGGTGAGGCCCTGGATCAGTTGGTGCGGCTGTTGGTGCCGGAGCTGGGCGACTGGGCGGTGGTCGACCTGCTCCCGGAGGGGGACACCGAACGGCGGATGCGACGTGTGGCCGTCCACTCCCTGGGCGACCCTGGTGTGGACGAGTCGTTGAAGGGGCCGTTGCCTCCGCCCTCGCATCCTTCGCGTTCGGCGTTGGCTCGCGCCCTGCGCGGGACCCGCCCGGTGATGTTGGACGATCGGGCCCAGGAGAACGAGCCGGACGAGCCGTTCGCCCACGCGCACCGCTGGTTGTTCGAGGTCCTGGGGGAAGGGACCGCGGTGGTGGTCCCGTTGTACAGCCGCAGGAAGGTCTTCGGCGCGCTCACGGTGGGGCGTATCGGCGTGGGGTCCCGTCACACCGACGCCGAGATCCTGGTGCTGGGCGACATCGCCCGCCGGACCGGTCTGGTCATCGAGAGCACCCGCCTGTACGAGCAGCAGCGCGACATGGCGGTGACCCTGCAGCGGCAGCTCCTGACCCCGCTTCCGCAGATAGACCACCTGAGGTTCGCCGCCCGTTACCAACCGGCGCAGCGGGCCGCGGAGGTCGGTGGGGACTGGTACGACGTGTTCCTGTTGGCCGACGGGGTCACGACCATGGTCATCGGGGACGTGGTCGGGCACGATCTGCACGCGGCGGCGCACATGGCGGAGGTGCGCAACATGCTGCGCGCCCTGGCCTGGGACCGACAGGAGCCTCCCAGCGGGCTCATGCGGCGCCTGGACGAGGTCATGACCAACACCAGTGACGCGCCCATGGCCACCGCCGTGATCGCCCGTATCGAGGGTCCCGACGGCGGCCCGTGGCACCTGCACTGGGTCAACGCCGGGCATCCTCCGCCGTTGCTCGTCGAGCCCGACGGGAACGCCCGGTACCTGGAGGCGGGGCACGGCCCCCTCATCGGTATAAGCGCCGCCCTGCACCTGGGGTTGGAGTGGACCGACGCGTTGGAGGAGCTTCCCGAGCGATCAACGGTCCTGTTCTACACCGATGGTCTGGTCGAGAACCGCCATGAGCATCTCGACACCGGGTTGGAGAAGCTGCGCGGGCACGCCATGGACCTGAACCACCTCGGGTTGGAGGACTTCCTCGACGAACTCCTGATCCGTATCAACCCCGGTGGGGACGACGTGGCCCTGTTGGCGCTGCGGATTCCGGAGCGGGGCGAGGGCACCGGGGACGACTTGGCGCCACCTCAGCACGCGCACAACCCGGCCACCGCCGATCGGGGTGCCCCCGGTTCTCGGGTGGAGGACACCCCGGTGCGCGACACCTCCGAGCCGGACTCCGCTCCGGGCTAGCGCGAGGACCCGTCGGGCGGAAGGTCACGTCCGAAGGACAAGGGCCGCCCGTCCCCGTCGGGGCCCTGCTTGTTCCTCCTCCCCTCGGACCGGTACGGGCGCCGGGGCGGGGCTGTACGGGCACGAAGCCGCTCCGGTACGCCTCGCGGCCTCATCCGAGGGCGATCCATGGAGTGACCCAAGCCACATTTTCGCGCCCGATCCGGGCCATGGCACGCACCTTGCCCAAAACGGATCCGATCCTAGTTTGGAATCACTCCAGAAAACTGATTCAATACTTGAAAGCACCAGAGCGGTCCCGGCCGGAGGCGTCGAGCGTGGCACGACGAACTCCGCCGCGAAGACCGTTCGCGTGGGTGTCACGAGGCCCGACACCTGTCGGTGATCCCACCGCCTTCCGTGGAGGTACAAGGAACACATGTCGCACCAGGACAACACCAAGCCGCTGACCACGGCGAACGGTGCCCCCGTCGCCAACAACCAGGACAGCCTCACGGCCGGTCCGCGCGGCCCCATGCTGCTGCAGGACCTGTGGTTCCTGGAGAAGCTCGCCCACTTCGACCGCGAGGTGATCCCCGAGCGTCGGATGCACGCCAAGGGCTCCGGCGCCTTCGGTACCTTCACCGTCACCCAGGACATCAGCCGGTACACCAAGGCCGCGATCTTCTCCGAGGTCGGCAAGCAGACCGAGATGTTCGCCCGCTTCTCGACGGTCGCCGGTGAGCGCGGTGCCGCCGACGCCGAGCGCGACATCCGCGGTTTCGCCCTGCGCTTCTACACCGAAGAGGGCAACTGGGACGTCGTCGGCAACAACACCCCGGTCTTCTTCTTCCGTGACCCGCTGAAGTTCCCCGACCTCAACCGCGCCGTCAAGCGCGACCCGCGCACCAACATGCGCTCGGCCGAGAACAACTGGGACTTTTGGACCAACCTGCCCGAGGCCCTGCACCAGGTCACCATCGTCATGTCGGACCGCGGTATCCCCGACGGCTACCGCCACATGCACGGCTTCGGCTCGCACACCTACTCGTTCGTCAACGCCGAGAACGAGCGCTACTGGGTGAAGTTCCACTTCCGGACCCAGCAGGGCATCAAGAACCTCACCGACGAAGAGGCCGCCAAGGTCGTCGCCGAGGACCGCGAGTCCTCCCAGCGCGACCTGTTCGACGCCATCGAGCGCGGCGACAACCCGAAGTGGACCTTCTCCATCCAGATCATGCCGGAGGCGGACGCGGAGAACTACCGCTTCCACCCCTTCGACCTGACCAAGGTCTGGTCCAAGAAGGACTACCCGCTCATCGAGGTCGGCGAGTTCGAGCTCAACCGCAACCCGGAGAACTACTTCGCCGACGTGGAGCAGGTCGCCTTCACCCCGGCCAACCTGGTCCCCGGTGTCGGTGTCTCCCCGGACCGCATGCTCCAGGGTCGCCTGTTCTCCTACGGTGACGCCGCCCGCTACCGTCTGGGCGTCAACCACCACCAGATCCCGGTGAACTACCCGCGCGGCGCCAAGCTGGTCAACACCTACCACCGCGACGGTTCCATGCGTGTGGACGGCAACCAGGGTGGCGTTCCCGGCATCGAGCCGAACTCCTACGGCCGCTGGCAGGAGCAGCCCGCGTACGCGGAGCCGTCCCTGGGTGTCGGCGCCAACGCCGACCGGTTCAACTACCGCGAGGACGACGACAACTACTTCCAGCAGCCCGGTGACCTGTTCCGCGGCATGACCTCGGAGCAGCAGGAGGTCCTGTTCGCGAACACCGCGCGTGCGATCGACGGTGCCTCCGAGGCCACCATCGAGCGCCACATCGCCAACTGCACCAAGGCCGACCCGGCCTACGGTGAGGGCGTGCGCAAGGCCATCGAGGCCCACAAGGCCGGCAAGCTGTAACGCTTTCGGTCCTGATGGGAGGAGCCGGCACGGGCGACCGTGCCGGCTCCTCGGCGTTTCGTGCGGACGGTGAAGATCAGGGAAGCAGTTCGGTGCGGTCGAACATCTGGGCGGTGGCGCGGGCGCTGGGAGTCCCGGCGTCCAGGTCCGCCCCGGCCGCGATGAGGGCCTTGACGACCTCGTCCTCACCCTTGAAGAGCGCGCCGGCCACCGGTGACTGGTCGCGCTCGTTGCGCAGATCGACGTCTGCTCCACGTCCGATGAGCTCCCGGACGGTCTCCCCGTGGCCGTGGTAGGCGGCGAGCATCAGCAGGGTGTTGCCGTCGGTGTCCCGGACGTCGATGTCGAGCCCGTGGTCGAGGAACTCCAGGAGTTGGGCGGTCTGCCCCTCGCGGGCCATGTCCATGGCCAGGGTGATCACCCGGTCGACCTGTTCTGGTGACAGTTCGTTCATGGGTCTCATGCTAGAAGCCCTGGTGCGGGCTCCCCTACGTTCCGGGCAGGGTTTTCCACAGGCCTTCTGCGAGATTTCCCGCAGTGGTCCATCCTGGAGTCACAGGCACCTTCCGTCACCGTTGTGAGCGGCGATGATCACGACCTCGTTCCCCCTTCGCCCCCGACCCGGCCCGGCTGGAACGCCCGGCCCTGGAGTACGTGCGAA
Source organism: Nocardiopsis listeri (assembly GCF_020741345.1). GTDB lineage: Bacteria > Actinomycetota > Actinomycetes > Streptosporangiales > Streptosporangiaceae > Nocardiopsis > Nocardiopsis listeri_A. The sequence continues at coordinate 5,684 of NZ_DYZD01000315.1, forward strand.
CACGGATCGTCCGGCACGCCGCACCCGCCGGTCGCCGGTCGCCGGTCGCCGGTCGTCGACCACCTGCCGCACGGGTGCACCGACCACGACCTGCTCCACAGCGGGCCACGGCACCGGGGCCCGTGCGGTGATCGGGCGTCGCTTCCCATGGCCGGCCGAGGAGTTCGCGTGGCCGATGCCCAGCGGGGCCGGGAGAGCCGTCGGAGCGGGCGCGGTGGTCGGGCGAGCACCGGACCGGGCTTCAGTCACAGCAATTGCAGTCGCAGTCCTTACAGCGGGAACAGCTGCCACAACAGTCGCAGCAGTTGCCGCAGGTCTCCCCCGCACATCCGCAGATGTCGCACCAGGCCTCGCGGGGCTCGCCCGACCAGGGGCCGGGGTGCGGACCACGGCAGCAGAGCTGGCAGGTGCAGCACATGAACAGAGCGGCGGCGCAGCCGGCGAAGAGACCGCGGGACCGGGGCGGTGTCTCCAGGGCGGGGGTTTCACAGGCACGGGTACAGCAACCACCCTTGTTCCGGTGGCCACCGTCGCCACCGGAGCCGTCGCCGCCGTGTCCATGCCCGCCCTGGCCGTGTCCTGGGCCCGAGCCCCCGCCGTGGTCGCCGGACCCGTGACCGGGGTGGTACCCACCTGGGCCGGGTCCGTATCCGGGAGATCCCGCTCCGTGCCCGGGGTGTTCGGGGTGTCCCGGGTGGCCCGCGTGGGCGAAGGTGCGAGAGACCGCGCGGCGCAGTTCGGTGACGAGCAGGGCGCGGACCAGGCGGTCATCGGTGAACTCGGTGGCCTCCAAGGCCAGACGCACGCCCAGGACGGCGTCGTCGCAGAGCTCACGAGCGCGGTCGGCACCGGTCTCGGTGGCGGTCAGGGGGTTCCAGGAACCGTTGGCGAGGTCCTCCTTCTGGTCCTCGACGGCGTCCAGCAGGTGGGCGATCCGACCGAAGAGCCGACCGGCCTCATGGAGCGGTTCGGCGTTGGCGGGGCACCCGGCCAGCGCGGCGGTGTGCGCGAACGCCTCGGCGGTGGCCTCCTCGGTGGGTGCCGTCACGGTGAGGACGTCGGTTCCCGGACCGGCGGCCGACTCGACCTCGCGTTGGCGATCCATGACGGCGGTGAGGGCGGAGGTGTCGAAGCCCAGACCGGTACCGGCCTCCCTGGCGTCCTGCTGCCAGCGGCGAGCCATCCGCCCGGCGACGGCGCGCACACCGGGCCGGGCGAGGCGCCCGTCGCCGTCCTCGATGTGGTCACGGATCTTGCCGGAGGCCAGCATCAAAGACACCGTGGCGGCCAGGTTCGCGCCGGTGCCGTCGGCGACCCGCGCGGTGCGCATGCCCCGCAGCAGGCAGGGACCGACGGCCCGGGTCGCGGCCTCGTCCCGGGACTGTGCGGCGGTCAGAACCGAGATGACCAGCCCGTCGTGGTTGGTGGCCAGGCGCGAGGCCTGGCCGTGCCCATCGCGCAGGGCCAGGCAGAGCCCGCACAGATGGGACATCCATTCCGTGGCCAACCCGCCGGGCAGACTGTGCCGACAGGGCCGCAGGATTCCGAACACGACCGCTCCCATTTTCCTCACGGAGCCCCGACCGGGGGCTCTCACGCAACGGTGTACGACTCCCGTCGCAGGCGTTCGGTTCGAATTATCCCGATAGCGACCTATGGTGCTCGTCGTGGCAGGTCAGC
>NZ_DYZD01000316.1 GCF_020741345.1 Nocardiopsis listeri
TTTCGTCGGCATCGGCCTGCAGTTCGAACAGCGCTGGAACATCGACGAGTGCGTGCGCTTCGGCAACGCCGTGGGCCTCACCCCCCGCCAGGCCCGTGGTGAGCCCCTCCGCCGCGCCTTCGAAGCGGTCCTGCACGACCCCGCCCTGCGCACCCGCGCCCGGGACCTGCGCGAGCATCTCGCCCACACCGACGGCGCCCGGACCGCGGCCGACCACATCGACGCCCTGATCCGGCCATGATCCGACTCGAACCCGCCCTGGAGCTCCAGGGCGACACCGTCATGCCTGTCCGGTGGCCTCCTCCCCCACCCGCACGCCGAAAGGACGGCCATCAACCATCGGGGCGGCCGCCGGCGATGGCCTCTCGGAACGCGCGGTCGTGCTCGTCGACGGGCGCGTCCTCCAGCGACGCGACGAACACCGCCACGGCCCGGCCTCCGTCCGTCCTCAGTTCCCGTGCCACCTCCACCCAGTGGTGGTGGTTGGGGTGCTCCATCTCCGTGCAGCCCACGGCCGGGGCCAGGCCGACGATGGCCGTGTCCAGCTGCTCCGGGGTGAGCTCGTAGGTGGCGGTGCCGGAAGTGTGTCCGCAGGCCAGGCCCAGGGCGATGGCGGGGAGGAGTCGCTCGCCGACGTTGAGCAGGGTGAAGGTGGTCTCGCCCCCTCGGTGCACGCCGACGCCGTACGCGGCGGGCCGCTCCCAGCCGGGGTGGCCTTCCTCCAGACGGTTGAGGCCGGCGACGATCTCTGCCTTGGTGTTCCACTGCTCCACGGGGGATCCCTTTCAGACCTTGAGGTCGCCGGTGGCGACGGAGACGGCGTGCCCGCCGATGTGGACCCGGTCGCCCCGCCACCGCAGCAACAGGTCGCCGCCGCGCGCGGAGGCCTGGTGGGCGGTGAGCTCGGTGCGCCCCAGGCGTTCGCCCCAGAAGGGCGTGAGCACGGTGTGGGCGCTGCCGGTCACCGGATCCTCCGGTACACCGGAACCGGGGGCGAAGAACCGCGAGACCATGTCGTATCCGTCACCGCGCGCGGTGACGATGACGCCGCGCGCCGGGATGTCGCGCAGGCCGTACAGGTTCGGGTCCAGGCTGCGAACGGTGGCTTCGTCGGCGACCTCGACGAGCAGGTCGTCGGTTCCGCCACGACCCACCCACAGGGGTTCCACGCCCAGGTGTTCGGCCAGCCCTTCGGGGGCCTCGATCCTTTCGGCCGGTCGCGAGGGGAAGTCCAGCCACAGCCGCCCGTCCTCGGCGGTCACGGTGAGGAGGCCGCTGCGGCTGCTGAAACGGTAGGGCCCCTCGACACCGAGTTCGGCGAGCACGTGCGCCGTGGCCAGGGTCGCGTGCCCGCACAGGTCGATCTCGGTCTCGGGGGTGAACCAGCGCAGTTCACGCGTTCCGTCCGCCAGGGGTCGGGTGAAGGCGGTCTCGGAGAGGTTGAACTCGGCCGCCACCCGCTGGGCCCAGGCCGCGTCGTAGGGGCCGTCCAGGACGAGTACGGCCGCGGGGTTGCCGTTGAAGGGTCGGTCGGTGAAGGCGTCGACGACTCGGTATTCCATACCTTCAGGGTAGGACGCCGCGGTCACTGTAGGTATGGCTCGTCCAGGATGAACATGGTCTGGGTGCTCTTGACCTCGGGCAGGCGCTGGAGGCGTTCGAGGACGAACGTGCGCAGCGCCGCGGCGTCGGTGACGCGCACCAGGAGGAGCAGGTCGACGTCGCCGGATACAAGGGCGGCGTGGTCGACCTCGGGGATGTCGCGCAGGTATTCGCGGAATCTCTCCCAGGAGTGCTGTTCGATGCGCACCGAGACGTAGGCGGACAGGGCGGTGCCGTACTTCTCGGGGTCGATGACGGCGGTGAACCCCCTGATCACACCGTCGTTGCGGAGGCGTTCGAGCCGGGAGTAGGCGTTGGCCCGGGAGATGTGCGCGCGCTCGGCGACGGCGCGGATCGACATACGACCGTCATCGCGAAGGAGGGCGATGATCCGACGGTCGGTGTCATCCAGCTGCACGGCCATGTGTCTTACCTCATACCGTCCAGGTGATGGACATATTAGATGTTCTGTACCGGGGGGCACCGTGCCGAGCAATTCGTCCAGCATCGGCGTGGAGGGATCGACAATATGGGGTGATTCGGCTCATATTCAAGACATGAAGCACACCGATGAGCGAACTCGTCCGGTTCCTCCCCTGCCCTCCCAGGAACCGGTGCGCCTCGTGGACCGGCACGGCGGCCGTCGCGAACACTCCTCGTTCACCGCTCCCGACCCCGCCGTGCTCGCCGAACTCCACCGGGCGATGGTCATCGGACGCCGCTTCAACCAGCAGGCCGGCACCCTCGCCCGACAGGGACGACTCGCGGTCTACCCCTCCTCCACGGGTCAGGAGGCCGCGCAGGTGGGCGGGGTGCTGGCCCTGGGCGAACGGGACTGGCTCTTTCCCAGCTATCGCGACAGCGTCGCCATGATCACGCACGGCGTGGACCCGGTGGAGACGCTCACCCTCTTCCGCGGGGACCGGCACTGCGGCTACGACCCGCACCGTTACCACTGCGCCCCGCAGTGCACCCCGTTGGCCACCAACGCCTCGCACGCCGTCGGCCTCACCTACGCCGCCCGCCACAAGGGCCACGACGTGGCCGCCCTGGTCATGATGGGCGACGGGGCCACCAGCGAGGGCGACGCCCACGAGGCCTACAACTTCGCGGCCGTGTGGAACACCCCGGTGGTGTTCCTGGTCCAGAACAACCACTGGGCGATCAGCGTGCCGCTGCACCGGCAGAGCGTGGCCCCCACCCCGGCGCACAAGGCGGTGGGGTACGGCATGCGCGGCCACCACGTGGACGGCAACGACGCCGCCGCCGTGCACGCCGTGGTCGCCCACGCCCTGGCCGAGGCCCGCGCGGGCGGCGGCCCGGCCATCGTCGAGGCGCTCACCTACCGGGTCGACCCGCACACCAACGCCGACGCCCCTCAGCGGTACCGCGACGACGGCGAGGTGGAGTACTGGGTCGACCGCGACCCGCTGATCCGCATGGAGACGCTGCTGCGCAACGAGCAGATCGTCGACGACGGGCTCCTGGAGGTCTACGAGCGCGACGCCGAACGGGTCGCCACCGTGATCCGCGACCGGATGGCGGGCGAGGACCGACTCGACCCCGCGTCCCTGTTCACCGACGTCTACGCGGAGGTCCCGCCGGTGCTGGAGCGGCAACGGTACGAACTCGCCGAGGAGTTGCGGGAGGTCTGATGGCGCACACGTCCCCCGGCTCCGAGGTCACCATGGGCGCGGCCCTGAACCGCGCCCTGCACGACGCCTTGGCCGCCGACCCGAACGTACTGGTCTACGGCGAGGACGTCGGACCGCTGGGCGGGGTGTTCCGGGTGACCGACGGGCTGACTGCGACCTTCGGCGAGGAACGCTGTTTCGACTCGCCCCTGGCCGAGTCCGGGATCGTGGGCACCGCGATCGGGATGGCCGTGTACGGGCTGCGTCCGGTGGTGGAGATGCAGTTCGACGCCTTCGCCTATCCCGCGTTCGAGCAGGTCACCTCGCATCTGGCCAAGATGCGCAACCGGACCCGGGGCGCGGTGACGCTGCCCGTGGTGATCCGTGTCCCCTACGGCGGTGGGATCGGCGGGGTGGAGCACCACAGCGACTCATCCGAGGCCTACTACACGCACACCCCCGGGCTGCGGGTGGTCACCCCGGGCACGCCCGCGGACGCCTATTCGATGCTGCGCGAGGCGATCGACTGCGACGACCCGGTGCTGTTCCTCGAACCGAAGCGCCGTTACCGGGCCAAGGAGGCCTTCGAACCACCGGTACGCACCGAACCCATGGAGCGTTCGGTGGTGCGGCGCTCCGGTTCCGACGCCACCCTGATCGCCTACGGCCCCATGGTGGCCACCGCGCTGGAGGCCGCAGAGACCGCCGCCGGTGAGGGACGCGACCTGGAGGTGGTGGACCTGCGCCAACTGACCCCGTTCGACGACGCCACCGTGACCGCTTCGGTGCGCCGAACCGGCCGCGCCGTCGTGGTGCACGAGGCCTCGGTCTTCGGCGGCTACGGGGCCGAGGTCGCCGCGCGCGTGACCGAACAGTGCTTCCACCACCTGGAGGCCCCGGTACTGCGCGTGGGCGGATGGGACGTTCCCTATCCCCCACCGAAGCTGGAGGAACACCACCTGCCCGGGGTCGACCGGATCCCGGCCGCCGTGGACCGCCTGGAGTGGGATTCCGAGTGGGTGGAGGGCCGGTGAGCACCTTCGAACTCCCCGACCTGGGTGAGGGGTTGACCGAGGCCGAGATCGTCTCGTGGCTGGTGGCCACGGGCGACGAGATCGTCGTGGACCAACCGGTCGTCGAGGTGGAGACCGCCAAGGCCACCGTGGAGGTCCCCTGCCCCTTCGGTGGCACCGTCACAGAACTGCACGGAGCGGTCGGCGAAATCGTCGCCGTCGGCGCTCCGCTCATCTCCGTCGCCCCCGCCCGACCCTCCGGGGCGGGTGGCGACCCTCCGACCACCGTGCCGAGCACACGGGAGGCCCCGGACTCCGCGGGCGGCAACGACGCCGCCGACCACAGCGCGGACTCGGGTGCGGTCCTGGTGGGCTACGGCACGGGAACGGGCGCGCGACCCCCGCGTCGCGCCGCCCGCGGGGCGGGCGGGCCGCTTCGGTCAATGGCGATCGACGGCCCGCCCACGACCTCCGATGGGCCGACCAGGGTGGTGTCGCCCCTGGTCCGACGGCTGGCGCGGGAGCACGGCGTGGATGTGTCCGCGTTGCGCGGCAGCGGGGAGAACGGGCTGGTGCTGCGCCGGGACGTGGAGTCGCGGATCGCCTCTCCCCCGGAACCGCCCCGCACGCACGTGCCCACGCCCCGCCCGCCCGAGGAACCCGGGGTGCACCGCACGCCGTTGCGGGGCGCGCATCGGACCATGGCCGAACGACTGTCGCGTTCACGCCGGGAGATCCCGGAGGCCACCGTGTGGGTGGACGCCGACGCCGGCGGGATGATGGAACTGCGCTCGCGACTCAACGAGGCCGCGCCGGACCGACCAGTGAGCGTTCTGGGCCTGGTCGCCCGGTTCGCGCTGCTGGGCCTGGCCCGTTTCCCCGAACTCAACGGCCACTTCGACACCGAACGCGGCGAGACCGTGCGCTTCGACGCGGTGCACCTGGGGTTCGCCGCCCGGACCCCGCGCGGACTGGTGGTCCCGGTACTCCCCGACGCGCACCGCCTCACCACCCGTGAGCTGTCGGCACGGTTGGACGAGCGAGCCGAGGCCGCGCGCGCCGGCTCCCTCGGCCCCGGGGAACTGTCCGGCGGGACCTTCACCGTGAACAACTACGGGGTGTTCGGGGTGGACGGATCGGCGGCGGTGATCAATCACCCGGAGGTGGCGATCCTCGGCGTGGGCCGAATCCTGCGTCGCCCGTGGGTGGTGGGCGACCACGTGGTGCCGCGCCCGGTGGTGGAGCTCACCTTGGCCTTCGACCACCGTGTGTGCGACGGCGGTGTCGCCGGCGGTTTCCTGCGTTCGGTGGCCGACCGCGTGGAGCGCCCCGAACTGATGCTCGGCGACGTCTGAGTCCCTGATCGCCCAGGCATGAAGAAGGGCCGCGCGATGTGCGCGGCCCTTCCTCCACCCACTCTCCGGTGAACCGGTCCGGGGAGTCCTTGAGTTCCCCCCGCCAGGAGGAACACCTGGCTACGTGGATTCCCCGGGTCGTGTCCGACCCGAGTGGGTCCGGGGGCGATCTTGGTTACTTGTCGTTACCACGCAGGCGGTCGATGAACGAGGCGATGCCGTGACGGCCGTCGCTCTCGGCCATGAGGCCCTTGCCGCTGTCGTCGGTGGCACCCGCGTGGGCACCGGCGGGACGACGGATCCAGGCGAAGGCCAGCGCGATGAGGATGGCGGGGATGATCGCCAGGACCAGCAGGCCGGTGGCCGAAGGGGCGCCCTCGGCGTTCATCAGACCGAAGCCGGACAGGTCGTTGGCCGCGGTCTCGGCGGTGACGCCGTCGTCCTGGCCTTCGTCCTCGGAGGTCGCGGGAGCGGCGTCCTGCTGCTCCTCTTCCTCGGCCTCCTGCTCGTCCTGCTTCTCGGAGGAGTCCTCGGACTCCTCCTCCTTGGCCTGCTCTTCCTCGGCCTGTTCCTCTTCGGCCTCTTCCTCGTCCTCTTCCTCCTGAGGCAGGTGCTCCTCGGGGACCGGGGCGACGGCGTCCTCGCACTTGTTGTCGGGCTGCTGGAAGGGGTGCGGGGCGCCCTCGTCACCGTCGCCGTCGCCCCACTTGGTGATGAAGTACTCGACCTCGGCGTGACCGTTGCCGCCGTTGACGACGAGGGAATCTTCGTTCCACTCCTCGCCCATCATGTCGGCGAAGGTCTTGCCGTCGATGTCCAGGAGGACGTCACAGTCGTTGGAGGGCTCACCGGGACCGCGGTCGCCGATGAAGAACTCGTGCTGCTCGCCCTCGTACTCGATGTAGCCCTCGGTACCCAGCGGCCAGCTGGGGCTGGAGAAGAGCCCCTTCTGCATGGGCTCGCCGCCTGCGGGCGCACCCGTGTCACCGTTGATGCCGGAACCGTCGTCCCAGAAATAGGTCGCGGTGACTTCGCCGTACTGGATGGGAGTGTCGTTGCTCATGGGATATCAGCCAGGTTGGTGACAGGGCCGAGGAGGCCGCCCAGGACAGGTCGGGGCACACGGGGGCACACGGAGTGGCACCCGGTGGGTGAGATCAGGTCATGGGACTTCCCGCGTCGCTGGCGGCGAGCGGCGGGTGGGAACGGGGGGCCGGATCGGCTCCGCCGTAACAGCCGGCACTTGGATTCGCGCGGCTCGTTCCCCGAGACGAAAAGAAGGCCTCGTCTTCCCTTCCGGCCTGTGGCCGGTCAAGGGCTCGGCACCGGCTCGTTAAAGATCAATAACGAACCGGTCACGAAGGACACTAACCCAGCGGTTGGCAAAGTACCGAAGGATTCCAGGTAAAAAGACAGTGAGTATTCGTGCAATTACCCGGTGACACTGCCTCGAATGGGGGCTGAAAACACGAAAACCCCTGGTGTCAGGGGTTCCAGACACCGAAGAGCGCGGCCCGAAGACTCACGAGTGGCCCTCGTCATAAACCGGGACACATGGCGCGAGACCGCTTGAAACCCGCCCCAAGGCCTTCATACCGGCTGGTAGGTCACGACACGCCACACCCTCCGGACTTGGCTTCGGAGGGACCCTTCGTGGTAAAGGCCACGCAAGGCTGTGACGGGCCAGGGTCAGGTCACACCGGCCGAGGTCCATCCGACGTAAAAAATTCCCCGGTGGGTCACCCCACCGGGGAATCGAATCCGGGTCGACCGGGTCAGGTGACCTGTGACCTCTGGTTGAAGCGATCGGCGCGCCACTCCCCCGACTCCACGACCTCCACCAGGTGGGCGGCCGCGTCGAAGACGTCCACGTAACGCAGGTACAGCGGGGTGAATCCGAACCGCATGACGTCGGGGGCCCGGAAGTCACCGATCACACCGCGTTCGATCAGCGCCTGCACGATCGGGTACCCGGCACCCTCCTGTGGCTCGAGCAGGGCCACCTGGCTACCCCGACGATCGTGTTCGGCCGGGGTGATCGAGGACAGGCCCACCGAGGCCGCGCGGGCAAGGAACAGGTCGGTCATGGCCAGGCTCTTGGTCCGCACCCGGGCCATGTCGGCCTTGGCCCACACGTCCAGCCCCGCCTCCAGCGCGGCGTCCGCCACCAGGGGCTGTGATCCGCTGAGGAACCGGGAGACGCCCGGGGAGGGCTCGTATTCGGGTGTGAAGTCGAAGGGTCGGGCGTGACCGTGCCAGCCGCTCAGCGGTTGCTCGGCCGTGGCGTGGTGGCGACGGGCCGCGTACAGGAACGCGGGAGCGCCGGGACCGCCGTTGAGGTACTTGTACGTGCACCCCACTGCGAAGTCCACGTCATGGCCGGACAGGTCGATGGGGACGGCTCCGGCGCTGTGGCACAGGTCCCAGACCACCAGGGCGCCGTGTTCGTGGGCCAGCCGGGTGATGCCGGCCATGTCGCGCAGGACACCGCTGCGGTAGTCCACGTGGCTCAGCAGCACGACACCCACGTCGCCCCGGGCGAGTTCGGCGGCCAGAGCGGGGCCGTCCGGGTCGATCCGGCGCTGCCGGGCACCGGTCAGGGAGACGGCCCCCTCGGTGACGTACAGGTCCGTGGGGAAGTTGCCCGACTCCCCCAACACGACCGAGCGGCCGGACAGACGCAACGCCGCGACCAGGCACTTGAACAGGTTGGCGGAGGTGCCGTCGCCGACGATCACCTCGTCGGGGTCGGCGCCCACCAGCGGCGCGACCTTGGCGCCCAGAGTGCGCGGCTTGTCCCACCAGCCTGCGTCGTTCCAGCTACGGATGAGGTCTCGCCCCCACTCGCGCTCGATCATGTCGGCCACCCGGCCGGGGGTGGAACGCGGCAGCGCGCCCAGTGAGTTGCCGTCGAGGTAGATCACCCCTTCGGGGAGGACGAACTCCTCGCGGAGGTGGGCGAGGGGGTCTGCCGCGTCCAGAGCGGCGTACTCCTCACGAGTGGTGGGTGTCATCGGGTCCCGCTTCCTACATAGAGCCGGTGGGCCGGGGTGGTTCGAAGGGTCCGGGTCGACGTCAGATCGTGCTGCGCAGCGACCACAGTTCGGGAAAGACGTCCTTCTCGGCGTTGCGGGCCAACCAGTTCAGGCCGTTGGACCCGCCGCTGCCGGGCTTACCCCCCATGGTGCGCTTCACCGCCATCAGGTGCAGGTGACGCCACCGGGTGACCCGCTCGGCGACGTCCAGCAGGCCCTCGGCGAGCAGGAACAGGTCGTTGCCGGGACGGTCGTCCTCGTAGACCCGCAGCCATGCGTGCTCGACCTCGGTGGAGGGTTCGTACTCACCGGTCCAGTCCCGCTCGGTGACCGTTTCGGGGATCGGCAGACCGCGTCGACCCAGCAGGCGCAGCGCGGCGTCGTACAGGCTGGGGCGTTCCAGGATCTCGACGAGCTCGGCGGCCACGCCGCTCATGGCCTTGTGCGGGCGGATCATGGCGGCGGACTTGTTACCGAGGATGAACTCCAGCTTGCGGTAGCCGTAGGACTGGAAACCCGAGGCCTCGCCGAAGGCGTCCCGGAACCGGTTGAACTGCGTGGGGGTCATGTCGGAGAGCAACCCCCAGGTGGAGTTGAGCACGTCCTGGGCGTTGCACGCGCCGCGCAGCGCCGCCAGGGCCGTGGGTACGTCGTCGGCCTCCAGCGCGTCGCGGGCCGCCTCCCACCGCCGCTGCACCTGCGGGAAGAGCAGCTCCATCACCTGGGTGGTGACGATGAACGCGGACTCGGCCGGTTCGTCGGTGCGCGGTCGCTCCAGGTCGAGCAGGGTGTCGATGCCCACGTAGTCGACGTAGGGGGTGTTGCGGTCGAAGGCCAGGGTCGGCTCGCCCCGGTTGCTCTCGGCCTTGCGGGCCCGGGCCGTCGCAGCGTCCTCCGCGCCGCCCTCGACGGGTGCGTAGGGGCACTGCTGGACGGACGTGTTGGAGAGCATGGTCTCTACCCCTCGGGTACGGCGTGGCTTCGGTGTTCGCACGCCCTACGGCGCCATCGGGATCCGCCGTGCACGGCACCGTGAACGTGAGCTCACATGATCGGACATATCACCCGAGGAAGGAATGGCCGATGGCGACGCGGATCCCCTGTCGGGTTTACATTCGTTACCGGAAACCGATCTCGACCTTGGGAACGAAAAGCATGACCCCACACACCCCCACTCCGTTGGACGGCGTTGACCAGCGGATCCTCCACGAGCTCCAACAGGACGGGCGTCTGTCGTTCAACGAGTTGTCCCGACGGGTCAACCTCTCGGCGCCCGCCGTCGCCGACCGTGTCCGCCGACTCACCGACCGCGGGGTCATCACCGGCTACCACGCGCACGTCGACCCGGCCGCCGCCGGACTCCCGGTGACGGCGTTGGTTCGGATGGAGTGCTTCGGCGCCCACTGCCTGCTGCGGGAACGATCCTCACTGGAGTTGCCCGAGATCCTCCAGGTACACCGGGTCACCGGGGACGCCTGCTGCTTCCTGCTCATCGCGGTGCGCTCCATGGAGCACTTCGAGGAGGTCATCGACCAGCTCGCGGAGCACGGTCGGCCCTCCAGCACCATGGTCATGTCCAGCCCGGTGCCCTGGCGCGCGGTGACCGCACCGGAGGCGCAGTGAGCATCCTGGTCGACAGTCCGGTCTGGCCCGGTCCGCGGGGGTGGCGCTTCGCGCACCTGGTCAGCGACGAGTCCCTCGACGAACTCCACGCGTTCGCCCGCGAGCTCGGGGTTCCCGAGCGCGCCTTCGAACGGGACCACTACGACATCCCCGAGCACGTGCACTCCCGGGCGCTGGCGCTCGGCGCCGAACACGTCAGCGGGCGCGAACTGGTCACCCGGTTGCGCGCCTCGGGGCTGCGCAGGCCCAAGCGCCGGCGGGTGCCCGACGGGCGAGGTCAGCCCTCGTCGGAGGCCTGACGCAGCCGTTCCACCTCAGCGCTCACGTTGGCCCGGGCCCGGGCCTCCCACCATCGCCGGCCGGGTTCGGTGCGGAACAGGCGCGGTGCGTCCAGCAGCGACTTCAGCACCCTGATCCGTCCGACACGGAAAAGGTGGTCGGGAACGTGCCGGTACTCCTCTCGGACCGCGGCGGCGTAGGTCAGGTACCCCTCCGGTTCGGATCCCAGGACGGAGAGGTCCGCGTCACAGAGCACCGCCCCCTCGTGGTCTCCGGCTTCGGCGTGGTGGTCCGTGGTCAGGCGCACCAGTCGTGCCACCTCCCCGATCAGGGTCGGGGCGACCCCCATGCGGCCCAACATTCGCTCGGCCAGGAGGGCGCTCTGCTCCTCGTCCTCACCCGGACGCCCTTCGTAGACGGCGTCGTGGAACCAGACCGCGTAGCGCACGGCGTCGGCGTCGGCTCCCCCATCCCACACCAGCAGGAGGTCGGCGGCCCGGAGGGTGTCCCGTAGGTGGGCGAGCGTGTGATGGCTGCGGTGCGGTTCACTCCAGCGACGCAGCAGCTCCTCGCCCACCGCCCGGGCCTCGGGCCCCTCTCCCGCGAGCCGCCGCCACTCCGCGGCCGGATCCGTGCCCGTCATCGGTCGGCGTCCCGCTCCACCAGACCCGCCTCGTAGGCGAGGATGGCGGCCTGGACCCGGTTCTTCATCCCCAACCGGTTGAGGATGGCGCTCACGTAGCTCTTGACGGTGCCCTCCACCAGGAAGAGCCTCCGGGCGATGTCGGCGTTGGACAACCCGGTGCCGACCAGGGCGAGAACCTCGCGTTCGCGATCGGTGAGTTCGGCCAGGCGTTCGGTGGCGGCGGTCTCCCGGGCCGCCCTCCCGGAGCCGAACCGGCTGATCACCTGCCGTGCCACCTGCGGGGAGAGGTAGGCGCCACCATCGGCGACGGCGTGCACCCCCGTGATGAGCTCGCGCGGATCGCCGGCCTTGAGCAGGAACCCGCCGGCCCCGTCACCGAGCGCCTGGGAGATGTACTCGTCCTCGCCGAAGGTGGTCAGGATGACGACCCTGGTGTCCGGTGCGACCCTGCGGAGTTCGGCGGTGGCCGCCAGGCCGTCCATCCGGGGCATGCGGATGTCGAGCAGGGCGACGTCGGGACGGTGGGCGAGGACGAGCTCCACGGCCTCGCGTCCGTCCGCCGCCTCGGCCACCACCTCGATGTCCGGGTCGCTCTCCACGATGGCCCGCACACCCGCGCGGATCATCGCCTCGTCGTCGGCGAGCAGCACCCTGATCACGAACGTTCCTCCTCGGGGGGTCGATGGTCCGCGGGAAGCATCCCACAACGGCGGGATCACGGTCCCCGCAGCTCCTCCTTGGTGACCAGCACCCCGTCCTCGTAACAGAGTTGGTAGAGGTCCGCGCCGGTCTCGGACGCTCCCGAGCCGACCCGGTACTGGTCACAGTCGGGATCCAGGTCCGCCATCTCTTCGAGCTGTGCCGGTTCCGGGTCGAACGGGTAGATGGGGAGCAGGGTTTCGAGCTCGTCCCGGGTGCGTCCCACCTCGATCTCGGAGTAGTACTCCGGGGAGAGCACGGACTCCGTGAGGAGCTCGAGGAAGACCAGGTACATCAAGACGATCACGACCATGCACAACAGGGCGGGAGCGGCGAACAGCGCCACGGACCAGTTCCGGACCCCGCGGCGGGCGTTGTTCTGCAGGCGATCGATCTCCGCCGCTCCGTCGGTGCGGATCTCCTCGTCCGGCACCGCCTCGCCGTCCAGGGGCAGGATCGCGCACACCTCCCAGCCGCTCTCGGCGGGGCCGGCCGCGAAGGTTCCACCGGTCAGCCGAACCCGTTCCCGCAGGCCGGCGAGCCCACGGTGACCGCTGACCGCCCCCTCGCCGGAGGCACCCCCCGTGGCGGTGTTGGTGACGCGGACCTCCAGCCTTCGGGTGTCGGCGGTGAGCCGCACAGTGGCCTGCGACTCCGGGGCGTACTTGGCGACGTTGGTGAGGGACTCCTGCACCACCCGGTGGGCGGCGCGGTCCACCATCGGAGGCAGATCCTCCATCTCCCCCTCCCGGACGAGCATCACCCGAAGGCCGGAGTCGCGGACACGTTCGACCAACGCGACGACGCTCTCACCGGCGGGGCCGGTGGGAGCCGTCCGCTCCCCCTCGTCGTCGTTCAGGACCCCGATGATCTCGCGCAGGTTCCGGGTGGCCGAGACCGCGGTCTCCCGAAGCTCGACCACCTTCTCCCGATGCCGCTCGTCCAGGTCACGGGCGACCTCAAGGGCGCCCGCCCGGAGCGCGATGAGGGTGAGTTCGTGGCCGAGGGAGTCGTGCATGTCGCGGGCGATACGGGACCGTTCACGCATCCGGGCCTGGTCCGCGGTCAGCCGTTGCTCCCTGCGTGATCGGCGGGCCTGTTCCCACCCGCCCTCGATCAGTTCCATCTGTTGGCGTCGGTAGACACCGACCAACCACGGTACGGCCACGGACAGCGCGGTCACCAGGGCCGAGAGGGCCCAGATCACCGGCTCCTCCCTCATCTCGCTGAACCACACGTCGCCGGAGACCGCGACGGTGAACACGATGAGGATCACCAGCGGCCTCGCCTTCGCGGAGCGCCGTCCGGCCAGGTAGGACGCGCACATCAGCACGATGATGAAGGCCGCGAGCAGGTAACCGAAGATCACGGCCGCGCAGGGGGCGAGCAGCGGATGGAACCGGCTGAGCAGCACCACCGCCACCGGTCCGACCAGGGCGGCCAGGACGTGCCACGGACCGAGGGTGCCCAACACCGACAACGCGTGCAGTTCGGCGACCATGAGCAGGTGGAAACCGAGGGTCAGGAAGACGTCGCGTACGATCGCGCCCCGGTCCGGCCATCCGGGTCCGGGGGTGAGGAATCGGCGTAGTCGGCCGAGGGGATGGGGGTGGTTCATGGGAGGGAACCTACACATCCGCGGACCCGAATCAGGACTTCGGTGGACCTATCATGGGATGGTTCGCGGCCGAGGGCGAGTACAGAACGAGGGCGGATGTCACCATTTGAGACCCTGCGGCGTATGCACCGGATCGCCGGTTGGCCGTTGCTCCTCGCCACCTTCCTGGCCCGTCTCCCCATCTCGATGACCTTGATCGGGCTCCTCACGCTCGTCACGGTCACCACCGGCAGCGTCGCCGCCGCCGGGCTGGTCTCGGGCGCGTTCGCCCTCGGAGAGGCTCTGGGCGGCCCCGTCATCGCCCGTTTCGCCGACCGTCACGGGCAACGTCTCCCGGTCCTGGTCACGGCCTTGGTGGACACCGCCCTGATCGCCGCGCTCGTCATCGCGGTGATCGCCGACGCGCCCCTGGCGGTGCTGGTCGCGCTCGCCGCACTCGGTGGCCTGTGCCTGCCCCAGATCGGCCCCATGGCGCGCACCCGTTGGGTGGTACTGATCCGCAGGGGGCCCGAGCGCGGTCTGGAGCGCGAACGCTCGGTCTCGGCCGCCATGTCCGTGGAGGGCGTGCTGGACGAGGCGTCCTTCGTCCTGGGCCCGGCGCTCGTGGGCGTCCTCACCGTGACCATGTCCCCCACCGCGAGCGTCATCGGCGCCGCCGTGCTCCTGTGCGTGTTCGGCACCGTGTTCGCCCTGCACCCCACCGCCCCGCCCGGCAGTGCTCCGGCGCCCGGCGGTGGCGGGCGCATCGTCCGCCCGGCCCTGATGGTGCTGACCGTCCCCATGTTCTGCCAGGGCCTGTTCTTCGGCGGAATGTCCACGGGCGTGACCGCCTTCGCCGACAACGCGGGCCACGGCGACCTCTCGGGGCTCATGTACGCGGTGATGGGGACCAGCAGCGCCGTGGCGGGTCTGCTGATGGCCTCGCTGCCGGTGGGGTTCACCCTGACCGCGCGCACGCGGGTGGCCGCCGCGGGGTTGGCCCTGTTCACCCTGCCGCTGTACCTGGAGCACGGCCCCGCGACGCTCGCCGTGACGCTCTTCGTGCTCGGTTTCGCGATCGGCCCGCACATCGTGAGCCTGTTCGGTCTGATCGAGCGGTCCGCTCCGCCCGAGCGGCTCTCACAGTCCATGGCCATCGTGCTGAGCTGCCTGATCCTCGGACAGGCGCTGGGATCCATGGTCGCCGGCGCCCTCGCCGACGCCCACGGCCACTACGGCGCGTTCGCGCTGGGCACGGCGGGCGGTGTCATCTCGCTCGCGATGACCACCCTGGTGATGCGGGGGCACTGGTACGCGCGCCGGGACGAGTCGGCCCCGGCCGCGTCCGTCGAACCCTCATCGAGGGCCTAGCCGGTACGCGCACCGGGACCGTCGGGACCGGGACGTTATTCGCTGGGGACGATCTGGAGGCGGACCTCGCTCTCGGTGAGCTCGTCCACCGCCGAACGGGGCAGCCGGTCGTCGGTGACGATCAGGTCGAACTCCTCCAGACGGGCCACCCGGAAGGTGCCGAACTTACCGTACTTGGTGCTGTCCACCACCAGGACGCTCTTGGAGGCGATGCGCAGCAGCTCCTGCTTGGCGATCACCTTGGCCTCGGACGGGGTGGTGGAGCCGCGGTCGACGTCCCAGGAGCTGCTCGCGATGAACGCCAGGTCCACGTTGACCTTGCGCAGGAAGTCCGCGGTGAACTGACCGACCGAGGAGTGGTCCGAGTGCGAGACCACGCCACCGGTGTGGATCAGCTCGATGCCCGGGTACTCCATGAGGTGGCCGACGACGTTGAAGTCGCTGGTGATCACGGTCAGCCCCACCTTGTCGGTGAGCAGCGGCACCATCTGCAGCGTGGTCGTGCCCGCGTCCAGGTAGATGGTGAAGTTCTCGCGCACCAGGTCGGCTGCGGCGCGCGCTATGGCGCGCTTGGCGGGGACCTCCAGCTGGGCCTTGGCCAGGTAGGAGGGTTCGCTCTTGAGACGGGCGGCCAAGCGCACCCCGCCGGTGACCGACAGGACCTTGCCGTCGTTCTCCAGGGCCTGGATGTCCCGGCGCACCGTCATGTGGGACACGGACAGCATCGACGTGAGCTCGTTGATACTCAGCACATGGCGCTCCTGGAGGAGTTTGAGGATGTGCTCTCGCCGTTGGTCCGGAATCATCGTTCGCCTCACACTCGGGGCCTGCCTGAGGATGCCGTGCCGTCACGACACCCGATAACAAAGTTTCCCAGTTCGCCGCGGCCGGAACGGACCGACGCGACGTGACAACGCTCGCACTGGGTCCGTGTGGGACCACTCGTGCGGCCGAAAGCCCGACAGGGACGGCCTTGGTAGGCGTTTTTCCTGTTTGCGCCACGTGCGGCGCCGGTTTTTGCGACCCTTGGACACATGACGTTGTCCATCGCACTACGCGGAGACACCGCACGCTACCCGGGTAACACGCTGCCGGCCCTACGCTCAGCCTTGCGCGGCGGGGTCGACCTGGTCAAGATCGACGTCCACCTGACCGCGGACGGGTATCCCGTCCTGGTGGACGAACGCGTCGTGACCGTCCCGGGTTCCCAGACTCGCCAGGTGGGTGAACTGACCCTGGCCGAGCTCGCCGCCGCTCGCGAGGACGTGGAGCGGCGTGTCCCGACACTGATGGAGGTCCTGGCCGAGTTCTGTGGCCGGGAGGCCTCCCCGCTGATGATCGACGCGCTCACACCCGAGACGGCTCTGGCCGCCGACAAAGTGCTGCGCGAACACGGTTTCGTCGACCAGGCCCTGTTCACCGGACCGGTGGAGGTGCTGCGGGCGCTGCGCGAGCGCAGCCCGGGGGCACGGCTGATGCTGGCCTGGGATCGACCGGGGGCCCCACCACAGGACCTGGTGCGTTCACTGCGTCCCACTTTCCTGGGCACGCACTACACCCTTTTGGACCGGGAAACGATCGGTGAGATACACCGCTCCGGTCACCGGGTGGTCGCCTGGACCGTGAACGAATTCCCGGAGATGGCACGGCTCATCGGAATGGGAGTGGACGCCCTGGCCACCGAACGCGTCGACGACCTGGTGTCGTTGACCACCGGCCGAGCCCATGCGCCTCCGATACCGGTGGAATCCGATTCCGGAGCACTTCCCCCCGTTGCCCCCGGGGTGGCCGGCCCGAATCGGGTTTCCTGAAGATCCGCACGTGTCAGGGGTGGAGGGAGGGGTCCGCCCACCCCTGACAAGAACACCGAAAGGTACATCGACCGCTTCAACCGGAACATCGACAACATACGTATCGTGATCTCGACATTCCTCGTCTATTTTCTCCGTTCCACATAATTCGTCACCCCTTCGGCGATATCCTTGGCGCCCTTCCCCTTAAAGGCGTACGACGACCGACTGAGACAACCAGAGCAATGACGGCCGATCTCTCCCCTCACGCACTGCGCACCACGGCCCCCGTCCTGGAATGCGCCGCCCGCCTGTTCGACGAACACGGCTCTCGCGGCATGCCCATGTCCGTCCTGACCCAACGGATCGCCATCGAGACCGACACCGACGCCGCCGTCCTACGGCGTGCCTTTCCGACACGTCTGGACCTGATCCACTCCGTTGTGCTGCACGCCACCCGCGAGCACGTCCGGGAACGTCTGACCGCCGACGATCCGGGGGCACCCGCCACCGAACGCATGGCCGGCCTCGTCCGCGGACACATCATCGGTGGTTGGAGGCACCGCACCGCCCTCGCGCTCGGCCGGGAGCTCCTGCCCACCCTGCGCGCCATCGACCCCGCGCGGCACCGAGAGATCGCCGGGCTGTACCGCACCCTGCGCGAACACGTGCGGGAGATCGTCATCGCCGGGGTCACCGAAGGCCGCTTCGTCGTGACCGACACCGGTGGGGCCGCCGACAAGGTCCTGGAGACCTTCGACTCGCTCGTGCACTGGTACGACCCCGGGGACGGACTGAGTCTGCGGGATCTGAGCGAGGTCTACGTCGACCTGGTCATCCACCACCAGCTCGGCTGCCCGCGCTGAACCGCACGGGGTCCGGTCCGGGTCGTGTCCCGAACCCGGATCACACCCCGAGCAACTCGTACAGGTCCACCGACTCGGCGATCGCGCGCAGGCCCGCGTCGTTCGGGTGCAGGTGATCGCCGGAGTCGTACTCCGGTCGCATCCGCGTCGGGAACTCCGGGTCGCGCAGGACCGCTTCGAAGTCCCACACCCCGGCGAACGACGACTCCGGGTCGTGCGCCTGTTCGCGCAGGTAGGAGTTGACTCGTCGCCGTTGTTCCTCCACCGTGGCCGTGCAACGCGGCGATCCGGCGCACGGAGCCAACGTCGACACGAACACCCGCACGTTGTGGTCGTCGCCCATCCGCGCCAGCCGGTTCAGACCCGCGATCACCTCCTTCGAGGAGGCACCCCAGCGCAGGTCGTTGATGCCCGCGAACACCACCACGGTGCCCACGCCGCTCTGCGAGAACACGTCCCGTTGGGCCCGGTGCAGCATGCTCACCCCGTTGGCGTAGACCGAGACTCCCTCACCCGGGTAGCCGTCGGCCGTGACCTGGTTGCCGGCCACCCCCAGGTTCAGCACGCCCGGGTTGGGCAGGTCACGGCTCGCGTGCAGGCGCCGGCTGAGCATGTCCGGCCAGCGCCGGTGGGCGTCCCTGGTCGAACGGATGCCGTCGGTGATGGAGTCCCCGAAGGTCACCACCGTTCCCGGGCCGTCCGTCACCTCGATCCCGGTGAGGAAGGGCCACTGGTCCACCACGCCCGTGTACGGCTCACCCGTTCGGTCCAGGGTCTGGTCTCCGCTGCCGGGAGGGCTGGTGTAGTTGGTGTCCACCGCCGCGTAGTGGATCGGCGCCGCCCGCACCTGTTCGGGCAGGTGGATGCTGACCAGGGCCTCCGTCTGCGGTGGCAGTAGTACTTCCACGGGATCGCTGAACAGACGTCCACCGGCCGGGATGACGGCGCCGGGTGCTCCGTCGAAGGTCAGCGGAACGGCCGCGCCGTACGTGGCCGCCCCTTCCCCCTGCAGGGCGATGGACGCCGCCCCGATGGTGACCGGTCTCGCGGCGAAGGTGTTGTCCAACCGCACGCGCGCCTTGTGTCCGCCGGTGGTGGAGCGCACCGCCAGACGCAGGGTCTGGTCCTCCCAGGGGCCGACCTCGGCGTATCCGGAGGTGGCGCGCGCCCAGGTTCCGGTCCACTCCTGTCCCGCCGGACGCCCGCCCACGGAGAAGACGTGCATGCTCGCGCGGGGGTCGGCGACCTCGGGCACGACCACGTGGTCGACCTCGCGGCCGGGGTCCAGGGGGATCGAGCGCGCGTACAGGCGCACCGAACCGATGGCGTCCTGCCCGAAACCGGTCGAGAAGTTGGCGTAGGGGAGGGTCAGTGCGGCGTCTCCGGCGGGACCGGCCGCCCACTCCGGGACGACCAGGTCGAACTTGTGCTCCTCACCGTCGGTGTAGACCACACTGCCCACACCGCGAACATCGGCACCGGTGCCGTCGGTGCGGGTTCCGGTGGCCAGGAAGGTCACCGAGTCCATCCGGGCGGGGGCGTCCTCCAGGGCGAGGCGTTGCCCCTCGGCGACCATGTGGTCGGGGCGCCCCTCCCCATAGGCGGGCAGACGCAGCGTGGTGTCCAACAGGGTGATCTCTCCGCCGGGGAGCCAGCCGGCGGTTTCGAGCGTGCGCGCGGACAGGCTGTTGCCCGCGCCGTCGAGGTCGCCCGCGTCGGCGTGACCGTCCTCGGAGACGCCGGTGCGGTCAAGCAGGGAGGCCAACGGAAGGGCGTCCGAGCGTTCGGACTCTGGCACGGAGCGGTAGGTCACCTCGAAGGCGTCCTCGGGACCGATCCCGGTCAACAGGATCGAACCCGCCAGGACCACCGCGACCCAACGCAGGGCGTGGACGGGTCGGGGCCACCGCCGCCCCGTTCGTGTCGATCGACCTCCGTCCACCCCACGCCTTCCCCCGGTTGCACCATGTCCTTCGACCCGTCCGACGTACCCGCTCCGGCGATGGTTGCCGAGACCTGGGACACGTCGATCCCCTCGAACCGGCGGCCAGTTTAGGGGAGATCGGAGGTGCGGGTCCGCTCCTCGCGGGCCCCCGCGGACGCGACCACGTGCCCCGATTCCGAACGAGCTTTCGGCTTTGCACCAGAAGTTCTCCCATATGCATAAACGGGAGAACCATTCGGACAAAAGTCACGAAAAGCGAGATAGTTGCCCAAGCCCACCCGGGGCGACCGTTTTGGGGGAGTCGGGAGCGCCGACGGCCGAACCACACCGTCGGCGCCGCACGGTAAGGAAATACACCCAGGTGAGAGGGGTAGGCCGGGCAGGACTCGAACCCGCGACCCAGGGATTATGAGTCCCCTGCTCTAACCAACTGAGCTACCGGCCCTCCGCCGTTGGCAAACGTCATCCTAACAGGATGCGTCCGCCGATTCCTCGCCCGAATCCGTTACTCAGCAGGGATTGCCCGACCACCCGGCATACGTCTGGCGCGCCTGACCCGACCTTGGTCACGGACGTGGAAGGCGAGCGGTCTAGGGTGGGTTGGTGCGGTGCTCGCCAGGCCGTACCCCCTGGGCCCGGCGCCGGAGCCGCCTCGAACCCGTTGGTAACATCGCGGGTCGCACATCGTCGTCAGGAGAGTTCACGCATGTCCAAAGCACCCGTCAACGTCACCGTCACCGGCGCGGCCGGCCAGATCGGCTACGCCCTTCTGTTCCGGATCGCTTCCGGTCAGCTGCTCGGCGCCGACACCCCGGTGAAGCTGCGCCTCCTTGAGATCCCCCAGGCGGTCAAGGCCGCCGAGGGCACGGCGATGGAGCTCGACGACTGCGCCTTCCCCCTGCTCGAGGGCATCGACATCTTCGACGACGCCAAGAAGGCCTTCGAGGGCACCAGCGTCGGTCTGCTGGTAGGCGCCCGCCCCCGCGGCAAGGGCATGGAGCGCGGTGACCTCCTGGAGGCCAACGGCGGCATCTTCAAGCCCCAGGGCGAGGCCATCAACGCCGGTGCCGCCGACGACGTCCGCGTCCTGGTGGTCGGCAACCCCGCCAACACCAACGCCCTCATCGCGCAGAACCACGCCCCGGACGTTCCGGCCGAGCGCTTCACCGCGATGACCCGCCTCGACCACAACCGCGCGCTCACCCAGCTCGCCAAGAAGCTCGGTGTGTCGATCAACGACATCAAGAAGCTCACCATCTGGGGCAACCACTCCGCCACCCAGTACCCGGACCTGTTCCACGCCGAGGTCAACGGCTCCAACGCCGCCCAGGCCGTGAACGACCAGGCCTGGCTGGAGAACGACTTCATCCCGACCGTCGCCAAGCGCGGCGCCGCGATCATCGAGGCCCGTGGCGCGTCCTCCGCCGCCTCCGCCGCCAACGCCGCCATCGACCACGTCCACGACTGGGTCAACGGCACCCCCGAGGGCGACTGGACCTCCGCGGCCATCCCGTCCGACGGCTCCTACGGCGTGCCCGAGGGCATCATCTCCTCCTTCCCGGTCGTGTCCAGGAACGGCGCGTGGGAGATCGTGCAGGGCCTGGAGATCGACGAGTTCTCCCGCGGCCGCATCGACGCCTCCGTTCAGGAGCTCGTCGAGGAGCGCGACACCGTCCGCAAGCTCGGTCTGGTCAAGTAACACCTCCGCGAGCACGAACGGCGGGCACCTCCCACGAGGTGCCCGCCGTCGCCTTCGGACCTTGGTGTTCGGGCCTCCGCTGAGGGGTCCTACCCCACGTTCCGTCGCGAGGGGGGTTCGGGAGCGGGCAGTATAGAGACCGTGAGTCTCATCGATGTGCTTCCGGCCGAACCTGAACCCGATTCCCTCTTCGAGGCTTTCGCTTCGTGGGCCGAGGAGCGGGGCCTCACCCTCTATCCGCACCAGGAGGAGGCCTTGATCGAGGTCGTCTCCGGGTCCAACGTCATCCTCAGTACCCCCACCGGTTCCGGCAAGAGCATGGTCGCCACCGGCGCCCTCTTCGCCGCCCTGGCCCGGGACGAGTGCGCGTTCTACACCGCGCCCATCAAGGCGCTCGTGTCGGAGAAGTTCTTCGACCTGTGCAAGATCTTCGGCACCGAGAACGTCGGCATGATGACCGGTGACGCCTCCGTCAACGCGGACGCCCCCATCGTGTGCTGTACGGCCGAGGTCCTCGCCCAGATCGCCCTGGCCGAGGGCAAGGACGCCGACATCAACACCGTCATCATGGACGAGTTCCACTTCTACGCCGAGCCCGACCGCGGGTGGGCGTGGCAGGTACCGCTGCTGGAGATGCCGCAGACCCAGTTCGTGCTGATGTCGGCCACCCTCGGCGACGTCAGCCGCTTCGAAGAGGACCTGGAGAAGCGCACGGGCAGGTCGACCTCCGTGGTCTCCTCCGCCGAGCGCCCCGTCCCCCTCTACTACGACTACCGGGTCACCCCACTGCACGAGACCCTCGAAGAGCTCCTCGGCAACGGCGACGCCCCCGTGTACATCGTGCACTTCACCCAGGCGCAGGCCGTGGAACGCGCACAGTCGTTGACCAGCATCAACATGTGCACCAAGGAGGAGAAGGCGAAGATCGCCGAGGAGATCGGCAACTTCCGCTTCACCACCAGGTTCGGCCGGAACCTGTCGCGGTACGTGCGGCACGGCATCGGTGTCCACCACGCCGGGATGCTGCCCAAGTACCGGCGCCTGGTGGAACGGTTGGCCCAGGCCGGACTGCTCAAGGTCATCTGCGGCACCGACACCCTGGGGGTGGGCGTGAACGTGCCCATCCGCACCGTGCTGTTCACCGCGCTGAGCAAGTACGACGGGGTGCGGGTGCGCAGGCTTCGGGCCCGCGAGTTCCACCAGATCGCCGGACGCGCCGGCCGGGCCGGGTTCGACACCGTCGGCAACGTCGTCTCCCAGGCGCCCGAACACGTCATCGAGAACGAGAAGGCCCTGGCCAAGGCGGGCGACGACACCAAGAAGCGCCGCAAGGTCGTACGCAAGAAGGCCCCGGAGGGCTTCGTCGCCTGGGACGAGGCGACCTTCCACAAGCTCATCGAGGCCGAGCCCGAACCCCTCAACTCCCGGTTCCGGGTGAGCAACGCGATGCTGCTGAGCATCATCGCCCGCCCAGGCAACTGTTTCGCCGCGATGAAGCACCTGCTCACCGAGAACCACGACGATCGCAAGACCCAGCGCAGGCACATCGGCGAGGCCATCGCGATCTACCGTTCGCTGTTGGACGGCGGCATCGTGGAGACCCTGCCCGAGCCCGACGAGCAGGGGCGCACCGCCCGACTCACCGTCGACCTACAGGCCGACTTCGCGCTGAACCAGCCCCTGTCGACGTTCGC
>NZ_DYZD01000317.1 GCF_020741345.1 Nocardiopsis listeri
CCATCGCCTTGAGGCGTGCGGTGCGGGCGGCAACAATCACGCGGCGGGGAAGGAGGAAGAACCCACCCCCACCCCGCCCTGAACCAGCAGATCCTGATCGCAGCGCCCATCTCGGCACCGAACCCGGCGCCGCACGCAAGAAGCGTCGTAGTTGTTCAGCGTTCAGCGGGCAGCTTCCTGCTGGGCGGCGTCGAGTCCGGCGCTGATGACGCTGTCCATGATGTCGGCGAGACGGTCCGTTCCGAGGCGGGGCGCGTTCTCGGCCATGCGCTCGACCAGGAGACGCTCACGCTCGGCGTCCCGTCCCGCGAAGTAGCCGACCGACTTGAGCCGCTGCACCTCGGCGGCGACCAGGGCGCGGCGTTCGAGGAGCTCGGCGAGTTCGGCGTCCAGCACGTCGATGCGACCGCGTAGCCGGGCGATGTGCTCGTCGTTCTGCGGCGGGATGCGGTGGTCGTGCACGGTGGGTTTCCCTTCCTCGGTGTGTACGGGTGCGCGGTGCGGCCGTAGACCCCGAGGACGGGGGGTCGGGGCGTCGGCCGCCCGGAAAAGCGAAAGAGCACCGGGCGCTGCCCTGGTGCTCTGTTGCCGACGTTCCCCTGGTTCCGCCTACGTGGAAGCGGCCGACGGGTCCGTCGGCTTGCTAAAAACGAAATAGCGGTGGGTCATGGGGGCGATCATACCCGCTCCGGGGTGGAGGGTGTCTATTCGGGGACCTCGACACGGATCATGAGCGCGCTGCCCTCGGCGGTGACCTGGCCGTTGGCGCGGATCTGTCCGGCGACGTACACCTTGCGGCCCTCGACCCGGTCCACCCACGAGGTGATCTCCAGCGGGGTGAACAGCGGGGTGGGCCTGCGGTAGTCGATCTCCAGGTGCGCGGTCAGGCCGGGGCTGGTCTCGATGGCGGAGACACTGCCGACGGCCTGGTCGAGCATGGCGGCGATCCAACCACCGTGCACCAGGCCGGGAGGGCCCTGGTAGATCGTGTTGAGGGTGATCTCGGCGCGCAGCCCCTCTTCGGTGCGCATGAGGGCGAGCTGCGGTGCGGCGGGGTTGGTGTCGCCGGCGACGATGTTGGTGATGGTGCCGACCTCGGTGGCCCCGTCACCGATATCGCGGGTGACCATGGTGCCGATCTCGCGACGGGCGACGTTGAGTCGTTCGGTGAGGCCTTCGACGGTGGCTGCGGTCTCGGCGAGCGTGTCGGTGTCGACCTCGGTGTTGGCGACGGCGTCGATGAGGTCGTGCACACGGGAGACCAGGGAGCGCAGTTCGGCGGGGATCTCGGTTCCCTGGACCAGGGGAAGTCCGAAGGCCCGAGGGTCGGACGTCTCGGTGGCCGGCTGCGTGTTGACCGTCATGTGTTCCTCGTCGATGTTCGTGGGCGCCGGCCCGGGGTCAGGCCCGGCTCAACGTCAAAACCGAATCCTACTCGGTAGTATTCCGCATCGGCCGGGCGCAGCGGTGCGCTCCCCGTCACACGCCGCGGAGACGGGGGCCACCGCCACCGGGTTCAGGACAGTTCGTGCGTCATGTGCCGGTGCGGGATCCCCGCGTCGAGGAACTCCGGGCCGTGCGCGACATAGCCCAGCCGTTCGTAGAAGCCGAGCGCGTGGGTCTGAGCGTGCAGCTCGACCTTCTTCAGCCCCATCTGCACGGCAAGGTCCTCGGCCGCGCGCACCAGGGCCGCCCCGGTCCCCTTGCCGCGCCCCTCCGGCAGGACCGCCATACGTCCCAGCAACCCCACGCCCTCACCCTGGTCCACCAACCTGACGGTGCCCACCGGTGCCTCGCCCTCCACGGCCAGGAGGAACTCGGCGGTGGTGTCGCGCTCGTCCCACTCCTCGGCGATGGGCACCCGCTGTTCGGCGACGAACACCGCCCCCCGGATGACGAAGACGGCCGCGCGGTCCCGTTCCCCGCGTACGCGGAGGATCTGTGGCTTTTCCATGAGCGCAGACTAACGGAGCCCTCCCCCGCCGCACTCCGGCACCCACGCCCTAACCTGGGGGTATGGGCATGCCGAGCGAGGTCCATCCCACCGTCGAGGACCCGCGCGTGGAACGAGCACGGTACTGGCGCTTTTCGGGCCTGCCCGGAACCGAACTCCTGACCGCCCGGTTCGTCACCACGTCCTTCACCCGGCACACCCATCCCACCTACACGATCGGGATGATCACCGACGGAATCGAGGAGTACACCCACTCTCGCGGTCGCGCCCGGGTCGGTCCGGGAGGGTTGGCGGTGGTCGCGCCCGGCGAGGTGCACACCGGGCACGCCGGTGTCCCCGAGGGATGGGGGTACCGGGTTTTCTACCCCGCCCCCGAGGTGGTCGAGGAGATCGGCCGTGAACTGGGCATGCGGGGCACCCCCGGCTTCCGCGAGTCGGGGATCCACGCCCCGGAGGTGTCCCATGTCCTGGTCGCCGCCCACATGGCCGCCGAACGCGGGGACCGGCTGACCTCCTCCGCCCTGGCCCGGCGGGGGTTGGCGATGCTGCTTCGTTCGCACGGCCGCGAACGGGTCCAGGACGCCCCCGAACGGGCCGCTCGCCCCGAGGTGACGCGGGCGCGCGACCTCCTGGCGCGGGACCTGACCGACCCTCCGACCCTGGAGGAACTGGCCGCACTGGTGGGTCTGGGCCCCTTCGCCCTCAACCGGGCCTTCCGAACCCGCTACGGACTGCCGCCGCACGCGTACCTGAACCAGCTGCGGGTGGACCGGGCCCGGGCCCTGCTCTTGGAGGGACGACCGGTCGGAGAGGTCGCCACGGAGGTGGGCTTCGCCGACCAGCCCCACCTGACCCGGCACTTTCGCCGACATCTGGGGGTGCCGCCCGGCGCCTACCGGCGCGACCTGGGCGACCGAGTCCCACGAGGCGAGTGACGGACCTCATCACGGGGGCGCAAGAACGTTCAAGACCGAGGACACAAAGCCGCCTAACGTGGGCGAACGTGAGTACCCTGTCGAAACTGCGCTCCCCGGCCGTCCGGGACAGCCTGGGCATCGGTGTCGCCGTGGGCGCCGCCGGCCTGGCCTTCGGTACGGCCGCGGTGGCCGCGGGGTTGTCCCCCGCCCAGTCCGTGTTCCTCAGCCTGTTCATGTTCACCGGCGCCTCCCAGTTCGCCCTGGTGGGGGTGATCGCCGGAGGGGGGAACCTGGCCGCCGGCGCGCTCGGCGCGCTGCTTCTGGGCGCCCGCAACACCCTGTACGGGTTGCGGTTGACCGAGGTGCTGGGGTGGCGGGGCGCCAAGCGGGCATTGGCCGCGCACGGGGTGATCGACGAGACCACCGCGGTGACCCTCGTCCAACCGGACCGGGAGTCGGCCCGGCTCGCCTTCGTGACGACCTACACGGTCCTGGGTTCGTTCTGGGTCGCCTTCACCCTGCTGGGTGCGCTGGCCACCGAAAGGGTGAGCGACATCGACGCGTTCGGGTTGGACGCGGTGGGCCCGGCGATCTTCCTGGGGCTGTTGTGGCCCCGGTTGCGCGACGAGGGCGGACGCACCCGGCTGATCGCCCTGTTGGGCGCGGGCGTGGCGCTGGCCACGACCCCGATCCTGCCGCCCGGGGTTCCGGTGCTGCTGGCCGCCTCGGCCGGACTGATCGCGCTGTTCGGTCCGGAGCCCCGGGTTCCCGGACCGGTCGACGAGAGCACCGATGGCGAGGGGCCCGGTGACGAGAATCCGGGCAACGGGAACGGACCCGTGTCGGGCCGGAACGAGGAGGTGGGGTCGTGACCCTGTGGATCGCGCTGATCGCCACCGCGGCGGGCTGTTACCTGCTCAAGTACGCGGGCATGGCCGCGCCGCGACGGCTGCTGGACAACCCCTGGCTGCGACGGTTCGCGATCGCCGTGCCGGTGGCGCTGTTGGCCGCGCTCATCGCGGTGGAGGCGCTGCGCGGTGAGGGTCAGGCCCTGGCCTGGGACACCGCCCGTATGGCGGG
>NZ_DYZD01000318.1 GCF_020741345.1 Nocardiopsis listeri
ATCTACCTTCGACGGGCCCCTGATCGGTTCGTGTGCGCGAGCTAGCTCTTCGCGCTCGAACCGGCGGTGGCGCGTTCGGCCTCCGGGTCGCGTTCCTCGGCCTCGGCGGACAGGGTGCCCGGCTCGTCCAGCGGAACGAAACCGGTGGAACCCCGGCGGGCGTTGTAACGGACCAGGTCGAGGATGCCCTCGCGCTTGGCGACGACGGCCGGGACCAGGGCCTGACCGGCGACGTTGGTCGCGGTGCGGCCCATGTCCAGGATCGGGTCGACGGCCAGCAGCAGGCCCACGCCCTCCAGGGGCAGACCCACCGTGGACAGGGTCAGGGTGAGCATGACCGTGGCGCCGGTGGTGCCCGCGGTCGCGGCCGATCCGATGACCGAGACGAACACGATCAGCAGGTAGTCGGTGAACGCCAGCTCGATCCCGAAGAACTGGGCGACGAAGATCGCCGAGATCGCCGGGTAGATCGCGGCGCAACCGTCCATCTTGGTGGTCGCGCCGAACGGCACCGCGAACGCCGAGTAGTAGCGGGGCACGCCCAGGTTCTGCTCGGTGACCTGCTGGGTGACGGGCATGGTGCCCATCGAGGAGCGGGACACGAAGCCCAGCTGGACCGCGGGCCACACACCGGAGAAGTACTTGGCGGGGGACAGGCCGTTGACCAGGGCCACGATCGGGTACACGACGAACAGCACCAGCGCCAGGCCGATGTAGATGGTGATCGTGTACTTGCCGAGCGCGCCGATGGTCGTCCAGCCGTAGCTGTAGACGGCGTTGCCCAGCAGACCCACGGTGCCGATCGGGGCCAGACGGATGACCCACCACAGCGCCTTGAGCACGACCTGCAGGGTCGACTCGGTGAAGTTGATGAAGGGCTCGGCCGGCTTGCCGACCTTGACGGCGGCGATGCCCAGCACGACCGCGATGACGATCAGTTGCAGGGCGTTGAAGCTGAGGGAGGTGCTCAGGTCGTCGGCGTTGGTCTCGGCGGCCAGACCCAGGAAGTTGGCCGGCACCAGGCTCTCGATGAACGCGAGCCAGGATCCCTGGCTGCCGGGCTCGGCCAGGTTGGAGTCGTCCACGGCGCTGTTGAGGCCGGGACGGACCACCAGACCCAGGGTGATGGCGATGGCCACCGAGACCAGCGCGGTGATCGCGAACCACAGAAGGGTCTTCCAGGCCAGACGCGCGGCGTTGGTGACGTTGCGCAGGTTGGCGATGGAGGAGATGACGGCGAGGACGATCAGCGGCGGAACGATCGTGCGCAGCAGGGTGACGAAGGTGCCGCCGATGGTCTCCAGGGTGGTGGCGAGCCAGTTCGGCTCACCGTCGCCCACCGGCCCGATCTGGATGGCGACCACACCGAGGGCGAGGCCGAGGACGAGGCCGAGGAGGACCTGGACTCCGAAGGACGGAAGCGGAAAACGCCGCCTCTTCTTGACCTGTTCGGTCTGAGTGGACACGGAAGTGGCTCCAAGCGAGATGCCGGAGCGAGGGCACGCCACAGTGTGCGGACGTACGAGGACTCCGGCTAGGGGAACGGGTGGGTGTCACCGGAAAGAGGGTGACGACGGGAAAGGCGTGGCGGCGCGCAGCCCGAACGGGCGCGCGTGGACCTAGCTACACGCGTGGCTGGCGAAGCGGCACAGGTCGATGTGCCACCTTCGTGTCAGTCCCCAGATGTTCGTCACGATCGAGAACACTAGCCCTGTTTGCTTACCTTTTCCATACGTCCTCGACCGCTTTCCGTGTCCCTCCTGCCCAGAAGCCTTGCTGCGCTGCTTCTTCCCGCTTCCGAGGGCGATGAGGATCACCCCGGTGGCCTGCGCCGGACCCGCTTCAAAGGGGACGAACGACGAAGGGGCACCGCCGGGTCTGAACTGGTCCCCCGGCGATGCCCCTCGGACGAACCCTGTCAGGCGTCCTTGATCTCGCAGATGATGGCTCCGTTGCCCACGGTCTCGCCCGGGGCGACCTTCAACCCGCTCACCGCACCGGCCTTGTGCGCGCTCAACGGCTGCTCCATCTTCATCGCCTCGATGACCACCACCGTGTCACCCTCGGTGACCTGGGCGCCCTCCTCGGCCACGACCTTGACCACGGTGCCCTGCATCGGTGAGACGAGCGCGTCACCGCCGACCACCGCCGCGCCGCCGCTCCTACGAGAGGCACGCTTCTTCCTCCCACCACCGGCGGTGGTGGCGGCGGCCGCACCCAAAGAAGCGGGCAGGACCACCTCCACGCGTTTACCGCCGACCTCCACGGTCACACTCTCTCGCTCGGCCGACTCGGCGGAACCCGCTTCGCCGTCCCAGGGGGCGATCGTGTTGTCGAACTCGGTCTCGATCCAGCGGGTGTAGACCCCGAACTCCTGGTCGGGGTCGGCGGGGGCGAACGCCTCGTCGACCACCACGGCCTGGTGGAAGGGGATCACGGTGGGCATCCCACCGACGGTGAACTCGGCCAGGGCCCGCCTGGAGCGCTGCAGCGCCTCGGTGCGGGTGCGGCCGGTCACGATCAGCTTGGCCACCATCGAGTCGAAGGCCTGCGGGACGGTGAATCCGGCCTCACAGCCGGTGTCGACCCGCACACCCGGGCCGGTGGGCAGGGCCAGTTCGGTGATGGTGCCCGGGGCGGGCATGAAGCCTCGGCCCGGGTCCTCGGCGTTGATCCGAAACTCCACGGAGTGGCCGCGGATGGCCGGGTCGTCGTAGCCGAGTTCTTCGCCGTCGGCGATGCGCAGCATCTCCCGCACCAGGTCGATACCGCTCACCTCCTCGGTGACGGGGTGTTCGACCTGCAGACGGGTGTTGACCTCCAGGAAGGAGATGGTGCCGTCGACGCCGACCAGGAACTCACAGGTGCCGGCGCCCACGTATCCGGCCTCCTTGAGGATGGCCTTGGAGGAGGCGTACAGGCGCTCGACCTGGTCCTGGGTCAGGAAGGGGGCGGGGGCCTCCTCCACCAGCTTCTGGTGGCGGCGCTGCAGGGAGCAGTCGCGGGTGGAGACCACCACGACGTTGCCGTGGGCATCGGCCAGGCACTGCGTCTCCACGTGCCGGGGCTTGTCCAGGTAACGCTCCACGAAGCACTCACCACGCCCGAACGCCGTCACCGCCTCGCGCACCGCCGACTCGTAGGCGTCGGGCACCTCGGCCAGGGTGTGGGCCACTTTGAGGCCGCGCCCGCCGCCGCCGAAGGCCGCCTTGATCGCGATCGGCAGACCGTGCTGCTCGGCGAAGGTCACCACCTCCTCGGCGGAGGTCACCGGGTCGGCGGTGCCCGCGACCAGCGGCGCGCCGACCTTCTGCGCGATGTGGCGGGCCTGGACCTTGTCGCCCAGCGCGGTGATCGCCGCCGGGGGCGGACCGATCCAGGTCAGGCCGGCGTCGATGACGGCCTGGGCGAAGTCGG
>NZ_DYZD01000319.1 GCF_020741345.1 Nocardiopsis listeri
AACACCGTGGCCCCGACCAGTGGGACCCACCAGAACGGGATGACCGCCGGAGCGACCAGAGCCAGTAGGGAAACGATCACGGCCCAGATATCGACCAGGGGCTCACTCACAGGAAATCCTCCTCGTCCTCATCACCCAGATCCAGGGACGGGGAGACTTCACCGGCTTCGGCGAGCTCGGCCGGATCGGTGGTCACCAAGGCATGTTCGGCGTCGCTGGCCACCACCCGATAGGCCACCCGCAGATCCGAGCCGCTGCACAACAGGGCATCGCCAGGAGCGGCGGTGAGCAGGTACTGCTGCTCGCCCTCGGAGAGGGAGAACGTGCCGGCGATTTGGTCGATGGACTGCGGGGCCTGGCGCATCAAGATCTGCGTGCTCGCGTTGGCCACAATGGCTTTACCCAGGTCGGAGCCGAGCACGTCCGCTGCATCCTGCGTGGCCAGACCGAACGCGGTCCAACGCTTACGCGCCGCCTTGGCCAACCGGAACAGGAACTTCGCGCCTTCGGGCTCGGACATGAGCATCCAGGCCTCATCCACCAACACCATGCGGGGGTGGTCGGGGGTGGCGTCGGCCACGGTGCGCCAGATCGAATCCAGAGCCAGCATCGTCCCTACGGCCTTGAGCTCGTCGGGCAGCCGGCGCAGCGACCACGACACCAGGTGCCCGGTCGGCCGCTGGGTGGTGGGCGATCGGAACAGTTCGTTGTAGGAACCGGCCACGTACGGTTGGAGTTGGACGGCGAGGTCTTGGGCGTGCTCGTCAGCATCGGCCGCCAGGGTGGCCACCAGATCCGTCAGGAGCGGAGCCGGGCGGGACCAAGTCGAGGCCTCACCGGTGATCCCAGCCTCTCGGTAGGTGGCAATCAGAGCCCGGTCGAGCGCGGCGCGTTGACGGGCGGACAGGGCGCCGCCCAGCATCACCGCCATCAAGGTGTGCAGGAACAGCGCACGTCGGGAAACGGCGTCGCGTCGGGCGGTGGAGTCCACCGCCAGGTCCAGGGGGTTCACGTGGACACCGGGTTCCCCGAGCCGAAGAACCGTCCCACCCACGGCTTGGGTGAGGCGGGTGTATTCGTCTTCGGGGTCGATAACCGCTGCGGTCACGCCCGAGTACAGGCTTCTGAGCAGGTCGAGCTTGCAGAAGTACGATTTCCCGGCGCCGCTGCGGGCCAGCACCACGCTGTTGTAGTTGTCGCCGGACCACCGGTCCCACACCACCACCCCAGAGCTGCTGGCGTTGAGTCCGTACAGCACGGCTCTGTCAGTGGTCTCGACAGCCAGGTCGGGGGAGGCGAAGGGAAAACTTGCGGAGAGTGCGGCGGTGTCCATGCTGCGCCGCTGGTCCAGTAGGTCCACACCCAACGGGAGGCCGGCGATCCACCCTTGGAGTTGTCGGTAGGAGGCGGGCCGCACGTCCAGCAACATCGACGAACACAGCGACCGGACGTGGTCGACCTCCTCGGCCAGTGCCTCCTCTGAGGGCGCGTGGACGGTCAGGTACAGCCCGACTCTGAACAACTTGCCTTCGCCCCTGGCCAGGGACGCGGCCATCTCGCGGGCGTCCTCGGCGGCCACCTCGGCCTCGAAGTCTTCGAGTTTGCCCTTCTCCGCCGTGGTGCGGCTGGAGGCTTCGAGCTTGGACATCTGCCGTCGGAGCCGGTCGGCGGCGGTTTGAGGCGGGATCGGTTCGATGTGCAGCGACACGTCCGCCCGGCCGGGGTAGGTGAGCAGGGGTTCGGCCCAGCCGTGTCCCACCTCGGCGGGGTAACCGGTCACCGCCCACGACGCGCTGACCCCGCCCCCTACGCGCAGGTGCCGGGGTGCGATCTCCACCTCGACGGCCACCGGACCCACACCATCAGCTCTTCTGGCGTGCTTCTTCTTGCGGGCGAACATCTCAGGCCTCCTCGGCAGTTGTGGTGGGGCCGGTGATGACAGACGTGGGGCTGGAGAGCTCTTCGGGAGGTACATGTTTACTGGCAGGGTCGGCTGCGGAGGCGAGGATCCCGGCGACCTGACCGCCGCTGAGCACCTGAGCACGGGCCCCGGCAGCGGATAGACCGCGTACAGCATCCGCAGCCCTGCGCCGTACGGAACTCGCAGCATGGGAGGCATCACCGCCGGTCTCGCGCACCACGAGGATGATCTGCCGTCGCAGCAGATCCCGTGTTTGTGCCAGGTCGGCGAGGAAGTCGGCGTGGTTGCGGGCGGCGCGCTCCAGTGCCGGGTGCGGCATTGTGGGTGCCGCTCGGTCCAGGGCGTTCACCAAGGGGTCCAACTTGATGGACTCGGCCCGCACCAACAGCTGCACAGGGCTGTTGAGCGAGTTCAGGTAGGACCCGAAACCCGCCACGAGCCCGGCCTGTTCGGCGGGGGTGCGCAGTGCGAAACTCACCGTGGAGCAGGACACCAGCACGGCGCAGCCGTGTTCGGCCAGGTCCACGACTCCGTCATCGGAGATCGACTTCACCGGCAGATCCAGCGGGCTGGGCAGCGATGGGGCGGTGGCATCCACCCACGAAGGCAAGGCTTCAGCGGCAGGTGCTCCGGTGGCGCGACGCTTGGGGGAGCGAACAAACCTGAAGGCGGACAGTAGGAGGCGGTCCAAGCTGAGTCCGTCCCGCCGTGCCAGCGCGGCGGCCACCGCCGCGCCCATCACCGGGACCGCAACGACCACGAACACGATCGGCGGCACCAGATGGCCGAGGCCTCTGTAGGCGACCCACAGCCCTACACCGGGCACCCCGATAATCGCGAGCTGGCGGGCGGTGAGCCCGGCGAGGATCTTGTCCTCGCGTTCCACGTCGGCGGGCATACGTACGCGCGACATTCAGCGCCTCTTTCGCGGACGAGGAGTGGGTGGATCGAACAGCGG
>NZ_DYZD01000320.1 GCF_020741345.1 Nocardiopsis listeri
CAGTCCCGCCGCCGTCAACCGCGACAGGGACCGGGATCTGCGCTCGACGAGGGCGAACAGCCCGTTCGTGATGGTGGCACGGTTCATGATGCCCAAGGTTAGGTCGCCGGTTCCCCCGCGGGCGTCGGCCGAAGGTATGAGGCGAGCCTGCGGGTGCTCGGCTTTTCGGTGGATGTGCGCGAAGTGGTGCGCGGGTGACGCTGGACCCTTCGTTGAAACCGAAGGGGGCGCCACCTTGACCACAGCCACGAACCCGGACGCCGCGCCGGTCGGCGGTGGATCCGCACCGGCCGTACCGGATCGGGGTCGACGGGTGGCGTTCCTCGACGTCGCCCGCGCGATCGCGATGATCGGCGTCGTCCTGATGAACGCGACCGCCGTCGTCTTTCCGGCGGAGATGACCGGTGAACGTGGGCCGAGCGTTCTCGCGTCGGCCCTGGACACCGGGGTGTCCCTGCTCATGTCCGGCAGGGCCCGGGCCATGTTGATGGTGCTGCTCGGGGTGGGAGCCGTCCTGGCCTGGGGATCGGTCGCCCGTCGTGGTGGGCGTCCCCTGGTGACCATGCTCCGCAGGTACGTCGCCCTCGGTGTGCTCTTCGGAATCCCGCACCTGCTGGTGTTCAGCGGGGACATCCTCACCCACTACGCGATCACCGCGCTGTTCCTCGCCCCGTTGCTGCCGCTGATGACGGCGGGGGCGCCGAACCGACCCCTGTGGTTCGCGCTCGGGTTGTTCCTCGCCTCACCGGTATTCGAGCCCTTCGTGGGTTCGGAGATGGTCCAGAGCATGGTGATCGGACCGATCCCGCAGACCCTCGGGTTCTTCTGCGTGGGCGTGTGGCTGGCCCGGCGCCCCGAACTCTCGCCGGACTTCACGGGACCGAACCGGCTCATCGCGCCGATGATCTGGGGCGGACTGATCGGACAGGTCCTGGGCATGGGGTTGCTGATCGGCTCCGGCCTGCTCTTCCCGAGGGAGGTCGGGCCCGACGGTGTCCCGGTGTCGGGCCCCGACGGCATCCCGGTGACCCCGCTACCGGCCGAGATGTCGGTGAACCTCTCGTCCACGCTGGCCGGCCTGGGCGGGGCCCTGTTCTACCTGGGTCTGGTGTGGTGGCTGCTGGGCCGTAACGGTGCCGCGGCCAGGGCCCTGGGCGCGCTGGCGCCGCTGGGCCGCATGACGCTCACGGTCTACCTGGGCAGCACCGCGGTGTTCCTGCTGATGAAGCCCTTCGAAGGCGAGGTGCCCATGCTCGCGCAGTACGCGCTGGCCACCGGCTACTTCGTGGTGATGGCCCTGGCCGCCCGCCTGTGGCTGAGCCGTCTTCGACTGGGCCCCCTGGAATGGGTCTGGCGTGGCGTCACCTACCTTCGCCCCCAGGAACTGCGCCGCGAGAGACCTGCGGTGCCGGAGCCGGACAGGTGAGAACGGCGGGGCCCATGGTTCCGGCGTGAGGATTCAGCCCCCGGCCACGGAGGGCAGCAGCCGAACGTCGGAGCCCTCGTGGACCGGGGCGTCCAGACCGCCCGACGCCCGGCACTCGTCCTGGTCCACGAAAACGTTCACGTACCGGCGCAGCTCACCGCGGTCGTCCCGGATCCGCCGGTCCAGCCCAGGATGGCGGTCGGTCAGCGCGTCCAGCACTCCGCGCAGCACCGTGGTGTCGCCGACCTCCAGGGGCACGTGCGCGGCCCCGTCGGCGTCGGCGCGCAACAGCCCCGGCAGGTGTACGGTCACCCGCATCTTCACACCTCCACCGCGCGTACGGACAACACGTCGGGAAGGTGTGCGGTGACCTGGTGCCAGCGATCGGCGTTGTCCGTGGTCGCGTACACGTCGCCGTTGCGGGTGCCGAAGTAGAAACCGGGCACGTCCGCTCCATCGGTGCAGGCCGCGTCGCGCAGCACGATCCCGAAGTAGGGGTCCCGTGGCAGACCGTCGTCGACCGCCCGCCACGTGGCCCCGGAGTCGTCGGTGCGGTAGGCGCTCAGCCGGTTGTCCGGTGGCAGGTGCACCTCCTGGCTCACCACCGGGAAGTTCCACGCCGACTCCGGGCGGTGCGGGTGGGCGACCACGGCGAAACCGAAGTCGGTGGGCAGACCCGACTCGATCCGGCTCCATCCTTCGGTGGCGGGTGCGAAGCTACGGTAGACCCCGTGGTGGTTCTGAGCGTAGAACGAGCCGTCGGAGGCCGCCGCCACCCGGTGCACGCATTGGCCGAACTCGGGTTCCTCGTCTGGAAGGAACCCCGCGGAGATGCCCCTGTTGGCCGGCGCCCAACTCGCGCCCGAGTCGGCGCTCTGGTAGACACCACCCGTGGACATGGCCACGGTGATGGCCTCGGGTGAGCGTTCGCCGGCGCCGAGCGTGCCCGGCAGGATCGTGTGGATCGCGCCACCGCCCGCACCGGGGAACCATTCCGCCCGATGGGGGTGCTCCCACAAGGCCCTGACCAGGGTGAAGCCGTCGCCACCGTCGGTGGAGCGGAACAGCGCGTGCGGTTCCACGCCGGCGTAGACGGTGTCGGCGTCGTCGGCGAACGCGAACTGCCAGGCGCGGGTGAGCGAGGCCTCGGTGTCCTCGGGGAAGCGGATCGGTGCCTCGGCGGGTTCGGTCCAGGTCGCGCCGAGGTCGTCGCTGTGCCAGACGCCGGGCCCGAAGTGCCGGCTCTCGGTGCCGGCGAGCAGGCGTCCCGAGTGCGGGTTGATGCCAATGGTGTACACCGGACCCATCCCGGCGTCGTCGGCCTCGTCGAGTCGGTGCGGGCCGTTCGGTTCCCATGTGCGCCGGTCTTCGCTGCGCGCGGTGAACAGTCCCTTGCGTGTGCCTATGAGCAGGAGATATGCCATGTCGAACCCCGTGGTGTGATCTAGGTCTCCACTGTGACACGGGGCAGCGACGATCGGGGAGTCCCGGCCGGGGGTATCGGAGAGTGAAGATCGGATGTCCGGTACGTGCCCATGGGCGACTGATCGCGCCGTGTGCGGGGGTTCCGGACGCCTCGGAAAGTTAATAGTTAGGATCCTGAACGATTTCCCCTCGATGTTTTATGCGAGGTTCCAGGGAACTCACGGGAAAAGGACGCCCCTGAGAGGCATAACTTCCGCCAGGGGGGAACCCTTTCCGGGCAGGGGTTCCCCGGTTAGTGGAAGGCGGTTGTCACTCCCATACCTCTTTGCAATAAAATCCCGGGCCAACCGGTGGTTACCCGAAGCTCCCCCAGGCCCACGGTCGCCGGTCGTATCCCACCACTTCAACAGCCCGGACGACTTCCCGCTCTCTCGGACTCGCGGTCCGTTTCGGGACCACTGTCCCTATGGACGGTCCCGCGTACCAAGAAGTACCGAGTTCCCATCGATAGGGTCGCCTCATGCAACACCCCCCGGACACGCTCCACGCGCGCAAACGACGTAAGGCGCGGGCCATGATCGTGTCAGCCGCCTTCCAACTCTTCTCCGAACACGGATTCGACAACGTGACCGTCGCGGCCATCGCCGAACGGGCCGAGGTCGGCCGGACCACCTTCTTCCGGTACTTCGGCGACA
Source organism: Nocardiopsis listeri (assembly GCF_020741345.1). GTDB lineage: Bacteria > Actinomycetota > Actinomycetes > Streptosporangiales > Streptosporangiaceae > Nocardiopsis > Nocardiopsis listeri_A. The sequence continues at coordinate 3,547 of NZ_DYZD01000320.1, forward strand.
AGCAGCAGGTCCTCTTCGCCGACGACGCCGCCGAGGTGGACCACATGTGCGCCTATGTTCGGGACAAGGCCGGACGCCCGCCCGGCACCGACCTCGCCGCGGCGATCGGCCTGATCCGGGAGGCCGGTGCGGTCGCCCGGCCCTACGCGTCACTCTCCCCGGCGCACTCGGCGGTGCTGGTCCGCCTGCTCCGGGAGAGCGTGGACCTGCGTTCCCGCTACCTGCTCACCCGACAGCAACGGGCGCTCCGTCTCGCCGGAGCCCTGGTCGAGGCGGGAACGGAGGAGAGCACCGCGGTCCTGGCCGCACACACCGCCATGGCCTGTGAACTCACCGCCATGAAGCTCGCCGACAGTCCGGACGCCTTCCCGCACCGCATGGACGAGGCGCACCGGATGCTCCGCACCTTGGGGAGCTGAACCGACGAAGGGCCGTCGACTCAGACGTCGTACTCGCGTACCAGACCGGTGAGCCGACGACCGAAGAACACCACCACGACGAGGCCGACCACGCTCACCAGCGTGTAGGGGACTCGGAGTGCGTCGGCCTGGCCCAGTGCAGGGGCCAGGGAGGCGACCAGGACGCCACCGGCCGCCATGCCCACGGCGCTCATACCCCAGCCCACCGTGCGCATGGCGGCGTTCACCCGGCCCAACAGGTGGTCGGGGGTGACGCGCTGTCGGATCGAGGTCATCGCCACCGAGTAGCCCATCACCAGGCCGCCGGAGAGGAAGTACGCGGCGGCCACCACCGGCACGTTCGGGAACACCGCCACCCCGAGGTACAGCACGGCGACGGCCGCCAGGGACCAGACCGGCAGGGTCCCGTGCGGCAACACCGAGCGCAGCCACGCCACCGACTGTCCGCCGACGATCGACCCGACCGCTGCGAAGGCCATCAGCAGACCGAATCCGGTCGGTCCCGATCCCAGGGTGTCGCGGACGAACAACACCTGGGTGGAGAGCAGGGTCGCGTACGCGGTGTTGAAGAACACCGAGATGATCGCGACCGCCCGAAGCAACGGTCGGTTCCACAGCGCCTGAACGCCCTCGACCACGTCGGAGAACACTCCGCGCATCCCACGCCCGGCGGGAGCCTTCGGGTGTTCGGTGGTCCGCACAGGGATCCGCGCCAACGCCACCACCGACACCAGCAGGGCCGCGATGTTGAACAGGAACGGCAGGGCCGGGCCCAGCGTCAGCGCGAAGCCGCCCAGTGGACGCCCGACGAACTCCTGCGCCACCACCGCCCCCGAACGGACGTGCCCGTTGGCCCGCTCCAGTCGCTCCCGGGGTACCAGCGCCGGGACGGCGGTCTCCGCCGCGGTGTCGTAACAGACCTCCATGGCACCGAAACAGAACGCGAAGAACGCCAACAGCGGGATCGACGTCCACCCGGTGAACACCACCAGTGCCAGTACCGCCCACAACACCAGGCGGAGGGAGTTGGCGCGCACCATCAGCGTGAACCGGGGCGACCGGTCCACGAACACCCCGGCGGGCAACGCCAACAGCAACCACGGCAGCCGTCCGGCGGTGGCCACCAGGGCCACCAGCGCCGCGTTGTCGGGGGAGAGCGAGGACGCCAGCCAGGGCATGGCGATCATCGCCACCCCGTCGCTCAGGTTCGAGGCCAGGGCGGCGGACCAGAAGGCCCAGAACCGACCGCCCAGGGGTGACGCCGACGTCGGGGCGGTGGAGTCGGACAAGGGGGCACCGGTCCTTCCGTGGAACGCCGTATCAGCCTAGAAGGTGCCCGGGAACGCACCGTGACCGGTGCCGGACGGCCCGTCCCCACCCGTAGGGCCCGTGGGCGTCGGACTTCTCGGCCGTGACGGGCCGATGTCTGCGGCGAAGCGGAGAACTCGGTCCACGGTGGTCTCGAAGGGGATCGTGAGGATCACACGTTCGGGTGCGGGGCGAGCGCGACCCGGTGGTGGCCGTAGGGAAGCCGGGTGAGCGGTTCGGTGACCGTTCTCGGGTGGCTTCCGTAAAGGATTCGTCCTTCCAGGTGGAATTGACGGTGATGGATTTCCGTCCGGGGCGTGGGTCGAGGGATTTTCGGTGGGTGGGTCGGTGGGGTGCTTCGGGATGGGCTTGGGCGAGACGGTCGAACTGTTCGCTGTGGGGGAGGGCGATGGGGCCGGGTGCCGGACGTCCCCGGTGTTCGAGGGTGTGGCCGGAGGGGCCGAAGGCCTCCCGGCGCCTGGCGGCCGCTTTCGGTTGTAACCGTTGCCATGGGAGCGTGCGGGACTTCTTCTTCAATGGGGGAGGTGGTCTCCGCGGATCGCGGTGATCGCGAGGTCGAATTCTGTTTTTCGCACCCTTTCCCGAGAGATGTGTCGGATCTGCGTTTCTCGAAGGTGTTCGTCGAGGCCGTTGACGAAGACGCCCTCGGTGGTCCGGGTGCGGTAGGGCCGCACGCGCGGGTCGTGCAGGGCGGGAAGCACGTCGGCGACGCGGGTGGCGGCGGTGAGCGACACCAAGTGCCGGGTCGAGGGGGCTGGATTTATTAGGACGTCCAACTATATGGTGTCCCCACCGCGGAGTGGGGAAGCCGGTGCGAGTCCGGCGCGGTCCCGCCACTGTGACCGAGGAGGACCCTCGGAAGTCAGGTCACCGCCCGCGGCCAAGGAACCGTGTGATCCACGAGGATGGAGCGAACACGTATGGTCAGCGAGCTGACGCATTTCGTGCAGGGCGAGAAGGTTCAAGGACGATCGGGCGTCTTCGGCGACGTCTACGACCCCAACACCGGAAGGGTCCAGGCGCGGGTGCCACTCGCCGACCGCGCCGAGACCGAGCAGGTCATCGCCGACGCCGAGAGGGCGCAGGTCGAATGGGGTTCCTGGAGCCCGCAGCGCAGGGCCCGGGTCCTGCTCCGCTTCCTGCAGCTGGTCGAGAGTGAGCGTGAGACCATCGCGAGGGCCCTGTCCGCCGAGCACGGCAAGACCGTCGCCGACGCCCACGGTGACCTCCAGCGCGGCCTGGAGGTGGTGGAGTTCGCCGCCGGCATCCCACACCTGGTCAAGGGTGAGTTCACCGACAACGCCGGTACCGGCATCGACGTGCACTCCTTGCGCCAGCCCTTGGGTGTGGTCGCGGGCATCACCCCGTTCAACTTCCCCGCCATGATCCCGCTGTGGAAGGCCGCGCCCGCGCTGGCCTGCGGTAACGCCTTCGTGCTCAAGCCCTCCGAACGCGACCCCTCGGTGCCGTTGATGTTGGCGGAGCTGTTCGTCGAGGCCGGTCTGCCCCCGGGGGTGTTCAACGTGGTCAACGGTGGCAAGGAGGCCGTGGACACCCTGCTCACCGACCCGCGGATCGCCGCCGTGGGGTTCGTGGGCTCCACCCCCATCGCGCAATACGTGTACTCCACGGCCACCGCGCACGGTAAGCGCGCCCAGTGCTTCGGCGGCGCCAAGAACCACATGATCGTCATGCCCGACGCCGACCTGGACCAGGTCACGGACGCGCTGATCGGAGCAGGATACGGGTCGGCCGGTGAACGCTGCATGGCGATCTCCGTCGCGGTCCCGGTGGGCGAGGAGACCGCCGACGCCTTGGTCGCCAAGCTCAAGGATCGCATCGCGGGGCTCCGGGTGGGCGCCTCCGACGACCCCGACGCGGACTTCGGTCCGTTGGTCTCGCGGGAGGCACTCCAACGGGTCGACGACTACGTCGCGTCGGGCGTGGAGGAGGGCGCCGAACTGGTCGTGGACGGTCGTGGTCACACCGTGCCCGGCCACGAGGAGGGCTTCTTCGCCGGTCCGTCGCTGTTCGACCGGGTCACCCCCGACATGCGGATCCACCGGGAGGAGATCTTCGGGCCCGTGCTGTCCGTGGTGCGCGCCGCCGACTACGAGGAGGCCCTGCGTCTGCCCAGTGAGCACGAGTACGGCAACGGAGTCGCCATCTTCACCCGTGACGGTGACACCGCCCGCGACTTCTCGCACCGGGTGAACACCGGAATGGTCGGAGTGAACGTGCCCATCCCGGTGCCGATCGCCTACCACACCTTCGGCGGTTGGAAGCGGTCCGGCTTCGGCGACCTCAACCAGCACGGACCGGACTCGATCCGCTTCTACACCCGGACCAAGACCGTCACCTCGCGTTGGCCCTCCGGGGTCAAGGAGGGCGCGGAGTTCACGATCCCGGTCGTCCGATGAACGCCGCGCTCACCGACGAACAGCGCGCCCTCGCCGAGACCGCGCGCGCCTTCGCCGACGAGCACCTCGCACCGCACGCGGTCGAGTGGGACCAGGCCAAGCACTTTCCCGTCGACGTGCTCCGCAAGGCCGCCGAACTCGGCATGGGCGGTCTCTACGTCTCCGAGGAGTTCGGGGGCACCGGCCTGAGCCGGATGGACGGGGTCCTCGCCTTCGAGGCGCTGGCCACCGGGTGTCCCTCCGTGGCCGGGTACCTGTCGATCCACAACATGGTCGCCTGGATGATCGACCGCTACGGTGACCACGCCCAGCGCGCCCGGTGGGTGCCGAAGCTGTGCACCATGCAGGCCCTGGGCAGCTACTGCCTGACCGAACCCGGAGCCGGGTCCGACGCCGCGGCCCTGACCACTCGGGCGGTCCGCGAGGACGACCACTACGTCCTGTCCGGTGCCAAACAGTTCATCTCCGGGGCGGGCGCCTCCGAGGTGTACGTGGTCATGGCCCGCACCGGCGGCGACGGGGCCGCGGGCATCTCCGCGTTCGTCGTGCACCGCGACGATCCCGGGGTGTCCTTCGGGGCCGACGAGGCGAAGATGGGCTGGAACGCCCAACCCACCCGACAGGTCCTCCTGGACGGGGTCCGCCTGCCCGCCGACCGACGGTTGGGCGCGGAGGGCGACGGGTTCCGCATCGCCATGAACGGCCTCAACGGCGGCCGTCTCGGTATCGCCGCCTGCTCACTGGGCGGTGCCCGGCGGGCCCTGGAGGACACCGTTTCCTACCTGGGTGAACGCGAGGCCTTCGGGGTCGCCCTCATCAACGCCCAGGCGCTGCGCTTCCGGTTGGCGGAGATGGCCACCGAACTGGAGGCCGCCCGCTCCCTGCTGTGGCGGGCCGCAACGGCCCTGGACGACGGTGCTCCCGACGCCGCCCACCTGTGCGCCATGGCCAAGAGGTTCGCCACGGAGGCCGGCTACACCGTCGCCGACCACGCCCTCCAGTTGCACGGGGGGTACGGCTATCTCGCCGAGTACGGAATTGAGAAGATCGTGCGTGACCTGAGGGTGCACCGAATCCTGGAAGGAACCAACGAGATCATGAGCCTGATCATCGCTCGCGGACTCACCGGGGCCGCCTGATGTCCGACTCCACCATCGATGCCACCGCCCCCGCCGACGACACGGTGCTCCTACGGGTCGACAAGGGGTTGGCCCACGCCACCCTGAACCGGCCGCGCGCCATCAACGCCCTCGACCACGACATGGTCCTGGCCCTCGCCGAGGCCCTCGACTCCTGGGAGAAGGACGAGTCCGTCTCCGTGGTGCTCGTCGACGGTGCCGGCGACCGGGGTCTGTGCGCGGGCGGCGACATCCGCGCCATCCGCGCCAGCGCCGTCGACGGCGATGACGGCGCCGCCCGCTTCTGGCGGGACGAGTACCACCTCAACGCCCACATCGCCGGTTACACCAAGCCCTACGTCGCCTTCATGGACGGCGTCGTCATGGGCGGCGGTGTCGGGGTGTCCGCGCACGGCGGCGTCCGTCTGGTCACCGAGCGCTCCAAGGTGGGCATGCCGGAGACCACCATCGGGTTCGTCCCGGACGTGGGCGGCACCTTCCTGTTGTCGCGGGCGCCCGGAGAGACCGGTACCCACCTGGCGCTGACCGGTACGCCGATCGGGGCCGCCGACGCCCTGTACGTCGGTCTGGCCGACCACTTCGTGCCCTCCGAACGGCTGCGCGACCTGGCCGCCGCACTCACCGGCCTGGACTCGCAGCGCGCGGTCACCGAGGCGGTGGGTCGGTTCGCGGAGATCGCGCCGGCGGGCACGCTCGCCGACCGGCGCTCGTGGATCGACTCCTGTTACTCCGCCGACACCGCCGAGGAGATCATCGAACGGCTGCGCGCCCACGGGGAC
>NZ_DYZD01000321.1 GCF_020741345.1 Nocardiopsis listeri
GGGGCCCTCGGTCTCGATCCGCTCATGAAGCGTCCGCAGCCGTTCCCGGTGGGCGTCCACGGTGAACCCGGGCACGATCCACACGACCTTTCGCAGGAAGTGCACCGCGGCCCCGATGTCGGCGAACGGCAGCGGGAGTTCGTCCGGGCTCGCGACCACGGCCACCCCCTTGGGGTGCAGGAGTCGGGTGGCCTCGGCGACGTTGGGCGGATGACCCTCGGTGGGTTCGGCGACGGCCTCGGCCACGAGTTCCTCGAAGTCACGGTGCATGGGGCCATCGTCGCGGTACCGGCCGTCGCCGCCAACGGGTTTTCGGTGGGGGCGCCGCGCCCTCGTCGATGATGGGACGTCAGGATGGTCCGGTATGAGGAAGCTCGCCCGTCGTGTCAGGTTCGCCTTCGCCCCGTCCGCCGTGGCCGCCGGGCTCATCGCCGTCCTGGTCGGCGTGACCAGCTCCGCCGCGATCGTGTTCACCGCCGCCGAGGCGGCGGGCGCCTCCCCCGGAGAGACCGCGTCCTGGATGCTCGCGCTGGGTGTGGGCATGGCCGTGACCTGCGTGGGTCTGTCCCTGCGGTACCGGGCACCGGTGGTGACCGCTTGGTCCACCCCCGGCGCCGCGTTGTTGGCGGTCGGCCTGGACGGGGTGACCATGGCCCAGGCCGTGGGAGCGTTCCTGTTCTCCGCCGCGCTCATCACCCTGAGCGGGGTGACCGGCTGGTTCGAGCGCGTCATGGACAGGATCCCCGTCCCCCTGGCCGCCGGGTTGCTCGCCGGTGTGCTCCTGCAGTTCGGGATCGGCCTGTTCGGCAGCATGGAGGGCGACTTCGCGGTGGTGTTCGCGATGTTCGCGACCTATCTGGTGTGCCGAAGGTGGCTGCCCCGGTACGCGGTGCTGCTGTCGCTGCTCGGTGGTGGCCTGGTGGCCGCCTTCGAGGGGTCCTTGAGCCTGGGCGCGGTGGACCTGGCCCTGGCGACCCCGGTCTTCGTGGCGCCGGAGTTCTCCTGGCAGGTGTTGGTGAGCGTGGGACTGCCCCTGTTCGTGGTCACGATGGCGTCCCAGAACCTGCCCGGAGTGGCCGTTCTGCGCGGCGACGGCTACCAGGTGCCGATCTCGCCGGTGATCGCGTGGACCGGGGCGACCAACCTGGTGCTGGCCCCGTTCGGCTGTTACGGCATGAACCTGGCGGCGATCACCGCTGCGATCTGCACCGGCCCGCAGGCCCACCCCGACCGGAACCGGCGATTCCTCGCCGGGGTGTGGGCCGGGGTCTTCTACCTGGGGGTCGGCGTGTTCGGCGCGACCGTGGCGTCACTGCTGGCCACGCTGCCCTCCTCACTGATCCTGGCCATCGCGGGGCTGGGTCTGCTGGGCACCATCGGTGGTTCGCTGGCCTCGGCGACGGCCGACACCGACGCGCGCGAGGCGGCGGTGGTGACCTTCCTGGCCACGGCCTCGGGGCTCACCCTGTTCGGTGTGGGTTCGGCCTTCTGGGGCCTCCTCGCCGGGGTGCTCACCCTGGTGGTCACCCGGTGGGGCCGCCGGGGCGGCGACCCCGAAAAACCCTTGCCCCGCGGGAAAAGCGTGCGCTATAACTGATCCGCCGCACCGAACGACGGTGCGAGCCCACGACGAGAAGGGAGGCGTTCCCGATGTTCCGCATGATCACCGCGTCCGCTTCCGAGGTCGGCCTCCGACGCTGACCAGGGTGACGGCGGGCGCACCACACGAAGGTGAAGCCTTGACCGTTCTTCCGAACGACCTGACCATCCGCACCATCACCGGTCCTGAGGAACTCGACCTCTTCAACCGGTTCCCCTACGCCCTCAACGACGAGTTCCCCGTGGACATCGCCGAGGGCCGCCGCCGCCCGCAGTGGATGTGGGTGGCCACGCACGGCGACCGTCTCATCGGTCGTCTGTCCTGGTGGTGCCGCCCCCAGGACGACCGTCCCTTCCTGTTGGACGTGTTCGACGTCGTGGACGCCCCCGACGTCGACCGGATCGCCGTGGCCGAGCACCTGGTGCGCACCGCGGCCGCCACCGTCCTCGGTGAGGACACGACCTGGCCCGAGTACCTGCGTTTCCTTCCGGCCGACTGGCGCGAGCGACCCGAAGAGCGGTCCATGGTCGAGGACCTGATGGCCGTCTTGGAGAAGACCGGTGGCCGGCCGCTCACCGAGCGGCTGCGTTTCGAGTGGCGGGAAGGTTCCCGTGAACCCGAGGTCGGCGACCGGCTCCGTTTCCGCGAGATCACCGACACCACGGAGATCCTCGACCTCATGGTCCGGGCCCTGGACGGGACCCTGGACTGTCACGACCGGGCCGACCTGCGGGAGAAGTCCGCGCGCGAGGTCGCCGAGGCCAACTTCGCCGACGAGTTCGCCGCCTACACCACGCCGCGTTCGTGGTGGCGGGTGGCGACGTCGCCCGACGGCGAGCCGGTCGGGTTCGTCATCCCGGCCCGCAACGCCTACCACCCGATCATCGCCTACATCGCCGTGCTCCCCGAGTACCGCGGCAACGGGTACATCGACGACCTGCTCGCCGAGGGCGGTCGCGTGCTGCGGGAGGCGGGCGTGGCCCACGTCCGGGCCGCGACGGACCTGGGCAACGTACCCATGGCCCGCGCCTTCGAACGCGCCGGTTACGACACCATCAGCGGGATGGTCACCATGGTGTGGGAGTAACCTCCCCTGCTGAGATGGGGGTGGGCCGGCCTCAGCGGGCCATGGACAGGATCCGGCCGACCTCCGCGACGCCTGCGACCAGCTCCTGGGGGTCGGCGGTCATGCCGGCGACCACCAGGTCCACCTCCTCCAGGTTCGCGCGGGACAACAGGGCCTTGTCGTTGGTGACCCACTCCCCACGGCCGGCGGTGAACTCCGAGGCCATGGTGCGCCCCGAACTCCACCGGCGGATGTGGGCGAAGGTGTACGACCCCCTCAGGGCGGACGCCTCACCAGGCGCGTGACGGAGCACTACGCGGCCCTCGGGCACGTCGACCCGGGCCGGGTCAACGACCTCACCGCCGGCATCGGCGAGTTCCCACTGCCCGTCCTGGGAGTACGACCATGACCACACGAAGAAACCCCGGACCCGGGTTCACGGGCACGGGGCACGGGTAGGGAAATTCTTCGTACTCGATCTCGAAGCCTGGGGGAAGCCTGTGAACGCCGTGCTGTTCGACATGTTCGGTGTGGTCGCCATGGACCAGTCGGTGAGGGTCCGCGAACAAATGGTGGAGTTCGCCGGCCACGACCACGACCCCTTCTGGGAGGCCTACTGGGCGCGGCGGCAGCCCTACGACCGGGGCGACCTGGACGGTCCCGCGTACTGGAAGGCGGTCGGTGAGCGTCTGGGCACGCCCTTCACCCCCGAACAGGTGGAGCGACTGATCGCCCTGGACCTGGACAGCTGGTCGCGGATCAACGACGAGACCGTCGAGGTGGTGCAGGGGCTGGCCGCGGCGGGCAGGCCCATCGGATTGCTGTCGAACATCCCCGAGGACCTCGCGAAACGGTTCGAGGAACGCTTCCCCCACGTGCTCGACCTGTTCCCGGTGCTGGGGCTGTCCTGCCGGATCGGTCACGCCAAGCCCGAGGCCGCGGCCTTCGAGTGGTGTCTGGAACGGCTGGGTTTCCCCGCCGAGGGCGTCCTGTTCGTGGACGACAACGTCACCAACGTGGCGGCGGCGCGTGACCTGGGCCTGCGGGGGCACCGATTCACGACGGTGTCCGAACTGCGGCGGGCGCTGGCGCACGGGTGAGTCCCCACGGCGACGCTCCCGGCGCGTCCGGTGGAGGCCGGACGCGCGGGTCGGCGGTCGGTTCTCAGGCGTCGAACTCGCGGAGGAGTTCGGCGACCTTCTCCGGCTGCTCGTAGAGGGACAGGTGCCCGGCGCCCTCGATGGTGCGCACCTGGGTGTGCAGGAAGCGACGGGCCGGGCCGTGCAGTCGCGCGGGTGAGAAGAACGGGTCGTGCGACCCGGTGGCCACGGTGACCGGGGTTTCGGCCCAGGCCCTGAAGAACTCCCCGTACAGAGGGGTCGGTGTGGAGTTGGTGCGGCAGTGACGGGCCACCAGTGTCAGCCACTCCGCCTCGGATCGGTGCTCCGCGCAGTCGGTGTCCGTGGACGGACCGCTGAGGAACTCGATCAGTCGGGTACTGGTCTGCTCGTTGGGGTGGATCATCCACGGCAGGGTGGCGCGCATCGACTCCGAGCTGACCCCGGCGGCCGTCAACCCGGCGGGGTTGAGCAGCATCAGTCCGGCGACCAGCGGGTTCGGGGTCGAGGACAGCGCGATCGCGGCGCCCCGGGAGTGTCCCAGGACGATGACCGGGCGGTCGGTGATCTGTGGCAGGAGTTCGTCGAGCCACTCACCGTAGGCCTCCATCCGGGAGCCGGCGTTGCGCCTGTTGCAGCTCAGGCCCGGCTGTCCCGGTGGGTCGACCAGCAGCACCGGCCGGTCCGCGGCGAGCGCGCGGGCGGCGGGGACCGTGGTGGCGGCGTTGAAGTTGGTGCCCGACAGGACCAGGACCGGGGTTCCGGGCCCGCCCAGAGCACGGAAGGCCTGCGTGGGCCCCAGACCGGTCTCCACCGGCGGCAGGGGACCGAGATCGGGCCACCGACTCAGGGCTTTGTGACACCAGGCGTGCACGGAACGCTCGGCGTTCTCGGAGCGGTAGACGCGCGCGGCGCGACGGGGGACAACGGTCATGGATCTGATTTCGCGTAGAGAGCTGAGGTGTTCGCCGACCTGATTTCCCGGCGCACCAAGAGAGGACTGTACGCCTCTGTCGGGCCCCTGGCCACTCCAGGGGCGGGCCCCCCGAAAAGGTGTCGCCCGGCAGTGGCGTCGCACAGATTCATACCCTTGCCGAAGTGTCCACTGGTGGGTGTGTTCTCCCTGGTGCGTGGGCCGATGATCCCGACCGGAAACGGTCTTCGGGCCCCAAAGACGTTTATTTTCGACTCCGATCGGTCGATACCGGAATCGGCCACATGATGGGCCTTCTCGATCATCGGATGAACCATCGACGAAAAACGGTCGCCGAGGTGATTTCACGCACTCCAGAGCCGCCGGCCCCACCCTGGCCGACGGCTCTCGTTCCGGAGGCGGAGCGGGGTCAGGCCGGCAGACGCACGAGCATCTTGCCGGTGTTGGCGCCGCGCATCATGCCGAGGAACGCGTCGACCGCGTTGTCGATCCCGTCGACCACCGTCACCTTGCTGTGCAGTTTGCCCTCCGCGAGCCACCCGGCGGCGCGCTCGTAGTACTCGGGGGCCAGGTCGCCGTGGTCACCGACCAGGAAGCCCTGCAGCTTGATCCGCTTGCCCACGAGCAGACCGAGGTTGTCGGGACCGGGGGTCGGTTCGGTGGCGTTGTAGACCGAGATGGCCCCGCAAAGGGCGGCACGACCGTGGACACGCATCCCCTGGATGGCGGCGCGCAGGTGGTCACCGCCGACGTTGTCGAAGTAGACGTCGATGCCGTCCGGCGCGGCCTCGGCGAGCTGCCCCTCCAGATCGCCCTCGCGGTAGTCGATGGCGGCGTCGAAGCCGAACTCCTCCAGCAGGCGACGCTTCTTCTCGGGTCCTCCCGCTGAGCCGATGACCTTGGCGGCGCCCAGCTGCTTGGCCATCTGCCCGGCGAGGCTGCCGACCGCACCCGCCGCACCGGAGACGAACACGACGTCGCCCTCCTTGAGTTCGGCGATGGCGGTCAGGCCCGCGTAGGCGGTGAGGCCGACCATGCCGAGCGCGCTCAGGTAGGCCTGGGCGGGCGCGGCCTCGGTGTCGATCACCTTGGCGCGGGCGGCGTCCATCAACGCGTACTGGCGCCAGCCCTGGAAGTGCAGGACGCTCGCGCCGACGGGCACGTCGGGGCTCTCCGAGGCCACGACGGTGCCCACCGCGCCGCCGTCCATGACCTCGCCGAGACGGAACGGCGGCACGTAGGACTTGACGTCGTTCATGCGCCCCCGCATGTAGGGGTCGACGGAGATCCAGTCGTTGCGGACCTGGATCTGGCCGGGTCCGGGGTCTTCGACGGTGCTCTCGACCACGGCGAAGTCCTCCGGTTTCGGCTCCCCGTCAGGTCGGGCGACGAGGTGGACTTCCTTGGAAACGGGCATGCTTCTCCCCCTGTTTGTGTTCGTTTCGAACGCCGAGACCCGGGCTGTTCACTCAGACCCTAGGCGGTTCGAACAGGGTCGGGGCGGAGCGCGCCCCACCCTGTGTCGACGTCTCCGTGAGTCGAGGAACGCGACATCGTCGACCCGGTGGACGAGCGGGTGTCCGTCGAGGACCTGGGGACCATGGACGTGTCGGGCGGTGAGCACCACGCCATGGCCGCGAGACCGACCCTGCCGGGGAACGGCGCGTGCGGGGCGGCCCGAGGGTAACGTCGCCCTATGAGCGAGTCGACCGAACCCCTGGCCGGTACCCGCCTTCAGGTGGTGCTGCCCGACGAATCACCCGACGTTTCGATCTCCACCCTGATCGACCTGGGCGTGCGGGCCGACGAGCTCGGGGTGGACACCACCTGGCTGCCCGACCACCTGCTGCCGCCCCGGCCCTACGGAACGGTGTTCGGCGGCGTGTACGAACCCCTCATCACCCTGGCCCACCTCGCGGCGCACACGAAGCGCGTGCGGTTGGGCACCTCGGTGCTGGTCCTGCCCATGCGCGACCCCTTCGTACTCGCCAAGCAGGTGGCCACCTTGGACCGGCTCTCGGAGGGACGCTTCACGCTCGGGGTGGGCGTGGGCTGGTCGCGGGAGGAGTTCGCCGCGGCGGTGCGCTGAGCGGCCCGTTCTGGCTACTTCTGCGACCCCGGCAGGCCTCTGCCGCCGTACTTCTTGTGGATGGCCTGTTTGGACACCCCGAGCGCCTCGGCGATCCGGGCCCAGGTGAGACCCTGGTTGCGGGCTCGGCGCACCAGAACCGCCTCGACGCGTTCGGACTCCGAGCGCAGCTCCACGAGCGATTCCAACGACTCCAGCGTGTTCTCACCCCGTAGGGACCCTGCGATCTCTGCCAGTCGTTCGGTGCTCTCCATGGGTCAACAGTAATTGACACCTGGCGTCGCCGTCGCCACGTATCTTGATGCCCATGCCGATCATCGAACGCGCGCGTGCCGAGGACATTCCGGCGATCGTCGCCATGCTCACCGACGACCCCCTCGGAGCGGCCCGCGAGACCCCCGACGACCTCACCCCCTACCTGAAGGCCTTCGAGGTCATCGACGCCGATCCCCATCAGTACCTGGCCGTGGCCCGACGGGACGGACGGGTGGTGGGCACCCTCCAGCTGACCGTTCTTCCGGGGCTCTCCAGGACGGCGGCCACCCGCGCCCAGGTGGAGGGGGTACGGGTGCACGCCGACGAGCGCGGCGGTGGGCTCGGCACCGAGCTGCTGGAGTGGGCCGAACGCGAGGCCGGGGAGCGCGGCTGCGTGCTGCTCCAACTGACCTCGGACGCCACCCGCGTGGACGCCCGCCGTTTCTACGAGCACCTGGGATACGAGGCCTCGCACGTGGGCTTCAAGAAGCCCCTGGCCTGACCGGCCGTCCGAAGGCCGGCATCGGGATCACCGACGGGGAGGGGCCGGACGCGGTGTCCTTGCTCCGGCTCGCCGGACGTCTCGGGACGCTCAGGGCGTGACGATGGCGAAGACCGGATCGGGAAGGTCCAACAGACCCATCAACCTGTCCACCAGCGTCTCGTCTCCCGCGAACGCCATGCCCTCCGTGCCCTTGCCCGCGATCAGCCGCAGCAGCCGGAACTTGTTCAGGGTGACGACCAGGTCCGGTTCTCCCCGACGCGGCTTCTCCCTGGTGGTGAAGGCCCCGTTGGAAAGGGTGGTCCGGTGGGTGGTGTTGAGGTCGGTGAACACCCAGTCGATGACGAAGTGCTCCTCCCACGCCTTGGGGCCGTTGATCCGGATCCCCAAGGAGGTGAAGAGCTGCTCCAGCGAAAGCGCCGAGGTCACCCCCGTGCTCGTCTCCATGGCGGTCTCCGGCTTGCCGTGCCGCAGCTCGGCCGCGCCCTGGAGGTAGAAGTTGCGCCAGGTTCCGTTCTCCGAACCGAACCCCAGCTGTTCGTAGACCTCCACCAGCGCGGCGCGGGCCCCCTCGTGCCCGGGGTCGGAGAACACCGCGTGATCGAGCAGGGTGGCGGCGAACCTGAGGTCGCCCTCGGCCCGGTATTCGCCGGCCTTGCGAACCACCTCGTCGATGCCGCCCATGCACTCCACGTACCGTCGCGCCGCGTCCTCCGGCGGATGTTGCCACAGGTGGGCGGGGTTGCCGTCGAACCAGCCCATGTACCGCTGGTAGATCGCCTTGACGTTGTGGCTCACCGAACCGTGGTAACCGCGGGTGTGCCAGGCGCGCTCCAACGCGGGAGGCATCTGGATGCGTTCGGCGATCTCCGAACCCACCATCCCCTGGTTCATCATCCTGATCGTCTGGTCGTGCAGGTAGGCGTAGAGGTCGCGTTGTTCGCACAGGAAGCGGACGATCCGGTCGGTGTCCCAGGTGGGCCAGTGGTGGGAGGCGAACAGCACGTCGGAGTCGTACGCGAACAGTTCCACGGCCTCGTCCAGGTACCGCGCCCAGGCACGCGCGTCCCGGACCGGGGCCCCGCGCAGGGTGAGGAGGTTGTGCAGGTTGTGGGTGGCGTTCTCCGCCATGCACAAGGCCCGGTGTTCGGGGAAGTAGAAGTTCATCTCCGCGGGCGCTTCGGTGCCCGGGGTCATCTGGAAGACGATGCGCACCCCGTCGACGACCTCCTCCTGCCCGGTGCGGGTGATGTCCCGGTTGGGCGCGATGAGGGTGATGGTGCCGGTGGAGCTCGCCTGCCCCAGCCCTACCCCGATCTGCCCTCGAGGCCCCGGCGACAGGTGGGCCCCGGTGTGGAACAACCCGCGGCGGGCCATCGCGGGGCCGGTGTAGACGTTCTCCGACGCGGCGTTCTCCATGAACCACTTCGGGGCGAGGATGGGCACGTTGCCTTCGGTGACACCGCCGACCCCGCCGAAGTGGTCGACGTGAGAGTGCGAGTAGAGGACCCCGCTGACCGGCCGATCGCCGCGGTGGGAACGGTAGAGCTCCAGTCCCGCCCTCGCGGTCTCGGCGGAGATCAAGGGGTCGATGACCAGGACGCCCTGGTCGCCCTCGACCAGTGTCATGTTGGACAGGTCCAGACCTCGGACCTGGTAGATCCCCTCGGTGACCTCGTACAGCCCCTGTTTGGCGCATAGTCGGGACTGGCGCCACAGACCGGGGTGGGCGGTGTCGGGGCAGTCCTGGTCGAGGAAGGCGTAGGCCTCGGTGTCCCACACCACCCGGCCCTGTTCGTTCCTGACCTGTCCCGGTTGCAGTCTGGCGATGAGTCCACGGTCGGCGTCGACGAAGTCGTCCCCGATGGCCGCGTCCTCGTGTCCGTTCCCGGTCATCACTGTCTCCTCGTCGTACCGACGGCCGCCGGCACGGGCGGTCCGTGTCGGCGGCGTGGAAGGGCTCTCGGGCCCTGGGGACCCAGGTCCGTCAGGAGCGGAGCGCCTCGACGAGTTCCCGTTCGTTGTCCTTGGACAGGTTGGTCTGGATGACGGTGGGGTGCAAAGGCTTGAACGCGTCGACGACCCGGTCGATGGTGGCGTCATCGGCGAGCAGGAACACCGCGGCGCGGTCCTGTTCGAGTTCGGAGCCGATCTGTCTGATCATGTCGTCGTCGATGCCCACGTCGCTGAGCTTTCCCGCGATCGCGCCCGTGCCCGCTCCCACGACCAGGCCCAGGAGCGGGTTGAGGAAGAGCATGCCGATGAGGGTGCCCCACAGAGCGCCCCCTGCCGCACCGTAGCCGGTCAGGTGGAAGGTCTGGTGGATGCGCGGGCGCCCCTTGTCGTCCTTGTAGGCGTAGGCCGCGTCCTCCAGCCGGAGGAGCTCCTGTTTGCCCAGCTCGGACGCGATGTCGAGTGCCTTCTCCGCGGTGTCGCGGTCGGCGACCCCCAGTACGATCAGCTGCGCCATGGATGTGTGTTCCCTCGTCGTCGGTTCCCGGCCCGAGGTTCCAGGCCTTGGCCCGGACCCTTTCCCAAAGCGGCTTTGGTCAACGTCAGCGAGGGGGACGTTTCACGCAAAACCTCACAGATCACGCAGGGGTCCGCCGGGTCCGAAACCGGGGTCGTCGGGGTCGTTCTCACGGCCGACCTGGCGGCGGACCAACCGGTAGAGGACGTATCCCCAGACCAGGACGGCGGTGGCGACCATCAGGTAGCCCAGCGTGCCGAGTTCCACGGTTCCTCCCTGCCCGTCCCCTACCCGGCGCGATGGGCGCGGACGCGACGGGCCAGGACCATCCGGGTGGTGTAGGGGAAAAGGACCCTACCGTCGGGGAAGTGGTGAGCGGCCATGGCGCGCAGTTCGGTGCGCAGGCGTTCCGCACCGACCTCGCGGGCGGCGGCCGCCACCCTGCTGGAGGACATGGCCATACCGAGATGGCCGTCGGGGGTGAGTTCGCGGGTCCAGTCGAGGGTGTGCTCGACCGCTCCGGTCAGACCTTCGACGGCCGAGAGTTCCCCGACCAGGTCGTAGGAGCGGTAGTGGCGATCGTAGCCGGGGCTGTACCGCTCCAGCAGGGTCTCGTACTCGTCGACGAAGGCGCTGCGCAGGTCGCGGTCGTTGTTGAGCACCGCCAGGGTGCCGCCCGGTTCCAGGAGTCGAACGGCCTCGGCGAAGAAGGCCGGGCGGTCGAACCAGTGCACGGCCTGGGCGGTGAGGACCAGGGCCGCGGAGGCGTCCGAGAAGGGGATCTCCTCGGCGCGGGCGTCCACGTACTCGACACCACCCTCGTCCGTGGCGGTGGCGCGCATGTCGTGTCCCGGCTCGACCCCCACCACCCTGGGGTCGGGACCGAAGACGGCGCGCAGGGCACGGGTGGAGATGCCGGTCCCGGAACCGACGTCGAGCAGCAGTCGGGGATCGGCGACACCATCGAGCACGTGGTCCCGCAGAACGTCCAGGGCCTTTGAGGGGTAGTCCGGCCGGTGGGCCCGGTAGTTCTCGGTGAGTCCGGCGAAGGCCTGGGTGCGGTCGTTCAACGAATCCCCTTCGGGTGGGAACCTCTCGGGCTCGGGTCGGATCGACACGGCCACATCCTACGGGGCGCCCGATTCCGTGTTCCATGGCTTTCCTACTGATTTGATCGACTTCGAGTACGGCCCCGCTCTGCCGTCTAACCACTCGCCGCGAACGGACCGCGACCGGACGCGTGAGGTGACCGCCGCGCACTCCCCTGCCCGAACGGAGCACCATCACGGCCCCCGACCTCACCGTCCGCCGTGTCGCCGGGCGCAACGAGTCCACCGACGTCATCCGGTACTGGAAGAGCAGCGGGGTGGCCGGCGCGCCGACCGACCCCGAGCGAGGAATCCGTTCCCACAAGCACCCGCCGATCCCGTGAGGTCCGGACGAAGGGGGGCCGCCACGCCGCCTCGGCGGACCCGCCTGGTCTATGCTGGCCAACATAGGTTACCTGTCAGTAACATGCGGGTCGCCGACGGCCCGACCCACGAAGGAAGGCAGCACACCCATGCCCACGCTCGAACGCCACGACGAGGTCTTCG
>NZ_DYZD01000322.1 GCF_020741345.1 Nocardiopsis listeri
CCCAGCATGGCGATGAAGTGCATCGACCACACGGCGATGCCACCGAGGGACAGCGCCGCCAGGATGAGCCACTGCCAACGGACCAGGCCGGTCGTACGCCGGGCCCGCGAAGCGAAGACCAGCCCGAGGAAGGAACCGATGACGGAGACGGCGTAGGCGAGGGCGGGGGTGAGTAGACCTTGGGGGAATATGTCGGCCATGGCCTCAGGCCTCTACTTTCTATGACTCCGGTCACAAATGTGACCAGCATTCACAGATGGTAGAGACCGACCGTAATTCCTGCCAGGGGCGTGGAGACAGATGTCGTGGCCACTTACGGCCAGTCGCCTAGCCGTGGTTTTCGACCGACCGACGATGGGAACCGGGCTGGTTCGAACCCGGGCGGTCGTCCACACCCAGCATCAGGAGCAGGCTGCACACCAGCAGGAAGACGAACAGGCCCACCACGAGCGGCAGGAGCAACTCGACCCCGGTCGATCCGGCCAGGGCGTCGGTGGTGCGTTCGGTCAGGGTGACGTCGACGCCGAACATGCCCGTGTAGTGCATGGCCGATACCGCGACACCCATCACCAGGGCGGCGACCAGAATGCTGAGTGTGCCGCGCAGCCGCCAGGAGAACCACAGGGCGACGGTGGCCGCCACCAGGGCGATCGCCGTCGCCAGGGCGACGAACAGGGGGTCGTGGTGCATCTCCGCGTGCATGTGCATCGAGGCCATGCCGATGTAGTGCATGGAGACGATCCCGGAACCCGCGATCACCCCGCTGATCAGGAGGCGGGTGGTGTTCGGCCTGGTGCTCATCAGGAACAGCGCCACGGACATGACGAAGATCGCGAGCAACCCACTGGCTATGGTGAGCCCGGCGTCGTAGCGGATCGGGGTGCCGTGCACCTGGAAGCCCAGCATGGCGATGAAGTGCATCGACCAGATGGCGGTACCGCCGAGGCAGATCGCGCTCAGGGCCAGCCACCACCACCGGGCCGCGCCGGTGGCCGTTCGGAGCCGGCGGGCGAACATCAAGCCGATGAAGGATCCGATCACGGAGACCGCGTAGGCACCCACCGGCGTCAGCAATCCCGTGTTGAAGTGGTCGATCATGATCTCCGCGCCCCTGGCACAAAAAGGTGGATTCTGAGCCTTAAGGATAAAAGCCCTGGTCCGAGGCGTGGCGGGCGAAGAGTCAGGGGGGCCGTGGTCCCCCGCTCGACAGGTCGACGGAAGCACGTGGCCGTTGGAGAACCCGTTTTCGGTTCACCCGGGATCCTGTGGCCATTGTCACCGCCCGGACGGTCCCGGGGTGAGTGCGCGCGCCCCTGTCGCGCTATTCCTTGGGCGCGCGCATCCCCTCGAAGGCGATGCGGATCAGGGCGTCGGCGATCTCCTCGCAGGCCAGCCCGCGATCGGGCTTGTACCACTCGACGATCGAGTTGACCATGCCGAACAGCAGGCGTGAGGCGACCGCCGGATCCACGTCGCTGCGGATGTCGCCGTCGACCACGCCTTCGCGTACCAGGTCGGCGATCAGGTGGTCGAAGCGACGTCGGCGCTCCAGCGCCCGCTTCTCCACGTCGGTGTTTCCGCGAACCCGCAGCAGCAGGGTCACGTGCGGAAGCTCCTCGACCAGCACCCGGACGCTGCCGCGCATCACGTGTTCCAGGCGGTCGATGGCCCGCCCGGTGGTCGCGCCCTCTTCCCCGGTCACCTCGAACAGCGCGTCCATCGCCAGGTCCAGCGACCGACGCAACAGTTCGGTCTTGCCGGAGACATGATGGTAGATCGCGGACTTGGTCACGCCCAAGGCGCGGGCCAGGTCCTCCATGCTCGTGCCGTCGTACCCGCGTTCGTTGAAGACGCGGGCTGCCACACGCAGTACGGAGTCGGCGTCGTGCCCCGGGCGGCCGGAGCGGCGCCGTCCGGTCGAGCGTGCGGCGGGGTCGTCGGGTGCGGAAGTTCGGGCCACGGTTGTCGAACCTACCTTGCGGCGGAGAGCGGGAGCGCGTGGAAGGTCTGGTCCCTCTCACGTGTCGACCGGATCGGCCTACTGAACGAACGGTCGGTGACACACCCTAGGGCCTGTTCGCGCGCCTTGTGTTCCGTGAGCGAAAGTCCCGAAACGGCATAACGGGATCTCATCCGTCGACATGGGCTGAAAAGGCGGCAGATCGCGTGTCGAGAATCAAACACCGCTAACTTCTTTTCAGTGAAATAGCAGGCCAGAAGGCACGGAAAGATTAAATGCCGGAAACGCCTGCGAGAAGAACGATGGCGTCTTATTCTCGAATCGTCCCCTAACGGGACACCGTTCGATTCCGCCCCCGGGCCGACCGGTTCGGCTCCGCTCTCACAAAGGAACGCCGTGCACGCCATCGACCAGCAGATGCGGGAGCTGCTCCAGACCCCTGGCGTACGCAGTGTCTGTCTCGTCGACTGGCGAGGCGACCACGCCCTGGCCCACGTCGGAGAGGACGACGGGACCTCGGGCGCGGCGGCGATGCTCCAGGCCATCGCCGCCGGGCCGCTCTGCGCGGCCCAGGCGGTGGAGGACGTGGTGGTCACCGAGGCCGACCACCACGTGCTGTTCGCGGTCCTGCGCGGCTCGCACTACTGCGTGCAGGTCCGTGTGGAGCGAGACCAGGGCAATCTCGGGATCGCCCTGCGCCGACTGCGAGATCTGGCCGACAACGTCGAACCGCCCGAACACGACGGCCCCCCGACCCGCCGTGGCCGCGGCCGTCCGACCAGGCCCAGGGCCCTGGTCACCGTGGACCGGCCGGTGCTGGAACGGGTCCTCACCGGGCTGCGCGCCCTTTCGGTGGAGCGTCCCCATGCGGAAACGGTGGTCGCGTGAACGCCGGTTCGCCCCCGCGCCGCCGGGGTCCGGCACTGCGTCGTTGGATCGCCGACCGGAGAGAGCTGCGCCGAATCAACCAAAGGAAAGAGAAGGACATGCCCAACATCGAAGCCGGACTCAAGGAAATGATGGAGATCGAGGGCGCCATCGGTGCCGCCGTGGTCGACTACAGCAGCGGCATGGCCCTGGGCACCCTCAGCTCGAACAAGTCCCTCGACCTCACGGTGGCCGCCGCCGGCAACACCGAGGTCGTCCGGGCCAAGATGCGGACCATGGACCAACTGGGACTGAACGACGCGATCGAGGACATCCTCATCACCCTGTCCGGTCAGTACCACGTCATCCGTCCCCTCACCAGCCGCAAGGGGCAGGGGCTCTTCCTCTACCTGGCGATGGACCGCACCCGCGGGAACCTCGCCTTGGCCCGGCACCGGCTCAAGGGCATCGAGGAGACACTGGAGATCTGAGGCCGGTCCCGGGACGGTGCGTTCGAGCCCGCCTCCACCGTCCCGGGACCGGCTCCGCCCAAGCGCTTTCCCACCTCGCCGCGGATGGGAGAGAATGTCGTCGACCACCCCCCGAACCGCAGGGAGACCGGCGATGTTCCGGATCGCGATCAGTCGGCTCACCGACGACGGCCGACGCATCACCCCCGAACACCGGGGCACGGCCCTGTCCATCGACGAGGCGGTCCTCGCCCTGCGCGAGGTCCTGCCCGGAGTGGACACCAGTGCCTTCGGCGGCGACGCCGTCCAACGCTCGGTGAACCGGGTCAACGACTTCCGCCACGACGTGGGGACCGACGACGGGGAGTTCCGCGTCGTCATCGCCCCCATGATGTGACGGGCGGCCGCCGGGTCCGTCAGCCGGAGCCGAACGCGGAGTCGAAGGAGGAGGTGGGCGGGTCGAAGACGTTGGCCCGCACGAACCTCACCGCCTCCGCCGCGCCCGTCAGTCGGTCCATCCCGGCGTCCTCCCATTCGATGGAGATCGGCCCCTCGTAGCCGATCGAGTTCAGCACGCGGAAACACGCCTCCCACGGCACGTCGCCCCGGCCGGTGGAGACGAAGTCCCAGCCCCGGCGCGGGTCGCCCCAGGGCAGGTGCGACCCCAGACGTCCGTTGCGGCCACCGCCCACGCGCTTGCGGGCGTCCTTGCAGTCCACGTGGTAGATCCGGTCCCGGAAGTCCCACAGGAACCCGACCGGGTCGATGTCCTGCCACACCATGTGGCTGGGGTCCCAGTTCAACCCGAACGCCTCACGGTGCCCCACCGCCTCCAGGGCCGCCTGCGTCGACCAGTAGTCGTAGGCGATCTCCGAGGGGTGCACCTCGTGGGCGAAGCGCACCCCCACCTCGTCGAACACGTCCAGGATCGGGTTCCAACGATCGGCGAAGTCCCGGTAGCCGGCCTGGATGACGTCGTCGCCCACCGGTGGGAACATCGCCACGTACTTCCAGATCGCGGAGCCGGTGAAGCCCACCACCGTGGACACCCCCAGCTTCGCGGCGGCCCGGGCGGTCAGCTTCATCTCCTCGGCGGCGCGCCGCCGCACGCCCTCCGGGTCGCCGTCGCCCCAGACCCGTGAGGGCAGGATGTCCTGGTGGCGGTGGTCGATCGGGTCGTCGCACACCGCCTGGCCCAGCAGGTGGTTGGAGATGGCCCACACGCCGAGCCCGTGCCGTTCGAGGATCTCCCGGCGCCCCTGGAGGTAGGAGTCGTCGACGGCGGCGCGGGTGACGTCCAGGTGGTCGCCCCAGCAGGCGATCTCCAGTCCGTCGTAGCCCCAGGACGAGGCGAGTTCGCACACCTTCTCGAAGGGCAGGTCGGCCCACTGGCCGGTGAAGAGGGTGACCGGTCTGGTCATCGTGCATCCTCCGTTGTTCGGGGGTCGGGGCCGGTTGTGTCACAGCGGGGTCGACCTCGTCGGTGCCGGCACACCGACGAGGCCGAGTATGAGATCGCGGACCTCGGTGGCCGCGAAACGATCCCGGTCCGGGATGGGGCCGTCGCACAACAGCAGCGGGCCGTCCTCGGGATCGGTGTGGGGGCGTCCGTGGGTGCCGCGCACACAGCCCGGATCCAGGGGGACGACGTCCATCGCGTACCGCAGGCCGACCTTCTTGCGGACCAGACCGGCCGCGGCCCGCGCCTTGACCATCGGGTCGGCGGGGTCGAGGAACAGTTCGGCCGGGTCGTAGCCGGGCTTGCGGTGGATGTCGACGCCACGAGCGAAGTCGGGGGCGCGGCCGTCGTCCAGCCAGTAGTAGTAGGTGAACCAGGCGCCCGGGTCGGCGAACAGCACCAGCTCGCCCGAACGGTCGTGGTCGAGTCCGTGGTCGGCCTGCGCCCGCCGGTCCAGGACCAGGTCCACACCCTCCAGGCCGGCCACGACCTTCGTGACCTCGGGCAGGTCGGCGGGATCGTCCACGTAGACGTGGGCGCACTGGTGGTCCGCGACCGCGAAGGCGCGCGAGGCCCACGGATCCAGGTACTCCATGCCCTCCTGCGTGTACACCTCCAGCAGCCCGGCCTCGCGCAGCGCGCGGTTGACGTGTACGGGGCGATCGGCCGGGGTGATGCCGTACTCGCTGAGCACCAGGACGGTGACACCGGCCTCCTCGGCGTCGTCCAACAGCGGAGCCAGGGCGGAGTCGAGGTCACCGACGGCCTTGAGGGCCTGTTCGGAGCCCGGCCCGAAACGCTGCAGGTCGTAGTCCAGGTGCGGGACGTAGCACAGGGTCAGGTCGGCCCTGGGCAGTAGCCGGCGGGTGGCGGCCACGATCCACTCCGTGGAGCGCAGGGACGCGGTCGGACCCCAGTAGTGGAACAGGGGGAAGGGGCCCAGCTCGGCGGTGAGCTCGTCGTGCAGCGCCACCGGCCGGGTATAGCAGTCCGGGGACTTGCGCCCGTCCGCGTGGTAGACGGGCCTCGGGGTGATGGTCCAGTCGGTGGTGGCGCCCATGGCGTACCACCAGCACACGTTGGCGGTCCGGAAACCGGGGCGGTGCCTGCGGGCGGTCTCCCACACCTTCTCGCCTTGGACCAGCCGGTTGTGCTGGCGCCACAGGTACACCTCGCCCAGGTCACGGAAGTACCAGCCGTTGGCGACGGCTCCGTGGTCGGCCGGGGTGGATCCGGTGAGGAACGTGGACTGCACGGTGCAGGTCACGGCGGGCAGGACGGTTTCCAAGCCGGCCTGCCGGCCTCGTTCGGCCAGGGCCCGCAGACGGGGCGCGTGCCGAAGCAGCCGGGGGGTGAGGCCGACCGCGTCGATGACGAGGAGGCGGCGGTCCTGGGGCATGGGGAACGGTCCCTTCCTTCGGGGGTCACGGGCCATCGGTGTTCACAGGGCGGTCAGACCGAGGTCGAGGAGTCGGTCCCGGGTCCAGGCGAGTTCGGCGGCGATCCCCTCGATCAGCCCGTCCTCGCCGACGGGCCTGCGGTCCTCGGGCAGCACCGTCCAGGTGTAGGTCTCGACTTCGAGGTGGTCGGTGCGGGCGCCCTCGGAGCCCAGAAGGTGGGTGAGGGTGTCGGTGAGGTGATCGGTGGTACCGCGCAGCGGTTCGTTCGCGGGGGAATGCAGGGGCGCGTGGAAGTGGGTGCGCCAGGGGCCGCGCCCGCGCAACGGGTGAGGTCCGCGAAGGGCGTCGGGCAGGTCGTCGCGGCCCCGGGCGCGCCCGCCCACGAGTTCGCGGGTCTGGTGCAGGAACCGGTCCTCGGCGAAGGCGGTGAGCGCCTCCCGGGCCCGGGGATCGGTCGGGTCGGGGACCTCCAGGGCCGCCGACACCTGGGTCTTGACCACCGGTAGCCCGGCGTCGGCCAGGCGGGCGAGCGCCGGGCCGGGCTCCTCGAACCCCACCGCCAGGTGGCAGGTGTCCAGGCACACGCCCAGGTGCGCGGGCGACCCGGCGAGGAGCCGGGCCGCGTCGCGGGTGCTCTCCACGACGCACCCGGGTTCGGGTTCCAGGGCCACCCGTACCGGGCGACCCGCGTCGGCGAGTTCGGCCAGGGCCCCGGACAGTTCGGACAGGTGGCCGCGGGCGACCCCCAGTCGCTCCGACGACCAGGGTTCCCGCCAGGCCAGGGGCAGGGTGGAGACGCTGCCCCTCACGGCGTCGTGGGGCATCAACCGGGCCAGGACACGGGCGCAGTCCACCGTGTAGTCCAGCCGGGCGCGATCGGTCCAGTCCGGACCGTAGACGGCGTGCTTGACCACCGGGTCGTGGAAACCGGTGTAGGGGAACGCGTTGAGGGTGACGGTCTCCAGCCCCGCCGTCTCCAGACCCTTGCGCAACCGGTCGACCAGGGCGGGGTCCGCGGACAGCTCGCGGGCCAGGGGAGCGGGAAGCCACAGCCCGAGCCCGAGCAGGTCGATGCCCAGGGCGGAACGGACCCCGCCGCCGAACACCCGGATCTGGCGCAGGACCCCGTCGAGGTCCTCCGCGGGGTGGACGTTGGTGCAGTAGGCCAGGTGGACGACGGTGCCGTCGGGGTGGCGAAATCTCATCCGGCGTCCCCCTCGGGGCGTTCGCCGCGCAGGATCGAGTTGCCCTCGAAGGTGGTTCCGACCGATCCGGTGCCCTCTGGCAGCAGGCGACCGCTTCGGGCGAAGAAGTCCACCGGGTTGCGCCACAGCACCCGGTCCACGTCGTCGTCGGTGAAACCCGCCGCCTGCATGGCCCGCCCCGTGTACAGGGTGGAGAGCGGGTCGCTGTGCCCCCAGTCGGCGGCCGAGTTCACCACCATCCGGTCGGTGCCCCACTCCGAGAGGATCCGCACCATCCGGTCCGGGTCCATCTTGGTGTCGGGGTAGATGGAGAACCCCATGACGCACCCGGAGTCGTGCACCATCGCCACGGTGGTCTCGTTGAGGTGGTCCACCAGCACC